>NZ_JBSGVQ010000005.1:0-256964 GCF_053608525.1 Nocardia sp. NPDC055029
GCATCAAACACGCCATCTACCACGGTGGTTCGACGTCGCTGGAGAAGGGTCTGCACATCGAACGCGCCCAGTTCCTGACCGCGGCGTCCACTCCGTCGGCCAAGCGAGCGATGGCCGCCTACCTCGCCGACGTCGAATCCACCATTGACGAAGGTCGCGACATGTCCGACTTCGTCGCGGACAATCTGCCGGGCTGGATCGACGGAACCAAGGTCGAGTTCACCGAGTAGGTTCCGACAACGTTTTCGCGGCAAACCTGAGTAGTTCAAGTGTTGGTCATTCCGGCACCGGACTCTGTCGGTACGGTTCTCGGCTCCGATGTCGTTATCCAGTAAGAGGAGCTCGAGCAGATGACTGGCCGGCACAAGGGCATCAACCGACGCAGTGCGCTGTTCGCGGCCGGAGCCGCGATCGCGTACTCCGCGCTGGAGCAGCCGGGGCGGGCGGGCACCATCACGCGGGCGTTGTCCACCGGCCCCACGGACCCCGGACAGCGGGCGGACCTGGCCGAACGAGCGATCGTGAAGCGGCATGTGCGCCCGCTCTGGGGGCTGACGCAGCGGAAGCTGGGCGCGCTCGTCTGGCCGGCGTCGGCAGCGGAACAGTCGTTCGGACGCTGGTGCTACTGGTGGCAGGCTCAGTTGCTCGACTGTGCGGTCGACGCCGCGTCCCGCGCCCGCACCCCCGAACGCATCGACCGGGTCGTCGCGATCGCCCGCGGAATCCGAACCCGCAACATCACGGGCTGGACCAACCGGTACTACGACGATATGGCGTGGCTGGCGCTGGCCCTCGACCGCGCCGACCGGCTGCTCGACATCCGGTTCGGCGACGCCGTCGAGGAGCTGCGAGCGGAGTTGATCGACGGCTGGAACCCGGCCGTCGGTGCGGTGCCATGGCGCTTCGGCGACGACTACTACAACACCCCCTCGATCGGCCCGACCGCTATCGCGTGGGCTCGGCTTGGCGAGCTTTCCCGCGCCGGGGACCTTGCCGACTTCCTGCACACCCGTCTGCGCGACGCGCACAGCGGCTTGATCCTCGACGGTGTCCATGAGCCCGGCGGCAGGGTGAACCGGACCATCCATACCTACTGCCAGGGCGTGACCATCGGGCTGGAAGCCGAATTGGCGCTGCGCACAGGCGAATCGAGCCACCATGACCGGGCGACCGCGCTCGTCGCCGCGGTCGCGGACGAGCTCACCGACGCCGGGGTGATCACAGCGACCGCCGGGGGCGATTCCGGGCTGTTCATGGGTATCCTCGCGCGATATCTCGCCGAAGTCGCACTGTCCCTGGGCGACACCACCGCCGCGGACATCGTGCACGCGTCCGCGCGGGCAGCCTGGGAACACCGCGCCGAGGTGGACGGGCTACCGCTGTTCGGTACCGATTGGACCCGTGCTGTCACGGTCCGGGAGTATCCGGGCACCTTTCTCCCGCTCGCGGACTCGGCCGCCGAGTCGTCGGTGAACCTGAGCCGCGATCTCTCGGTGCAGTTGAGCGGGTGGATGCTGCTCGAAGCGGACCACCGGCTCACCGCCGCGGGACGGTGAGCGCACGCGGGTTCCTGTCAGATCCTCACCCGGCTCGCTGTCGGGCGCAGCCGCAGCACGATCAGGCCGATCAGCAGCAGCACGGCCAGCGAGTCGAACACCGTGCTGAACAACGGGGCGTCCGGCCGGGTGGTCGAATCCGACAGCGTCAGTACCAGATTCGTCGTCTTGGTGGTGATCGCGGCCAGCGCCACCGGCACCTGAACCGCGGGGACGAACGCCGCCCAGACCAGCGCGGCTCCCAGGACCAGTTGCATCATGCCGCGGTGCCGCAGCAGGGCCTCCTCCATCGGGGCCAGTTGAGTCAGTCCGTAGTACTCCAGGGCAGCCGGCGTGACAAGTGCCAGCACCGGCGTCATGGTGATCAGGCCAAGGACCACGAGGGCGACCTTGACGACTCTGGCATCGGGCATATCGAGCTCCAATCATCAGTGGTACTGACGATCAGCGTACGTGACTAAGATGGGCTGATGCGAGAGGCGACGGCAGTGGAGCAGATCACCCAGGCGCCGATCTTCATGCTGTTCCGGGTCGGCGATGCGGCCCGCGATGCCGTGGAGCAGTCGCTGGACCGTTACGGCCTGCGCGGCAAGGACTTCCGTGTACTGTCCTACGCCAGTACGGGCGTGTTCTCCCAGCAGGATCTCGCCCGGGTCACCGGCCTCGACCGCACGACCATGGTCGCTGTGATCGACCGTTTGGAGCGCACGGGCATGGCAGCCCGCGAGCGTGGCGACGACCGGCGCAGACACGTCGTGGTACCGACTCCGAAGGGCCTCCGCACACTGAAAGAGGCGTTCGCCGAGCTGGAACAGGTCCAGGACGAGTTCCTCGCCGCCTTGAGCCCGTCGGGCAAACGCGCCATGGAAACGGCGCTGAACCGGCTGTTCACCGCGCATGACCCCTCGTGCCATCCACGAGACGAAACCTGATGCGCTAGGTGCACGCGCGAATCAGCGCACGGGCTGCAGAACGTTCAGGATCGGATCGTAAGCCCAGTTCAGCATCCGCTCGGCGTCTTCTTTCGCCGTGACGCTGCTGTGGGGTGAGCTGTGCAGCACCACACCGATCAGCGGAATTCCCGCCCGGACCGTCTCGAACAGCAGGCAGTGTCCCGCGGCGTCGGTGTTCCCTGTTTTGATGCCGAGGGTGCCGGGATATTCGAGCAGCAGCCGGTTCGTCGAATTCCAGTGGTGCTCGCGGTTACCCGCTCCGGCGGGAACGTGAAAGGTCCGCGAACCGACGATGTCGCGGAAGACCGGCAGGCCCATCGCCCGCACACCCAGCGCCACGAGGTCCACCGGTGTGGAATAGGTGGAGTTGTCGGTCGGGTTCGGCAAACCGCTGGGGTCGGTGAAATGTGTTCCCGCCAGGCCCATGACACGCGCGGTGTCGTTCATTCTGGCGATGAAGCCGTCCTGGCCGGGCCCGTAGGCCTCGGCAAGCGCGTAGGCGGCGTCGCAGCCGGAAGGCAGCATCAGCCCGTACAGGAGCTGCCGTGCGGTGAGGACCTCGCCCGGCGCCAGCCCCGCGGTGCTTCCGTTGTGCCTGCCGCAGTAGCCCACGGCTTCCTGCGGCACGGTCACCGGCCGCTCGAGATCACCGGCGACGATCACGACCAGCGCCGTCATCACCTTCGTGATGCTGGCGATCGGGACCGGAGTGTGCGCCTCCCGTGACCACACCACCGTTCCGGTGATGCCGTCCGCCAGCGCCGCCCCCGCCGCCTGCACTCCCTCCGGTCCGCGAACAGGCCAGGGCAGCAGCTGCCCCTGGTCGGCACTTCCCGTGGGCACAGCGGCCGCGACACCGGGCCCTGCCACGACAACCAGAACCCCGGCGATAACCGCGTGCAACATCCCGGCAAATGTCCGCATGGCGACATTCTGGCGTACGACTCGACCGATAAGTGGGATTTCACCGCCGCTGTTTCGCTCCACGTTTCCGTCAGGACCCGGGCGACGGATCATTTCCGGATGTGGCGTTCATTCGGTGCCACTCAGGATCGCTCGCAAGCGCTCGGTGTCGGCCGGGTTCCAGCCCGCCGGTGACAGGATCGCGGCCCAGGCGTCGGCGATGTCGGCGTGGAAGGTGTGGCCGTGTCCGTCGGGCACATCGGTCGAGACGGCCATGTCCGCCGACACCTGCAGGAACGTCACCACCGGGATCCAGCGCGTGCTCGGCAGGACGTCGTGACCGCGTTCCTCCCTGAGCCAATCGGGTTTCTGGAACAGCAGTTGCGGTGTCCACCAGGTGATCGGGTCGGACGCGTGCTGGAGGTAGACCACTTTGGGTGATCCCCACGCGGTGTCGGGGCGGGCGAGATCCGGTGCGTCGGCGATGAATCGGACGGTGTGCCCGTCGCGGTAGATCGGCAGCCATTGCGGTGAGCCAGGGTCGCGGCGCGCGGTGGCGTCGCCCCACACGGGGTTGGTCGCGGTGGGGCCGACGAACAGGACGCCGTCGGTGCGGGCGGCCATGTCCTGGATACCGGCGAACGCGGCCTCGCCGCCGAAGGAGCCGAGGCTCTCGCCGAAGACGACCAGCTTCGGCCGCCGATCCGCGGGCAGGGTGTCCCACTCGGCGTGTACCGCCTCGAACAAGGCCTGACCGGCCTGCCTGGCCCGTTCCTGGTCGACGACGAACGACAGCCAACTCGGCAGGTAGGAGTACTGCATGCTCACCAGTGCGCTGTCACCGTTGGCCAGATACTCCAGTGCCGACGCGGTCGACTCGTTGATCCAGCCGGTGCCGGTCGTGGTCGCCACACCGAGCACGGCACGGTCGAACCCGCCGGCTCGCCGCAACTCGGCCACCGCGAGATCCGCTTCGGCCCTGATGTTCTCGGCGGAATCGAGTCCGGTGTAGACGCGGATCGGTTCCCGCGCGGGTTTGCCGCTGAAGACCGTCAGGTCGCGTGCGGTCGGTCCGTTGGCGACGAAGATCCGGCCCTGCCGACCGAGCGAGTCCCAGCTCACCAGCGATCCGGGACCGCCGGAGCGCTCCGGAACGACGGGTTCTTCGGTATCCGGGGAATCCTCTTGATTGACGGCCTTGAACGTCTCGTTGAGCACCGACATCGCCACATCGGCCACGACGCCGTTGATCGCCGCGACAGCCACCACCGCCACGACAACACCGCCCAGCACAGCGGCGACGCGAGTGGGCAGCACACGCCCCAGTAGCCCACCGACCCAGCGCGACAGCGCCCAGCACAATCTCGACACCGCGATCAACACCACGAACACCACGGCGCTGATCGCCACGATGATCGGGTAGGCATGCCAGGCAAGGCCGCTCACCCCCATGAGCGAACGCAGATCGCTCTGCCAATCGGCGTACCAGACCAGGACGGTCACCGTGCCGAGTACCGCGACGATTCCCAATCCCCACCGGACAACCGTGGGCGTCGGCCCCGGCTCTCGCTGCACCATCCACCGCATCAGCGCGGCGACCGCGAGGCCGAGTGCGTAGCCGAAGGCCGCCGCCGCGCCGGTGACGACGCCCTGGAACAGCGGCCCCCTCGGAAGCAGTGACGGCGTGAGCGACAGCCACACCAGTACCAGCGCGCCGATCGCCCCGCCCAGGTGGAAACCCCTGCGCCGGACCGCAGGTGCCGTGTCGCCGCCCTCGGGATCGAGCCCGCGCGTGGAATTCATTTGTTCCCCTGTGACTCGAAAGCGTGATCGCATTACGTGCCGAGGAAAATTCGCACCCATCCCGGGTGATCGACGACGTCGACGTCGAACACCTGCACGGTGACGTCAATGGGGCGCCCGGTCATCGGGTCGCGGAGTCGAATCGGCGACAACCCTGTCGAAAACGTCACCTCACCTTGGCGCCACAGCCCGCAGAACTCCGGGTACATCCCGAGCTCGCCGAGCAGGCGCTCGGGCCATCCGGCCTGACCGACGGCACCGATTCGCCCGCGCAGTCCGCTCACCGACCTCCGCGCGACGTCGTCCCAGTTCACGACAACCTGCCGTGCCAGCTGGTCACCGAACAACCAGTGCAGCCCGTTGCCGCCCTCGCGCAATCCCGGCAGCATCGTGCGTGCGGCCGTGTTGAGCGCCAGGATATTGCCGCGGGAGTCGAAGTATCCCGCCATCCCGCCACGGTGCGCGTCGAGACTGCGGAGCGCATCGTCGCCGATGGCCGCGCGCAGCTGGCCGATCGAGGGAGTCACCGCGATCGGTATCCCCGCCAGGTCGAACAGATGCCTGCGCTCGGTCACCCGCAGCGTCCGGGCCCGATCCAGGCAGTCCGCCAATGCCTCGACGACCGCACGCGCCGGATGATCCCGGTCGCCCCACTCCAGGTGAGTCACGTAGCTGGCGCTGACTCCCGCCGACATCGCCAACCGCTCGCGCGACATCCGGCGATCATCGCGCAACCAGCGCAGGAAACTGCCGAATGTCGGCGGCGCCAACCGCACCGCCTCGCCGGATCTGGTCAGCTGCTTCACCGCACTCACTTCCGTCAGAGCCTTGCCCGAACCCCTGCACGATAGCGATCGCAGCACGCCGCAAGCAGGGAAACACGCAGCTATGTGCGGTGCGCCTATCGTTGGGCAGGTGAGCGACCGCATGCGACACGAGGACACCAAACAAGCCATGCTCCGTGTTCTGGTCGACAGTATTCTCCGCGGAGCGGGTGCGACATCACCGGATCAACGACAGCGCGCTTTCGACAACATTGATGTCGCCCCGCCTTTACACACGGTGGTCGACAAGGTCGCCACGAAACCCGTCGCGATCACCGATGCGGACTTCGCCGCGGCGCGGGAATCGGGATTCAGCGAGGACCAGCTCTTCGAACTGGTGATAGCAGCAGCGGTCGGGCAGTCCGCGCGTATGTATGCTGCCGGACTCACCGCCCTCGCCGCAGCAATTCCAGAGGAGGACGATTCATAATGCGCCTCCAGATTCTCGACCGCGGGTACCGTCCCGGGACCAGATTGCTGTTCGCGCTCGTCCGCTTGTTCTCCGGCTTTCCGCCACCGGACGCCGCAAAATTCCTGTGCTGGCCGCCGGTGTTTCGCACCAGCAGGTCAGGGACGCCCTCGCCGTCTGTGCCGCGTTCAACACGACCAACCGGCTCGCCGACGCCTTCGGATTCGAGCAGCTCAGCCCCGCGGGGTTCGAGGCGGGGGCCGCGTACCTGATCAAACGGGGCTATCGGTAGGAACCTTCGTCGCGGTGATCTGGGTCAGCAGGCACCGCCATCGGCCGTCGTCGTGGATGAAGGCGTCGGTGGTCCATTCGTCGGCGTCGAACCGCGTACCCCGGTAGTGGGCGGTGTTGACGACGCGGGTCGTCAGCAGCGCGACCCGGTCGTAGTAGCGGATTCGCGCGTCGCCGACGCGCGCCATCGCCGAGTGTGTGAGGTCGCCCGACCGGACGAATGCCAGGAACTGTGCCGCGGTGGTGACGCCGTTCTCGGACACCATCACCCACTCGTCGGTCATGAACGAGCCGATGCGGTCCGCGTCGTTGGCGACGATCGCGGCCTGCCACTCGTCGAGCACGGCGAGGAGTTGATCGTCGACCGATCGTCCGGTGGGGGAATGTGTCGCTGTCATGATCCGACGGTAGGCCGGGCATCCCCCGCTGGTCTTGGATGAATGGAACGATCGCCGGGCGGCTACCCGAGGACTGCGGTCAGGTCGAGGTGGGCCTGGTAATTCCCGGAAACGCCGCTGATCACGCCCCTGTCCGGCTCTTCCGACCGAAAAAGACCCACAGTACGATCAATCTTGTGACCCAGGTCTCACCTTTACGGTGCGGAGCCGCACGTCGCCGAGCAAAGGAGCTCACATGTCGGATGAACCTGGCCACCAGCCTCCCGGATCGCCGCAAGAGCCCCACAACCGGCCGCCACCTGGCTGGCAGCCGCCGACCGGTCAGCCACCGGGCGGCACCCCGTACCCGCAGGGCGGCTATCCCCAAGGCGGCTATCCCCAAGGCGGCTATCCCCAAGGCGGCTATCCCCCAGGTGGCTATCCCCAAGGTGGCTATCCGCAGGGCGGCTACCCCCAGGGTGGCTATGCGCCCCCGCCCAACAAGCGCAAAGTCTGGCCATGGGTGCTCGGCGGTGTCCTGCTGGTCATGGTGCTCGGTATAGGCGCCTGCATCGCCCTCGTCGGTACCGCGCTGAACGAGGTCGACAAGGAGATCAACCGCACCGTCGCCGTCACCTACCAGGTCGACGGGACAAGCCAGGCGAGTTCGATCACCTACTCCGGTCGCGGCATGGACGTCGCCACGGACACCGACGTCTCCCTGCCCTGGACCAAGGAAGTCACCGTCGACGGAATCGTCAAGGCCGTCACCCTCACCGCTTCGGCCGGCGCCGACGGCGGCGAGATCACCTGCCGAATCCTGGTGGGCGACGACGTCCTTGCCGAGCAGACCGCCACCGGTCCGTATGCCAGCGCGTCCTGCAGCGGCGACGCGGGCCGATGACATCAGCCGACTAAGGCCGAGGCCATGACGACAAAGACTTGCGATGTGTGCATTGTGGGGGCGGGAATCACCGGGCTGAATGCCTTGTGGGTCGCCAGCCGGTATCTCGCACGTCATCAGAAGGTCGTCCTGGTCGACAGCAGAAAACAGGTCGGGGGGATGTGGGCCGACACCTACCCATACGTGCGATTGCACCAGCCGCACGGCTTGTTCACCGCCGGAAATATCGCATGGACCCTCGGTCGGGAACGCTCGTACCTGGCGACGAAACCCGAGGTGCTCGATCACCTCGAATATTGCCTCGACACGATCAAACAGCGGGTCCAGGTCGACGAGCTCTTCGGATGGACCATGGTCTCGCACGACGAGACCGCGGGCATCGTCCGGATCACCTGCGAGTCCGCGGACGGCGCGACCGTCGTGGTCGAGGCCAAGCGCCTGATCAAAGCCTATGGATTCCGCATCGCGCCGAATGCGCCGTTCGATGTCTCCAGCACGCGGGTGCGGTCGGTATCGCCCGACTTCTGCGATCTCCACGGCGACGACATACGAGGCAGTGCTGCCCCGGTATGGATTATCGGTGGCGGCAAGACTGCCATGGACACCGCGCTCGAACTCATCACGGAGTACCCCGGCCGCGAGGTGAATCTCGTAGCCGGGGTGGGGACGTTCTTCCAGAGCCGCGAGCGGTTGTTCCCTGCTGGTGCCCGAAGGTGGTGGGCTGGTGAACTTTCCAGCAGTCTCATCCGAGAGACCAGCCGCCGTTTCGACGGAACCAACGAGGCCGACGTGTGGGACTGGCATCGCACGACATACGGCACCTGGGTGACCCCGGAGACGGGCAGCTTCCTGCTGGGAATCCTTTCGGAAGCAGAGAATTCGACGATCGCCTAGGGATTGCGCCGGGTGGTGATGGATTACCTCGTGGATGCCGTCGACGACCACGAGGCGACCCGGCTGGTCTTTCGCAGCGGTGTGACGACGACCATCCCGCCGGGCAGCTGGATAGTGAACTGCACTGGTTACGTCATGCGGCGCGATCACCCCTACGAGCCCTACGTCTCCAGCAGCGGAGCGGTCCTGTCGATTCAGCCCCGGTCTGCCACCTTGTACTTGACCTCGATGATCGGCTATTTCCTGACCCACCTGATGTTCCTGGACCGGATCAGCGACACCCCACTCTACGAACTCGACGTGCCGGAACTGCTGAGCAAGACCAGAACCGTTGTCCCGTATACGCTGTTCGCGCTCACGCTGTACAACGCCGGCATCATCTACGACAACGTTCCGCTCACGGTATTTCGCGATTTCGGACTCGACTTCGATCGCTGGTATCCCTTGCCACGCCGAGTGGCGGCCATGACGCGGTTCGCGCTCACGCACCGTCGCGACCGCGAACACCTGCGTCGCACCCTGGATACCGTGCGCGACCGGTTCGATGTCCGCTGCGGCCCCCTGGCACAGGAGCCTCGGCACGGCGCCACGCCCGAGGTGGCGGACCGAGGAACCGGCAGCACCGTGTAAAACTGGACATATGCCGCATACCAGTCCCGTTACCGCTTGGAAGACACTCCGCGATGGAAACGATCGCTTTGTCGAAGGCAGGCTGCAGCATCCCAATCAGGGCGCAGCCGACCGTGCCGAACTGACCGCTGGGCAGCATCCGTCGGCGATCCTGTTCGGTTGTGGTGACTCCCGGGTCGCCGCCGAGATCATCTTCGACCGCGGCCTCGGCGACATGTTCGTCGTCCGCACCGCCGGTCACGTCGTCGACGGTTCGGTGCTCGGATCGATCGAGTACGGCGTCGACGTGCTGGGCGTGCCGCTGATCGTTGTCCTCGGACACGACAGCTGCGGCGCCGTCCGCGCGACGATCGACGCCCTGGATTCCGGCGCCGTGCCCGGCGGGTTCATCCGCAGCATCGTGGAGCGGGTCACCCCCTCGATCCTGCTCGGCCGCCGCGAGGGACTCAGCACCGTCGACGAGCTCGAGGCCCGGCACGTGGAGGAGACGGCGCTGCTGCTCACCCAGCGGTCGAGCAGCATCGCCGCGAAGATCGAAGCAGGCGAACTCGCCATCGCGTGCGTCACCTACAACCTGTCCGACGGCCGCGCCCAGCTGAACCGCGTCATCGGCAACATCGGCGAATTCGAGTAGCCGGTTCACCGCCGCGAGGCAACGACCCTCGCGGCGGTGATATCCGGACCGCTCAGGCGCGGGTCAGCGCGCCCCCGTACTCCGACCGCGCGAATCTGCCCGCGGGCTGGAACCGGGCCAGTACCTCGCCCGCGGGCAGCCCGGTGACCTCCTCGATGTAGGCGCCCGCCTGCTCGACGGTCTCGATGCCGAGGAACGGCTGCGGATGATGCAGCAGTCCCACCAGCGCGCTCGCGAACCGCGGCTCGACCGCCGCGGCGGCGAAGAACTGCCCGCCGATGTCGGCGAACGCCGGATCGCTGAGGAACAGCCTGGTCACCTTCGCGGCGGCATCGCTGCGCGCGGCGAGGAATTCGGCGTAGCGCGCGGCGATCCAGGTCTCGTCGAAGGCGCCGTCGTGCACCGCGGCCGCGGCGACCAGCCGCTGCGCCTGGACCAGCCCGCTCTGCGCGCCCTGCCCCGCGATCGGGTCGTAGGCGACGGAGGTGTCGCCCAGCGAAGCCACCGGATGACCGCTCGCGGTGGTGCCGACGCCCGCACGCACCACCGGCCGGACAGCGCCCTTCAGCCACGAGTGCGGGTCGTCCTCGATCACCTGGGTGGCCAGGACTTCCGGCAGATCCCAGTCGATGTAGTCTCGGTACAGCTCGGTGACGATACGGTGCGCCGAGGCCGCCGAATCGGCCGCGCCGAAGCGGCGTTCCCAGTCGCTGCCCGGCCGGGCCCAGCCGAGGAAAGCCCAGCTCGGCCCAGCGTCCTTGTGCAGGTAGGGACCCCACCAGCCCTCGCCCTGATCGGCGAAGATGGAGAATCCGCTGTGCGCGCCGCCCGCCGGACTGCGGTGGGCGAACACACTCGGGTCGTGGCCCAGCCCCGTCACCGTGACGGTGAGCAGCGAGCGTTGCGGCGCGTCGTAGACGGTGCGTGCGGTGTCGATCGGGAACAGGTCGGACAGACCACCGCGACCGGTCGCGACGAGGGTCAGATCATGCTGGGCGGCAATGCCGTCGAGGGTTTCCGGGGTGACCTGCTCGACGACGAAGCGGCCACCGCGCTCGCGGAAGGTGGTGAGCCGCTCGTCGGCCTTGAGTCTGGTGTCGACCGCGACGCCGACGTAGCCGTCGAACACGCCGTCGAAGGCGATCAGTTCGTTGCGGTCGGGGTCGGCGATGCGGACGCTGAGCCCGGTGTGGCGGGGTGCCCTGGCGGTGTAGGGGTCGAGGCCGAGAGCCAGCTCGGCCTGTTGTGCCACACCGAATTCCAGGGCGGTGCCGGTGGCGGGGACGTCGTTGCGCAGGGCAGGCTGGTCGCGGTCGCTGTAGAGCGTGACCTCGAAGCCGGCGTCGAGCAGACCTAGCGCCGCGGTGACGCCGGTCTGTCCGGCGCCGACGATCGCGGCCGAACGCGGGGAACGTGAAGCGGTATTGTGCGATGTCATATCGGAATGATGCTCGATTCCGCGCCGCCGCAGCAGGATTGTGATCAGCGGGAATCGATGGCCGCGACCGTACCCGGCCGGGACTCCGATTCCGGCAGGGCGGTCGAATTCCGGCCGCCCACGCGGTAACTCGCCCCGCGATGGCCGTCGGGGAGCCGGTC
The DNA here is from genome assembly GCF_053608525.1 of Nocardia sp. NPDC055029. Taxonomy (NCBI): domain Bacteria; kingdom Bacillati; phylum Actinomycetota; class Actinomycetes; order Mycobacteriales; family Nocardiaceae; genus Nocardia; species Nocardia sp. NPDC055029. The sequence continues at coordinate 11,778 of NZ_JBSGVQ010000005.1, forward strand.
CCCCGCCCCGAACAGCGCGTGCCGCAGCGTGCCCGGCTCGTACTCGGTGGCGTAGACACCGCGCGCGGTCAGCACCGGAACCACGTGCCGCACAATATCGTCGAACGTGCCGGGGGTGATCGCGTAGGCCAGGTTGAACCCGTCCAGGTCGGTCTCGTCCACCCATTCCTGGAGCTGGTCGGCGACGGTCTCCCCCGACCCGACGAACACCGGGCCCATGCCGCCGATACCGGCCCAGCGGCCGATGTCGCGCACGGTCCATTCGCGACCGTCGTCGTCGAATTCCTGGAACGCGGCCACCGCCGACTGGATGGCGTTGCTGTGCACCTCGCCGATGGGGTCGTCGAGGTCGTAGCGCGACAGGTCGATGCCCATCCAGCCGGACATGAACACCAGCCCGCCCTCCACGCTCGCGTAGGACAGGTACTCCGCGTGTTTGGCGCGCGCGGCCTCGTCGGTGGCATCGGTGACGATGGTGGCCAGCGCGTAGATCCTGGCCGAATAGCGGTCACGGCCCGCTTCCTCGAGCGCCGCCCTGATCCGCGAAACGGTCTGGGTGAGCACGCGTTTCGACGGCGCGGCCACGAAGATGGCCTCGGCGTTCTCGGCGGCGAAGCGGACACCGCGCGGGGAGGCGCCCGCCTGGTAGATCACCGGGGTGCGCTGTGGCGACGGTTCGGACAGGTGGATGCCGGGCACGGTGAAATGCCGACCGCGATGGCCGATGTGGTGCACCTTCGCCGGATCGACGTAGACGCCGCGCTCGGCGTCGCGCACCACGGCGTCGTCCTCCCACGAACCCTCCCACAGCTTGTAGAGCACTTCGAGGTATTCGTCGGCCTGGTCGTAGCGGTCGTCGTGGTCGAGCTGGTCGTCGGCGCCGAGATTGCGGGCGGCCGAGGGCAGATAGCCGGTCACCACGTTCCAGCCGATCCGGCCGTCGGTGAGGTGGTCGAGGGTGGACAGGCGCCGGGCGAACGGGAACGGATGCTCGAAGCCGGTGCCGGTGGTGATGCCGAAGCCGAGGTGCTCGGTGACCGCGGCCATCGCCGTCACCAGCAGCAGCGGATCGGCAACCGGTACCTGGGCACCGTGACGCAGCGCGGCGATGTCGTTGCCGCCGTAGGCGTCGTAGATGCCGAGGACGTCGGCGATGAAGATGCCGTCGAAGCGTCCGCGTTCGAGCAACTGTGCCAGCTCGGTCCAGTAGCTGAGCTCCTTGTAGCGGTGCGACTGGTCGTCGGGGTGGCGCCACAGCCCGGGCGACTGGTGGGCCACACAGTTCATGTCGAAGGCGTTGAACCGGATCCGGCGGGTCATCGCGCCTGCTCTCCGGCCGGAGCCCGTTCGCCCGCACTCCAGCCGAAGGGAAGGTCGGTGCCGTTGAGCAGGTGATCGCCCACCGCCCTTGCCTTCTGGATGGCGGGATTGTGCACGGAGATGGTGCGCGCGTTGCGCCAGTGCCGGTCCAGGCGCAGGCCTTCGGACACGATGGACGCGCCGCCCACTTCGAACAGCAGGCTCGTCGCGGGCAGCACGGTGTCGATCACCGCGAGCTGGGCTTGCGCGGCCGCGAGTTCCACCGCGGTGAGCGCGGTGTCGTCCTTCGCTCCGGCGCCGAGCACCTCGTCGAGGAGATCGGCCACCGCGAGCACGTTCGCGCGGGCGGAGAACGCGGCCGCCGACAGTTTGCCGATCACCTGCTGCACGAGCGGATCGTGGCGGGGCAGGTCGGCGGCGGAGTGGGTATAGCCGCGCGTGCGTCGCGAGACCCAGTCCCGCACATCGCTTTCGGCGCGCTGGGCGATGCCCGCGAGCACCGCCAGCTGGATCAGCTGCAGATACGCGGTCGCGTAGGTGGGGCCGGGCACGCCGTAGCCGGGGCCGAGGATCTGCTCCTCGGTGACCCGCACGGCGGTGAATTCCGTGGTGCCGCTGGCGGTGAGCCGCTGCCCGAAGCCGTCCCAGTCGTCGTGCTGCCGCACGCCCTCGGCGCCGGCGCCGACCAGGACACCCACCCGCTCGCCGTCCCGGTCGGCGGCCACGAGGATGTGGTCGGCGTACAGGGAGCCGGTGCTGTAGAACTTGGTGCCGTCGAGCCGCCAGTGCTCGCCGTCGCGGGTGAGTCGGGTGCGGTACCGGTCGACCGCGCCGACACCGGGTTCGGTGATGGCGTTGCCCACCAGGGTGCCCCCGGTCACCGCGCGCAGCCACTGTTCCCGCGCCGGGCCCGGTTCGGCGAGCAGCTGGTCTTCGACGAAGGAGAAGTGCACGCGCAGTGCCTGCGGCAGGTTCGATTCGGCGGCGGCGAGGTCGATGAGCAGCCCGAACAGCTGGTGCACCGTCGCACCGTAGCCGCCGAACTCCACCGGAACGCGCAGCGCGCCGAACCGGGCGGCGCGCAGGTCGGCGATTTCGCTGTAGGCGAGTTCCCGGTCCGTTTCGCGGGCGACGGCGCCGGAGGCGATGCGGTCGAAGATCGGGCGGAAGGCGTCATCCAGTTCGGAATCGGCCACGCGTTTCGTCTCGGTGGATGTCATGAACCCACGATGACGCCGTCGGCCTGCGCGTTCACTGGTTGCGCGCAGCGGGATCACAAAGGGTGCGGGGCGGGGGCGCTCTGCGACGATGTCCCCATGAGCACCGCCACCCGACCGGGTGTGATCACGACAAGCACGCTGGTTCTGCTGTCGGCCCTGTATTTCGCGCAGGGCCTGCCGTTCGGCTTCTTCACTCAGGCATTGCCGGTGGTGCTGCGCGAATCGGGGTATTCGCTGGTCGCGATCAGCGCCTCGGGTGTGCTGTTCCTGCCGTGGGCGCTGAAGTTCCTGTGGGCGCCCTACGTCGACCGCTACGGCACCCGGCGCACCTGGCTGCTGGTGCTGCAATTGTCCGCGGCCGCGGTCGCGATGGTCCTCGCCGTTCTCGATCTGTCGTCGTCGTTGCGCTGGCTGTTCGTCGGCATCGTGGTGGTGAACCTGCTCTCGGCGACGCAGGACGTGGCCACCGACGGTCTCGCGGTGCGCCTGCTGGGTCCGCGCCAGCGCGGGCTGGGCAACGGCATCCAGGTAGGCGCCTACCGCATCGGCATGATCGTCGGCGGTGGCGCCCTGCTGTGGATGTTCGCCGTGTCCGGGTGGCGAATGCTGTTCCTCGCCATGGCAGTACTGATCGTGCTGACCACGGTGCCGGTGTGGCTGCTGCGCGAACCGGTCGCCGACCGCCCGCCGCGCCCGCATCCGGCGCACCTGCTCGGCGCCTGGTGGATCCGGCTGCGCCGCCCCGGCGTCCTCGTCTTCATCGCGCTGATCGGCGCGTTCAAGTTCGGCGATTCGATGGCGTCGGCGCTCACCGGCCCGTTCCTGTCCGATGCCGGTCTCGATCTCGGCCAGATCGCGGTGATCAAGGGCGTCCTCTCCTCGGCGGGCGCACTGGCGGGCGCGGCCTTCGGCGGCTGGCTGGCCTACCGCTACGGCCGACGCAGTGCGCTGCTGATCGGCGGTGTCACCCAGACCGCGAGCATCGCGCTGTATCTGTTCGCCGCCCTCGGCCTCGGTGGTTTCGAACTCCTCGTCACCGCCAGCCTGGCCGAGCACGTCTTCGGCGGCGCGGCCACCGTCGCCGTGTTCGCCCTCATGATGGACGCCTCCGAGCCCGACCACGCGGGCAGCGACTACACCCTGCTCGCCTGCGCCATCGTCGTCGTCCAAGGTGTGGCGGGTATGGCGGCGGGCATCGTCGGCGAGCTAGCCGGCTATCCCGCCCTGTTCACCACCAGCCTCGTCCTTTCCGGAATCGGCTGCGCCGCAGTGATTCTCGGCCTGTCCCGGGGCCTGGGTCCCGACAGCCTGCGCCGGGCCCTCGGCGACGCCGAGGGAATCGGTCGGCGCACGGCGCACCGGCAGGTGGATCTGCAAGACTGAGGAGGTGAGTGATTCCGATGCGGGGAGCTACGTCGAGGCCGGTGAGTTCCGCCGCGACACCAACTACATCACGACGCGGATCACCGCCGACGGCCGCGACGGCTACCCCGTCGAACCCGGCCGCTACCGGCTCGTCGCGGCCAGGGCCTGCCCGTGGGCCAACCGCACCCTGATCGTGCGCAGGCTGCTCGGGCTCGAACCGGTGCTGTCGCTCGGCCTGTGCGGGCCCACCCACGACAAGCTCAGCTGGACCTTCGATCTGGACCCGGGTGAGGTCGACCCGGTGCTGGGCATCCACCGGCTGCGCGACGCCTACCTGGCCCGGTTCCCGGACTATCCGCGCGGCATCACCGTGCCCGCGGTGGTCGACATCCCGACCGGGCAGGTCGTCACCAACGACTACGCCCAGATCACCCTCGACTTCTCCACCGAGTGGGCCGCCTACCACCGGCCCGGCGCACCGCGGCTGTATCCCGAACCGCTGCGCGCCCAGATCGACGAGATCAACGCCGAGGTCTTCCGCGAGGTCAACAACGGCGTCTACCGCTGCGGTTTCGCCGGCTCGCAGGACGCCTACGACGATGCCTACACCCGGCTCTTCGCCGCCCTCGACCGGCTCACCGAGCGGCTGAGCACCCAGCGCTACCTGGTCGGCGACACCATCACCGAGGCCGACGTGCGCCTGTTCACCACGTTGGCCCGCTTCGACCCCGTCTATCACGGCCATTTCAAGACCAATCGCAGCAAACTCAGCGAGATGCCGGTGCTGTGGGCCTACGCCCGCGACCTGTTCCAGACCCCCGGCTTCGGCGACACCATCGACTTCGGGCAGATCAAGGAGCACTACTACGTGGTGCACCGCGACATCAACCCGACCGGAGTCGTGCCCGCTGGACCGGATCTGTCGAACTGGCTGACCCCCCATCACCGCGAGGAACTCGGCGGACGACCCTTCGGCGACGGCACCCCGCCGTCTCCGCCCCTGCCCGCCGAGCGGGTACCCGCCCTCCTCTGAACCGCCCTCTTCGTCCCCGGTTCACTCGGCAGCCCCGGTGATGTTGCGGGCCATCCCTCCGAAGATGGCCGCGTGGAAGGGGCTGAGCGCCTTCCAGTAGAGGTGCCCGGCCAAGCCGTGTGGTTCGAACAGGGCGCGCTGCCGGTAGTGGGCGCCGCCGTCGGCGGACGGGGTGACCGACAGTTCGAGCCAGCCACGCCCTGGCACCCGCATCTCCGCGCGCAACCGCAGCAGCCGTCCACGCTCGAGGTGTTCGACGCGCCACCAGTCCAGCGCTTCGCCCACCCGCAGGCGGTGCGGGTCGCGCCTACCGCGGCGCAGGCCGACACCGCCGAGCAGCCGGTCGATCCACCCGCGCAGTGCCCAGGCCAGGGGAAAGGAGTACCACCCGTGTTCGCCGCCGACGGCTTCGAGGACCGCCCACAGGGTAGCCGGGTCGGCGGTCGTATCCCGTTCCCGCACATCGCTGTACAGCGATCCGCCGGACCAGTCCGGATCGGTGGGCAAGGGGTCCGACGGGGCGTCGGGCAGGCCGGCGTCCGACCATCGGGTGGGGACGTCCAGATCGCGAATGCGATGCAGCGCCAGCCGCACCGCGCCGGAATAGGAGGTGAGCCCGTCCGGTGGGTCCGGGATGTAGTCGGCGATGCGGTGGTCCGCGCACACGACATCGTTGATGAGCGATTCCATCAGTGGTACGGCGATGGCACGCGGTACCGGGGTGACCAGGTTGACCCATTGGGATGACAGCCACGGAGTCAGCACGGGGACGGGCACGATCACCCGGCGTGGCAGGTCCGCCTCGACGGCGTAACCGCGCATCATGCCCTCATAGGTGAGTACGTCGGGGCCACCGATGTCGAAGGCGTCGTTCACCCGGCCGGGCAGGTCGGCCGCGCGCACCAGATAGTGCAGCACGTCTCGCACCGCGATGGGCTGGATCCGGCTGCGCACCCAGCGCGGCGTCACCATGACGGGCAGCCGCTCGGTCAGGTACCGCAACATCTCGAAACTGGCCGATCCGGAACCGATGATCACCGCCGCGCGCAACACCACGGCGGGGGTCGGCGCGCGGAGCAGGATCTCCCCTACCTCGGCACGCGAGGCGAGGTGTCGTGACAGCTTCTGGCCGGTGGGAGTGATGCCGCCCAGATACACCAGCCTGGTCAGTCCCGCGCGGTCGGATTCGGTCGCGACCAGACTCGCCGCCTCGCGATCCACGTTCTCGAAATCCGCTCGGGCCAGGGAGTGGACGAGATAGTAGAGCACTTGCTGACCGTCCAGCGCGGCGCGCACGTCCTCGACGCGGGTGACATCGCCGCGCACCACCTCGACCCGGTCGCGCCATACCGCCTCGGTGAGTTTGCCCGGGTCCCGGGCGAGGACCCGGACCGTGTGCCCGGCGTCGAGCAAGTCCGGAACGAGCCGGCCACCGAGGTATCCGGTGGCGCCGAACACGACACAGCGCATCCGAGATCACCCCTGTCCGATCCTGAGTCGTACCGAGATGTACCGAGATTCACCGGTGAAACCCGAAGCCCGCCATCGCGCGATGCTTCGTCCCTTCCCCCTTCTACTGTATACACGATTCCGGGCCATCATGAGGCGCCGAATTGTGGTCCATAATCGCTCGCGAAAACCGAAACCACCAGGTCAGGAGTAGCGGGGATGGTCTATGTGCTGGATGTCGGGGAGGTCGACCGGACGCAGGTCGCGATCGTCGGCGGCAAGGGCGCGAACCTCGGTGAACTGTCGCGCATCGACGGTGTCGAGGTACCGGACGGCTTCTGTGTGACGACGGAAGCCTTCGTACAGGCCATGGCGGGCGCGCCGTCGATCGGCGACAAGATCGAGAGGCTGTCGCGCCTCGAGGCAGACGACCGGGAAGCGATCCACGAGCTGAGCACGGAGATCCGGTGCGCGATCGAAGAGCTCGTCATTCCCGATGACGTGGCGGCCGAGATCATCAGCGCCCACGCCCGGCTCGGTGCGGATGATGCATACGCTGTCCGATCCAGTGCTACGGCCGAGGATCTGCCTACCGCGTCCTTCGCCGGCCAGCAGGACACCTCGCTGAATGTCATGGGAGCGGCGGCGATCCTCGAGCACGTCAGCCGATGCTGGGGCTCGCTGTTCACCGAGCGGGCCGTCACCTACCGCCTGCGAAATGGATTCGGCCACAAACTGATTCGAATGGCGGTAGTCGTGCAGCGGATGGTGTTCCCACACGCCGCGGGCATCCTGGTCACGGCCGACCCCGTCACCTCCGATCGCACGGTTGTTTCCATCGACGCGGGCTTCGGTCTCGGTGAGGCTCTCGTTTCCGGCCTCGTGAACGCCGATGTCTACCGGGTCCGCCACGGCGACATCACCAGCGCAACGATCGCCACCAAGAAGCTCGCCGTCGAGCCGGTGCCGACGGGCGGGACACAGGTGCGCGAGATCGCGCAGGAGCGCCGAAACGAACCGGTGCTGTCCGATGCCGAGGTGCTCGAGCTCGCGCGGCTGGGCCGCCGCATCGAAGCACATTTCGGCAGCCCCCAGGACATCGAATGGTGTTTGGACGGCAAGGGTTTGCGCATCGTGCAGAGCAGGCCGATCACCACGTTGTTCCCGATTCCCGTGGCCGCCGACGACGAGAACCGCGTCTACGTGTCGGTCGGCCATCAGCAGATGATGACCGATGCGATGAAGCCGTTGGGAATCTCGTTGTGGCAGCTGACGAGCCGGGCACCCATGCGTACCGCGGGTGGACGGTTGTTCGTCGATGTCACCGCGTTGCTGTCGTCGCCGGCGAAGGGCGCGGGCTTGATCGAAGGGCTCGGCAAGTCCGATCCGCTGATCGGGGACGCACTGCAGACCGTGATCGATCGCGGTGACTTCGTTCGTCAGGTCCCGGACGAGGATTCCACCGCAGTATCGGCCGGTGCCGCACCTGCGCCGATCGAGGCCGATCCCGACCTCGTCGCCGAGCTGATCGCGACCAGCGAGTCCTCCCTCGCGACCCTGAAACGCGACATCCGGACCCAGTCCGGACCGGCACTGGTCGACTTCATCCTGACCGATATCCAGGAGCTGCGGCGAGTCCTGTTCACCCCGCGCGGTCTGCAGGTGATCACGGCCGCCATGGACGCCACGTGGTGGCTCAACGATCGGCTGCGGGAATGGCTGGGCGAGAAGAACGCGGGCGACGCGCTCACCCAGTCGGTTCCCGGGAACGTCACCTCGGAGATGGGCTTCGCACTGCTGGACGTCGCCGATGCGATCCGCCCGCATCCGGAGGTGGTCGCCTCTCTGCAGCAGGTCGAAAAGGAAGGGGCGGCGGGGGGCGGCTTCCTGGACGAACTGGACGAACACACAGGCGGTCCGCGAGCACGCGCCGCGATCGAGGACTTCCTCGACACCTACGGCATGCGCTGCGTCGGCGAGATCGACATCACCAGGCCACGCTGGAGCGAAAGCCCCACCACACTCGTGCCGACGATCCTCGGCAATATCAAGAACTTCGGGCCCGGCGCGGGGAGGCAGCGTTTCGAGGACGGTCTGCGCGACGCCGAGCAGACGAAACAACAGCTCCTGCAACGACTCCGCGCCCTGCCGGACGGAGACCGGAAGGCCGAAGAGACCGAACGGATGATCGATCGCGTCCGCACGTTCTCCGGCTATCGGGAGTATCCGAAGTACAGCATGGTCAGCCGCTATTTCGTCTACAAGCAAGCCCTGCTCGTCGAGGCCGCGCGTCTCGTCGAGGCCGGAGTGCTCCGCGAGCCCGAGGACATCTTCTACCTGACATTCGACGAGCTCGGCGAGGTGACCCGCACCCACCGGGCGAGCCCGGAGCTCATCGACGAACGCAGGGACGCGTTCCGCGCGTTTCAGTCGCTCACCCCGCCGCGCGTACTCACCTCCGACGGTGAGACCTTGTCCGGGGCATACCGGCGCGCCGACCTGCCCACGGGCGCACTCCCCGGAATGGCAGTGTCCGCCGGGACGATCGAGGGTCGCGCCCGCGTCGTGCCAGATATCGCACAGGCCGACCTCGAACCAGGCGACATCCTGGTCACCGCCTACACCGATCCGAGCTGGACCCCGCTGTTCGTCGCGATCGCGGGCCTGGTGACCGAAGTCGGCGGCCTGATGACCCACGGTGCGGTGATCGCCCGCGAGTACGGCCTGCCCGCCGTCGTCGGCGTGGAGCACGCCACCGAACTGATCCGTGACGGTCAGCGCATCCGGGTGAACGGCACGGACGGATACGTCGAGATCCTGCCCGACTCCGTCGCCCCGGGGGTCGGTACCGCAGGCTGATCCGAGTCTGGCTCCCCAGTCCGGTGTCCTGCCGTACCGCAGTCCGATGTGCTTGCGGGACACTGGTTTCTACCGTCGGAGCATGCGTCTACGAAGTTTCGTTCTCCCGGTCTGCACTGCGGTGATGTTCCTGACTGCCTGCACGACCAGCACGGCCGAGCCCGCTTCCGCGCCGTCGGTCACTGCCGCCCGCGCGGACGCGGTGCGCGCCGATCTCGACGCGCTGATCCGCTCCGGCGCTGTCGGGGCTCTGGCAACGCTCACCGACAACGGCGACAGCACCGTCGTGGCCGCCGGTCTCGCCGATATCGCCGCGCAGACCCCGATCCCGGCCGATCGTCCCGAACATGTCCGGGTCGGAAGCATCACCAAATCCTTCACCGCCGCGATCGCGCTGCAATTGGTGTCCGAACACCGGATCGACCTGGACCAGCCGATCGGGAGATATCTGCCCGGTCTTCTCGCCGGTGCGGGCGTGGACGGGAATGTCATCACCGTCCGCCAGGTCCTGGGTCATCGCAGCGGACTGCCCGACCCCACCCCGTCCCGGGAAACGAGCGAACACGCCGCGGCAGTGGACGGCCGCACCTTCACCCCCGCGCAGGAGATCGCGCTCGCGCTGCACTATCCCGCGCGGTTCGCCCCCGGCACCCAGTTCAGCTACACCAACATCAATTACATCGTCGCCGGAATGCTGATCGAGGCGGTGACCGGGCGCAGTTATGCCGATGAGCTGCGCGATCGCATTCTCACTCCGCTGGGTCTGTCGGACACCTACCTGCCTGCCACCGGTGAAACCGGTCTGCGCGATCCGCATCTGACCGGGTACGCCACCGAAGACGGCACCGTCGCCGAGGCGACGCGCATGGAGCCGTCGCTGCCGTGGACATCGGGCGCGCTGGTCAGTACAGGCGCGGACCTTAACCGGTTCTATGCCGCGCTGCTGGCCGGGCAGGTGGTGCCGCTGACCCAGTTGCAGCAGATGCTCGACGGATCCGACATGGGCAACGGAGACGGCATCTCCTACGGGCTCGGCATCGCGTACACGCAACTACCGTGTGGCGCGAAATTTGTGGGCCATGTCGGCGGCGTCCACGGCTTCTCCGCCCTCTCCGGTGCGGGCACGGCCGGGCGCGCGGTCACCATCTCCTACACCGGTACACCCACGACCGTGGATATCCACGCCATGCTCACCCACGCGCTGTGCGGGTGAGCATCCCCAGCCGGTGGCTATCTGCCCAGCTCGATGGTGGTCGAGCGGCGTTAGGATTGGAGAGGGGTGCGAGGAGAAAAAGGATGAGCACCACCAGTGTGATCGTGATCATCGTCGTCGCGGTAGTCGTTGTGCTCGTCGGCGCGTGGCTGTTGATGCGCAGGCAGCGTGAACACCACCGGACCGAAGCAGCGAGCATCCGTGACCGGGCGGCGGAACAGGAAGTCGAAATCGGTCAGCGCGAGGCGCGGGCGGAGGAGATCGCCGCCAAGAGCCGCGCGGCCGAGGCCGAAGCCGACGCCAAAGCCGCGCAGGCCGAGCAGCTCGCCCAGCAGGCGAACGTGCATCGCAACGACGCGGCCGATTCGCGAGCCGACCTGGACAAGGAGTGGGAACGCGCCGACAAGGTCGACCCGGACACGAAGTCAGGCCAGTCACCGGATTCAACCTGAACGCCGACGCACACAGCCAGAGCGGGCGGGCGCAGGCACGTCCCCGGTGAGTTCGCGCCCTACTTCGGCACCAGCACTCCGGACAGATCCGCCTCCCGGATCGGCGTATCCGGATTCGCCTGGGCGCTGCACATAAGGTTGATGGCCGCGACCGCCAGATCGACGGTGTTCTGGTCGATCGGTGCGTCGTCGCCGCGCTCTTCTTCGAGGAACTTGGTCACCGTCGTGTGCTTTTTGGCCGAGTCCTGGGCGGTGTACTCACTACACCGGGTGTCACCACCCTTGTTGACCGCCTTCTCCACCTCGGCGCAGCCCGCAGACCCACCGAGCACGGCGACAATCAACGCTGTCGTCACGACTGTTCTTCGCACAAGCATGGTCACTCTCGTCCCTGTAGTCGATCGAGCCCGCGAGGGCCCGTTACACCGGACATAACCACTCTGGCCGAAGGTAACCAGCGGGCTGGATCGCGGGATTGTCGCTTCAGGCGTCGTATGCCGCGAGGAAACCTTCGCCTGCCTCCCATATTTCGGCTTCGCGCTGCCGGTCATAGGATTCCGCGGATGACCGGGCCACCTGGCCGCGGTCGACGTACGACCCGGTGGGCGCCGCGATATCACCGAGCACGACATCCGCGAGGTATCGCCCCGCGGCCCTGCGGCTGGTGGCCAACGGGGTCAGCGTCATGATCGGCAGGATGTGCCGCATCGCGAACCGGGAAGCGGGGTCAGCGTCGCGGGCAAGGTCGGTGCCGGGGACGAATCCCGGGTTGTACGCGACGACATCGATCCCGGCGGGCAGCCGACGGGCGTATTCGTGCACCAGATAGATCGCGGCGAGTTTGCTTGTCGAATACGCGGTACGCCCAGCGGCTGTGGTGTGCGGCTCCCGGAAAGCGCCGATGCGGGCCAGCGCATCCGGAGATTGCCAGGCCGGGCCTGGAACCATGCCCATGTTGTGCCGGAAATCGCCGAAGTGGGTGTCGCTCACGGTGATGACGATGCGACCAGGCGCGGTGCAGCGCTCCCCCAGCAGCCGGACGAAAAGGTGGTTGGCCAACACGTTGACTGTGAACGTCGCCTCGAGCCCTTCGGGGCCTGTGGTCTGCGCGTTCGTGTACTGAATACCTGCGTTGCCGACGAAGCCGCACAGCGGTGGAAGATCGCCGGCGGCGAGCCGATCGCAGATCTCGATCGCCGCGGTCCGGACGCTCGCGAGCGAACCGAGATCGGCCGAGACGGAGGACACCTCATACCCGTCCGCACGCAGCGCTGCCGACAACTCGGGTCCCGATGAACCTCGGGCGACGACAACGAGGTGCACATCGGGCGAACGTCGCAGGACGCGCTCGGCGGCGATCCGCCCGATGCCGCGACTCGCGCCGGTCATGACGATGGTGCGCATAAAACCTCCTCGACTGGATTACTACTCATGTCGTCATCGACATTCGCCGCCCGCGATCGGTCGAACCAGTGCCGTGACCGACACCAGGACCGGCAGTACCCAGGCTCGTCGGGTGCCGCGCGGCGAGAATGGCTCCATGGTTTCCGCCCGTCCCGGATTCGGCGAGCTTCTGCGCACCTGGCGCGACCGTCTGTCACCGCTCGACGCGGGCTTCGCCGTCACCGGGAGCCGTCGCGCCCCCGGGCTGCGGCGCGAGGAGCTCGCCCAGTTGGCGTCGCTGTCGGTCGACTATCTGCTGCGTCTGGAGCAGGGTCGCGCCGTCAACCCCTCACCTCAGGTCGTCGCGGCGCTCGCCCGGGCTCTGCAACTGTCCCGCGCCGAGCGCGATCAGCTCTATCGCAGTGCGGGACAGCTACCGCCGCAGGACGGGACCATCAGCGACCACGTTCCCGCCGGTATCCAACGACTCACCACTCGCCTCGGTGACATCCCGATCGGCGTGTTCACCGCCGACTGGTCCCTCGTGTGGTGGAACAGCATGTGGACAGCTCTGCACGGCGATCCCGCCGTGATCCCGGCACCGGAACGAAATCTCGCGCTCGCGCTCTTCGGCCACGGCGCCGCGCGTGCGGCGATGCGGCCGATTCGTTCCGAGCGCGGAGACGAGGCGTTCGCGGCGTCGATCGTGGCGGACCTGAAAGACGCGCTGACCCGCTATCCCACCGACGCGCGCCTGAACCGGCTGGTCCAGGACCTGCGAGAAGGTTCGCCAGGCTTCGCTCACCTCTGGGCGACGGCGACCACAGCACAACACGTGACCGATCGGAAGACGATCATCCACCCCGAAGTGGGAGAACTTCTGCTCGACTGCGACGTGCTCCTGGTGCCGGGCGCCGACCTGTACATGGTGACCTACACCGCCGCCGCCACATCCCCCGACGCGGGCAAACTCGAACTGCTCCGTGTGACAGGCGGCCGAGCTGTGCATACCGGGTCCGTGGGCACAGCATGATGGTGGGATGGTCGAGAGGGTGAGTGTATGCGCGCAGTGCTGATACTGATCGTCGTGTCGGTGATCGCGCTGATCGGCGGCGATCGGGTCGCAGTCGTGTTGGTGCAGAACGAGATCGGCCGCAAGGTCGCGGCCGAGTACAACCTTCCGCACCGGCCGGATGTCGATATCCGCGGGTTTCCTTTTCTGACCCAGGCCGCCGACGGCGTCTATCCGGAGATCGATATCCGGGTGGGCGACTGGACTGGGGAGAATATCTCCGTCCACCACCTCGATGTCGTGCTGACCGACGTGTCCGCGCCGCTGAGCGACGTGCTCGGCAACCGCACCTCGAACCTGGTCGCGGCCACCGCGACGGCGACGGCCGTCGTTCCCTACGACGTCGTGCGGGGCTTCGCGCCCTCGGGCGTGGAATCGATCTCCGACAGCCCGGACGGGCTGCGCGTCACCGGAACATTCCCGGTGGCCGGGATGTCGGTGCCCGCGACAGTCTTCGTCACCGTCGCGCCGACCGACGAGGGCATCGAGGTCACGCCGGTCTCGGTCCAGTCCGCGGTCGGCGGGCCGACACTCTCGCTGACGATGCTGCGCCGGACCCTGACCTTCGTCGTGCCGCTGCAGCGGCTGCCGCTCGGTGCACGCTTGACGGCCATCCAGCCGGGCGCCGACGGCCTCCATGCGACCGCCGTAGCCGACGACGTGCGCTTCGCCGACCTGCCGTGACGACCGGGTGGTGAGGTCGGGCACCATCGCTTGCCGCCCGGTAGCCGGCGTGCCACAGTGAAATCGAGCCCGGGAAGAGGGCTTCCGGACGAGGGGTGCCGTACCCGGAGTGCGACAAGACGGCCCGAGGAGGGCTTGTCATGTCGTGGATTCTGCTCGTGGTCTCCGGATTCCTGGAAGCCGTGTGGGCCACCGCCCTGGGCAAGACCGAAGGCTTCACCCGGCTCGGGCCATCGGTGGTGTTCTTCACCGCCCTGGCGGCCAGTATGGCCGGCCTGGCCTTCGCGATGCGGGAACTCCCCATCGGCACCGCCTACGCGGTCTGGGTCGGGATCGGGGCGGTCCTCACCGTGGCCTACGCCATGGCCACCGGTGACGAGCCGGTCGCGGTACTGAAGATCGTGTTCCTGACCATGATCGTCTCCGGCGTCGTCGGACTCAAACTCGCGCACTGACCTTTTGCCGCCTCGGCGCCGCCGCACAGGAGGTCATGAACGGATCCCGGGCCGACCCGTGGCCGGAGGCGTCCCAGCTGCGGACCGCCGAATTCGTTCGGCGCGGTGGATCTTCGCCGGTCCTCACCGCTTTCGGATGCTGGGTCGAGGTCAGCGCCGCGGCTGGTTGCCGAATGCCGGGGCGGCGGATCAGGCAATAGCGGTGAAGGTGACCGGCATGGTCGCGGGGCCGCGAAGCGTGATGTGGTCTCGGTAGAGCGGCGGGTCAACGACGAGGCGTGGGTTGTGGACGCGGCGGGCGAATCGGGTGATCGCGACGGAGGCTTCCAGGCGGGCCAAGGGTGCGCCGAGGCAGAAGTGCTGGCCGAGGCCGAAGGCGAGGTGGCGATCGGCGCGGGCCGGGTCGAACCGGGTGGGGTCGGTGAAGATCTCGGGGTCGTGGTTGGCCGCGGCGATGAGCATGATCGCGAGATCACCTGCCGCCAGCTCGATTCCGGGCAGTTCGATGGGTTCGCGGGCGATCCGGGGTACCAGTTGCACCGGCGGGTCGTAGCGCAGGCTCTCTTCGATCACCGCGGTGGCGAACGGCGCGGCGACGCCGAGGATGGCGAGATAGTGGCGATGGCGCAGCAGGGCCAGGAGGGTGTTGGCGATGAGGTTGACTGTTGTTTCGTGCCCGGCGATGAGCAGCAGTACGCAGGTCGAGATGAGTTCGTCGTGGGTGAGCGAGTCGCCGGATTCCTCCGCCGCGATCAGCGCGGACACAAGATCCTCGCCTGACCGGGTGCGACGGCGGACGAGTTGTTCGAAGTAGTCGTGGATTTCGTTGCTCGCGCCGACAAGTCGCGCGGGATCGGGGCGGTCGGCGGTGACGGTCGCCGAGATCGGATCGAGGCTGCGCGCCAGCAGCGTCGACCACTGCCGCAACTGCGGTTCGTCGTCGAGTGGGACCCCGAGCAGTTCGCAGATGACCGTGATCGGCAGTGGGTAGGCGAGATCGGCGACGATGTCGAGGTGTCCGCGCTCGGCCGCGCGGTCGAGGGCGGCATCGGCGATCTCGGTGATGCGCGGTTCGAGGGTGCGCACCACGGCGGGGGTGAACGCCTTGGCGACCAGGCGACGCAACCGGGTGTGATCGGGCGCGTCCCGGAACAGCATCGAGGCGGTGCCGGCGAGGGCACCGGCGTGCTCCCCGGCGAGGTCGTGAACGGGAGTGGGCCCCAGCGGAATCGAGGCGTGGTGGCGTTCCACGCTCGCCGCCCTGTGCCGGAGCACGGTCACGCAGTCCCGATAGGAGGACAGCACCACGACAGGTGTCCGGCCGAGTCGGGTCGGCCCGTGGGCACGCATGTCGGCATAGAGCGGATATGGGTCGCTGCGCTGCGCCGGATCGAGTAGTCGAGCGAAGAAGCCGGAGCCTGCGGTGGTGGTCATGATGTCCGCCTTGGCTCAGTCGTGCCGAATCGCACGGTGGCTGAACGTGGGTGCCGTGCCGGGATTGAGCAGCGCACCGGTCAGTTCACTGGAGGGGAAGAACTGCAGAAACCGCGAGTCCTGCTGCGACACATCCACGATGGTCTTCTCGATGACCATCGAGTTGTATTGCTCGTAGGTGGTCTCGATGGTGTTCGCGTTGAGCACGACCTCGTGTCCCCAGGACTTCGCCGTCCGTGCCAGACCAGGGATGCGGGAGTTCTCCGGGGTGAGGCATTCGGTGGCGATCGCGTTCTCGCTGATCGCCCAGATCCCGGTGTCGGTATTGAGCACCAGCGACTGGTTGCCCATGGCGTGTCCGGGCGTGGACAGCAGCGCGACGCCGGGTCCGAGCAGGACGCTGCCGTCCAGCGGCACGATCTTCGCCGGCGGTAGGTCGACGAAGGTGGTGGGCTGATACCAGGGCCGCTGGTAGGGGTGCAGATCCGCCATCGCTTCCAGTTCGTCCCGCTGCGCGAGGAGCTTGGCGTTCGGGAACGCCGCCACCACCGGCGCGTTCGGGCTGATGTCTGGCTGGGGACGCGTGGTGCCCAGCCATCGCCGGACGTCTTGGGTGTGCAGGTGGTCGAAGGCGAGATAGTCGACCTCGGCCGGATCGATTCCGGCGCGGTGGCAGGCGGTGAGCACGTCGGAGTGCTCGGTGACGAACAGGTTGCGCACCGGCCCGGGCGTGTACCGCTGGAGTTCGGCGAAATAGGGTGTGTAGGAATCGAGTTCGTGATCACTGGGTTCGAACAGCAGGGTGCGGCGGGTGCCGTCGGTGTCGGTCCAGCGCACGATCAGCATGCGGTTGCTGATGGTGAGGAACGGCGCCGGGCTCACGGCCGCCCGGAAGAGTCCGTAGCGGGTGGGATACGGCAGGGAGATCAGGTCGCAGGTGCGCACCGAGTCGGGGCGGCCGGTGGCGGCGAACTCCCGACGAAAGGCCAGTGCGGCGGTGCGCGCGGCGCGAAGCCGTGGCCCGAAACCGCCGGGCGCGGTCAGCGCTTTGTCGAATGTGTCGATACGGGTGAACGGCGCGGTGGTGGCCGGTCGGGGGATGGCGAGGGGCTCGGTGGCGAGCCGGTCGGCGATGCTCATGGCAGGCTCCTGGCGGCAATGGTCGGAGGCGCGGCGATCACAGGGTCCGTGGCCGCAGACGGCCGGCCGCGAACAGCGGTGTGAGTGGCCGGATCGGAATCGGGGGTACCCAGACTCCCAGCAGGTCGACCCGGTGCAGCCGGGCCTCGATCACGCGGCCGATGCCCATCTGGTCCAGCGGATCACGTTCTGAGCCGTGGACTGTCAGCTGGAAGTCGTCGATCCGGCGGACCTCGACAACACGCTCGCGCGGGGTGAAACCCACCAGCCAGGACGGGAAGACACCGGCCAGGCCGACCACATTGCGGTGCGGGCGGCCAAGGATCGGCGGTGGATCGGTCAGGGTCGGGCCGAGCCTGCCGCTCATGCTGAGCAGCTTGTGCCCACGGCGGGTGGCCTCAGCACGGATCTCGGTGTCGGTGACGGTCCAGTCGATCTCGCCCAGCTTCTTCGGGTAGCCGAGCAGTTCCCGGCCGATGATCAAGGCCACATCGTCGTCGAGAATCATCCAGGGACAGTGGATTCCGGTGCCCTGCACGGTTCTGACGTGGACGAACAGCCCGGCCTCGTGGTAGCCCTGCGAATCGAAGTTGTTGTCGGGGAAGAACGCGGTGAACAGGTCCGCGCGCGCGGGTTCGGTCAACCGGACGCCGGCGGGCAGCCACTGTCGCATCCGATCCGGATCGATCTCGACGGTCGCGCTGAAGTAGTGGGCGTCCCGGTAGAGGCTCCGGCGCGGGTCACCCATCGCGAGCACGCGACGCAGGTCGGTGCTCAGGGAGCGTCCGACAGTGCGGATGGCAGGTTCCCAGCCCATGGCTACTTGACCTTTCGGTAGACCGCGCGCAGCAGCGGTCCGACGAGCGCACGCGGGGTGTACTGACCGCCGACGGTTTGCACTTTCGCGAACAGACCGGGCACCACCCGCCGCCGACCCGCATCCATACCCGCGATCGCTTGCGCCGCAGCCTGTTCCGCGCTCACCCACAGCGGACCGGGGACCAAGCGGTCGAGCTCGGGAACTTCGGCGACCTCGGCGTATTCGGTGCGCACCGGCCCGGGCGCGAGCAGCGTGCACTGCACCCCGGAACCGGCCAGCTCACCGTGCAGGGACTCGGCCAACGTGTTGGCGAACGCCTTGGAGGCGGCATAGGTGGCATTGTTGGGGCCCGGCTGATTGCCCGCTGTCGAGCCGGTGATCAGGATCGCGCCCGCGCGGCGCGCCACCATGCCGGGCAGCACAGCGAGTGTGAGGTCGTGCACCGCAACGGTGTTCAGTTCCACCTGCCTGCGTTCGCGCGCCGGATCCGCGGCGGCGAGTTCCCCGTAGGTGGCGAAGCCCGCGTTGTTGCAGAGCACGGCGATGTCACGCCCCGCCAGCTCGTCGCACAGCTTCGCGCGTTCGCCGCGCGCGGCCAGGTCGACGGTGCGGATCTCGGATTCGATGCCGTAGCGACTGTCGAGCCGGTCGGCCAGCTCGCGCAGCCGGTCCTCGCGGCGCGCCACCAGGATCAGCGAATATCCGCGCTGGGCGAGACCTTCGGCGAGCGCGGCACCGATACCGGACGACGCTCCGGTGATGACGGCCCTGGTACTCGAAGTGGGGGTGGGTAGCGACATGGGTTCTCCTCGAAAGTCAGAACTGAGTGAGTGCGCGCGCGGTCACGGTGGTGCCCGCGGCGGCCAGGGTGCGCACCGCCCCTAGTCCGGTCACCTGTTTGTCGCCCGCCGCGATGCGCCGGAAGTTCGCCGCGTGCCAGGCGAGCTGGAGGTAGGAATTGACCGGAGTGGCGGCCGCGAGGGGGATGCGCGGTGCGGTGGGCAGGCTCTGCGGTTCCCTGGCCCCTGCCAGCAGTTCCGCCGCGATGTCGGGCCGCACGGCGAACGGGCGGCCCATCCCGATGACATCGACCGCGCCGTCGGAGAGCACCTCGTCGACGAAGGCACGGGTGCGGACGCCGCCGGTGAGCATGAGTGGTATCGCCGAGCGGGCCCGCAGTTCTCGCGCGTAGCGCAGGAAGTACGCTTCGCGCTCCCTGGCGCTGTCCTGCACGACGCCGGTCATGGCGGGAGCTTCGTAGTTGCCGCCGGAGATCTCCAGCAGGTCGACTCCGGTCTGTTCGAGCGCGAGGGCGACATCGACGGATTCCGCTTCGGTCAGTCCCCCGCGCTGGAAGTCGGCGGAGTTGAGCTTCACCGAGACGATGGCACCGGGACCGATCGCCTGTCGCACGTCGGCCACGACTTCCAGCAGCAGCCGACGACGGTTCTCGGGACTGCCGCCGTAACGATCGGAACGCTGGTTTGCGACAGGCGAGAGGAACTGCGACAGCAGATATCCGTGGGCGGCGTGCACCTGCACGCCGGAAAAGCCCGCTGCCACTGCGAGTTCGGCGGTGCGCGTGTAGCGGCGGCGCAGATCGGCGATGTCGTCGAGGCTCAGCGCCCGCGGCTTGCGCAGGTTGAAGCCGAGCGCCTGCGGCCGCAGCGCCGACGGTCCGACCGGGCGTCGGTGCAGTGGTCCGACCGCGACCCGTCCGGGGTGGTTGATCTGCATGACCATGACCGAACCTTCGCGGGATCCCGCGCGCGCCCAGTTGCCGACGGCCTCGAGGTGGCGCTCGTCCTCGAGGGTCACGTTGCGCGGCTCGACGTAGGCGCGGCGGTCGATCATCACATTGCCGGTGATGAGCAGACCCGCGCCGCCGCGCCCCCAGGCGCTGTAGAGCCGGGTCAACGTCTGGCTGGGGGCGCCGGTGACCTCACCGAGCTGTTCACTCATGGCGGCCTTGGCGATCCGGTTGGGCAGGGTCACCCCGCACGGCAGCGTCAATGGACTGCCGACGGTGACGATACGGGGCGACCGATTCTTGGGTGGCATGGCGAACTCCTGGTGTGGCGAAAGGGGTCAGGCGATGAGACGAGCGGCGGCACGGATCGGGCGCAGCAGGCGACGCCCGTGCGCGATCTCGGAGGGCGCGGTCGGCCGCGGTGCCGCCCGGGTGAGCTCGGCGGAACCCGGCAGCAGGGCTCGCACCGTCAGCAGCTGGGCCAGCGCGCGCACCAGCCATCGGCCACGCAACACCTCCCAGCGCAATTCCGGTCCACCCGCGAGGATCTCGGCGGACGGCTCGCTGACGCGCGCATAGAGATCGCCCACCGGCGTGCGCAACCGCTGCTGGAGCAGCGCGGCTTCGGCGAGTAGCCGCGAGCTGTTCATCAGCAGCATGCCCGCGCCCGAGCGCGGCGCGACCAGTCCGGCGAAGTACAGGTTCGCCAGGCCGGGCGCGAAGGTGTGCGACACCAGTCGTGGCTGCCCGTTCTGCCATTCGAGCAGGCCGTCGCGCAAGAACGGGAAGGTGGTCTTGAACCCCGTCGCCCAGACGATGGTGTCGTAGGTGCCGCTGGTGCCGTCGGTGAAATGCACGGTGCGACCGTCGAAGCGCGCGATTTCCGGCCGGACGGTGATCCGGCCGTGCTTGAGGAAATACGGGAGCTGCTGGTTGACCACGAGATCCTGGTCGAAGATCCGGTGCTCGGGCTTGGCCAGTCCGAAGCTCTCGTACCTGCCCATGCCGATGGTGACGAGCGACCGGAAAATGGCTTCCTGCACCAGCCGCGGCACCGGCACCGAACCGACATCGAAGTTTCCGCTCGGAATCCCCAGGACGTATTTCGGGATGAACCAGTAGCTGCGGCGCAGCGAGATCTCGGCATTGCCGAAGGTCACCGCGGCCTCGACAGTCAGATCGCAGCCGGAGTTGCCCGCGCCGACCACGAGCACGCGCGGGCCGTCGAGGTCGGCGGGGCGCTTGTAGTTCTTGGAGTGGATCTGTGTGCCGGTGAATTCACCCGGATAGGACGGGATGTTGACATCCCAGTAATGGCCGTTGGCGACCACGACACCGTCGTACTCGCGCACCGTGCCGTCGGCGAATTCGACCCGCCAGCCGGCCAGGCCCGTATCGTCGAGCGGCGCGACATCGGTCACCAGGGTGTCGAACTCGATGCGGTGGTCCACTCCGAACTCGGCCGCGAAGCCGCGCAGGTACTCACGCATCTGCGCCGCGCTGGGGAAGTCCGGGTAGTCCTCCGGCATCGGGTAGTCCGGGTATTCGGTGACGCCCTTGGAACTGATCAGGTACGTGGAGTCGTACACCCCGTGCGACCAGTTGCCCCCGATCGCCGCCGTGGCCTCGACATGGTCGTAGTCCAAACCCAGATCCGTGTAGGCCTTCGCCACCGCCAACCCGGTGTAACCGGCCCCGATGATGCAGTATCGCCGCGCCATTTCCACCTCCAGTAAAAGCTACACACACTGTAGCTACAGTGAGTGTAGTATTGGCGGCGGCGCTGCCGGATGTCAAGCAGGCCCCAGAAACGAAAGAGGTGGACCGCGACAATGGCCGAACGGCGAAACCGCGCCTACGCACCGCGAATGGCACCCGAACAGCGGCGCGAACAACTACTCGACGCGGTCCTGCGCGTCATCGTCGAGCAGGGCGTACACAAGGTGTCCATCGACACCGTCGCCAAGGAGGCCGACGTCAGCCGCCCCGTCGTCTACGGATTGTTCGACGATTCCGACCAGTTGCTGCGCGCCTCACTCGATCGGGAGGAAACCGCGGCACTGGCACAGATGGCCAAGGCTGTGCCGCTCGCCGGCGCCGGGAGCCCGACCGAGGCGACATCGGAGAGTCTCGAACATTTCCTCACCGCCGTGCAGGCCGCACCCGATCGCTGGCGCGCCATCTTCCTCATCGCGGACGCCAGCACCCCCACCTTCCGCGGTCGACTCGAGCGGGGGCGCCAGGCCTTCATCGCCGCGCTCGCCACCTTCGTGCGGGAATCGTGCCCACCCGAACGGCTACCGACCCTCGATGTCGAACTCACCGCCCGCACCCTCTACGCGCTGTTCTGGGAAGCGGGACGCCTGGTCCTGGCCGACCCAGACGCCTTCCCGCCACAACGGATTCGCGACTACGCCAACACTCTCATTCCCGCTCTCCCGGCCTTCCGCGACCCAAAAGCACCCCGATCAGCGACCTGAACCAGCAGGCACCGGTACCAGCAGCAGACCATCGGACCGACTGACCACAGATTCCGCGGACCGACCGCGCAACAGACGCCGGTCTCAACACCGGGCCCCTTCTCGCCGCGCGCGTACAGTCGTTACCCGCGCCGCTCGTAGGCCAGCGAAACCGCCTCCGCGCCCTTTCTGATGGTTTCGACATACTGCGCACGGTCGGTGTGGCTGACCGCGGAGCGCAGCGGACCGATCTGGACCTCGTAGGGCGCCTCGGAGCTGTCGAACACCGGTGCCGACAGGTAGCTGACCGGCAGCGGCTTCTCGCCGGCGAGGTCGGCTTCGCGATAGGGGCGCGCGGTGAGACGCGCCAGCTGGCGAAGTACCCGAGCGCGTAGTTCCGGCTGGACCACCTCGGCCCCGACCGCACCGAGCAGCTCCGCGAGCACGTCCACCAGGCCCGCGTCGTCGGAGTCCGGGCGGAACACCGCGCAGCCGTGGGTGGTGACGAACCGCAGCAGCGCGGGAGCGCTCCGCCGTGCCGGACCGGTCGCCGTCGCCAGCCACGCGCTGCGTTCGGGCTCGCCCCGCCACGGCATCACCGCGGCACCCGCCGGATAGGCCAGCGGAATGGACTGCCCCACAGCGAGTCCGGGGACGATGCGCGCGCCCAGCGCATACTCCTTGGCCACCACGGTAAGCCTGCCGTCGGTGATTCGGCTCAGTGTCACGCCGCACCCCGCCGCCATCGCCAGTGCCTTCAGCTCGGCGCTCACCGTCGCATTCGGGATCTCGGGGCCGGCGGAGGACAGCGCGGCGAGGGCGGGGCCGGGGCCGAAACGGCGATCGCGATCGCGGTGCACCCAGCCCGCCTCGGTGAGTTCGGTGAGTACGGCGGTAATCGTCGCGCGAGCGAGCGAGAGCCTTGCCGCGATTTCCGAGGCGGTCAGCGCTCGGTCGCTCCGGGCCAGCAGCTCCATCACCTCGATGACGCGGCGAGTTGGTGGCGACGCGGATTCCGGCATGACACCCCCTTGTCCGCGGGTGCGACCCGCCCTACACTGCTTCGACTATTCGCCACATATTAGTCGAATATTCGACACGAAGGGGTGATCATGATTCTCGACCACTTCCGGCTCGACGACCGGGTAGCTGTCGTCACCGGGGCGGGACGCGGCCTCGGCGCCGCGATCGCCCTCGGTTTCGCCGAGGCGGGCGCCGACGTGGTGATCGCCGCGCGCACCGAAGCCGATCTGCGGCAGGTCGCCGAGCAGGTGGAGGCGACCGGCAGGCAGGCGCTCGTCGTGGTGGCCGACCTCGCCGATCAGGACGCGGTCACCGCGCTGGCCGAGGCCGCGGTCGAGCGGTTCGGCCGCCTGGACATCGTCGTCAACAACGTGGGTGGGGCGCTGCCGAGGCCGTTGCTCGACACCTCCCCCGACGACCTCGCCGAGGCTTTCGCCTTCAACGTCGGGACAGCGCACGCCCTGGTGCGGGCCGCGGTGCCGAAGATGCTCGCGACCACGGGCAGCGGATCGATCATCAACATCACCTCGACGATGGGGAGGCTGCCGGGGCGCGCGTTCGCCGCGTACGCCACCGCCAAGGCCGCCCTGGCGCATTACACCCGCAGTGCCGCGATGGATCTGAGCCCACGCATCCGGGTCAATGCCATCGCGCCGGGCTCGATCCTGACCTCGGCGCTGGACATCGTCGCGGGCAATGCGCAGATGCGCGCCGAGATGGAGCGGGCGACCCCGCTGCAGCGCCTCGGCGAGCCGACCGATATCGCCGCGGCCGCGCTGTTTCTCGCCTCCCCCGCGGGTGCTTTCCTCACCGGGAAGGTGCTCGAGGTCGACGGTGGGCTCATCGCGCCCAATCTCGCCATCCCCCTTCCCGATCTGTGAGGACGACACCATGGTTCACCGCGTAGTGCATTGGGGCACAGGCAATGTCGGTCGGCATGCGCTGGCGGGGGTGCTGGCCGATCCTCGGTTCGACCTGGTCGGCGTGCACGTCTCCGGGCCTGCCAAAGCCGGCCGCGACGCCGCCGAACTCGCCGGAACATCCACGCCGACCGGCGTGCACGCCACCACCGATGCCGCGCAGATCCTGGCGCTGCGTCCGGACTGCGTCGTCTATACCGCCATGACCGACAACCGGCTGCTGGAGGCGCTGGAAGATCTGCGCACGCTGCTCGCCGCCGGTATCAATGTGGTGGCCAGCGCACCGGTGTTCCTCCAGTATCCGTGGGAGGTCCTTCCCGCGAATCTTCTCGAACCGGTGGAACAAGCCGCAGCGCAGGGCAATTCATCGCTGTTCGTCAACGGCATCGATCCCGGTTTCGCCAATGATCTGTTGCCGCTGGCATTGCTGGGCACCTGCCGTTACGTCGAGCAAGTGCGCTGCCTCGAGATCGTCGACTACTCGACCTACGACAATCCGGCGGTCATGTTCGACATCATGGGCTTCGGCCGGCCGATGCACGAGACTCCCCTGCTGTTGCAACCCGGGGTGTTGTCGCTGGCGTGGGGCAGCGTGGTGCGCCAGCTCGCGGCCGGACTCGACCTCGAACTCGACAGTGTCACGCAGAGTTTCGAGCGACTGCCCGCGCCGGAGGCATTCGACATCGAGTCGGGCACCATCGCCGCGGGCACCGCGGCTGCCCTGCGTTTCGAAGTGCGGGGCATGGTCGGCGAGCGGGCCGTGACCGTGCTCGAGCACGTCACCCGCCTGCGTGCCGACCTCGCCCCCGACTGGCCACAGCCGGCCCGCACCGGTGGGTCCTATCGCGTCGAGATCACCGGCGAACCGCACTACACCCTGGACCTGGCCATGTTCAGCGACCACGGCGACCACAACCACGCCAGCCTCGTCGGCACCGCCATGCGTCTGGTCAACGCCATCCCCGCCGTCGTCGCCGCCCCGCCGGGCATCCGAACGACGCTCGACCTTCCCCTCGTCACCGGCGCCGGACTGGCGGACCCGGCCAGATCTCGCGGAGGAGATTCTCGCCTGGGGAATTGAACAGCAACTCCACGTCACCGCGTCGTTACACATCCCTGATACCTTCGGAAAGCAGCTGAATCCCGACAGGAGCGATCCACAGCGGAGGCGTCGTGAGCGTACTGTCCTGCGATCTGCAAACTCTGAGCTACGAAGCGTATATCTACCTGTACTCGCTGGTGACGATGGATGTCACCCGTCAGCAGCAGACGAACTCACCGGTCGGCTCCACCCCGGCTTTCGGACCTCCGAACCGGTTCCACCACATCCGCGAGTTCCCGGATGCCGACTTTCGCGCGGTCGTGCGGCCGAATTTCGACACGCTGTATTCCTCGGCGTGGCTTGATCTGACTCGCGGTCCCGTCCGCGTCCACGTTCCCGACAGCGGTGACCGGTATTTCATGCTCCCGATCCTGGACGCATGGACCGATGTGTTCGCCAACCCGGGCAAACGGACGACCGGCACCGCCGAACAAGACTTCATCGTCGTGGGGCCCGGATACAGCGGCGACCTGCCTGCCGGAGTCCCGGTGATTCATGCCCCCACCCCCCACGCCTGGATGATCGGCCGAACCCAAACCAACGGGCCCGCCGACTACGCGGCGGTCAACGCGTTCCAGGACGGTCTGCAGATCACCGAACTGGCCGACCCGGCGCCGTTTCAGCCGGATCCCGCCCTGGTCACCGAGACCGAACCGCTGCGGCAGGTCAACGCGATGTCGGCGACGGAGTTCTTCGGCCGCGCCGCCGCGGCGTTGAAGGTCGACCCGCCGCACAGCACCGACTTCTCCCAGCTCGCGCGCATCGCACTGCTGGGCATCACACCCGGCCAGGACTTCGACGAGACCCGCTTCTCCCCCGCGGACCTCGAAGCGATCGAAGCAGGTGTCACGGCGGCGCGGGCCGCAGTGGCCGCGTCGCCGACCACACTGGCCGCGCCGGTCAACGGGTGGGTCAGCGTGCTCGGCACGATCGGCGTCTACGGCAACGACTACGTCAAGCGGTCCGCCATCACGCTGGCGGGTCTGGGCGCCAACCCGCCCGAAGACGCGATCTATCCGCTGCTGGTCACCGACGCCGACGGCGACCCACTCGTCGGCGACACCGACTACGTGATCCACTTCGACGCGGGCAAACTGCCACCAGCAGCGGCATTCTGGTCGATCACCATGTACGACGCCGAGGGGTTCCAGATCCCCAACGAACTCGACCGATTCGCTCTCGGCGACCGAGATTCCTTGCAGCACAATCCGGACGGATCGCTCGACATCTACGTCTCCCGCAAGAACCCGGGGCCTGACCACGAATCGAACTGGCTACCGGCGCCCAGCGGCCCGGTCGGTATCACCATGCGCCTGTACGCTCCGCGCGCCGAAGCTCTCGACGGAACCTGGGCCCCGCCTCCGGTTCGCAAGGCACGCTGACGCGGGCACCCACAACCGCAGGGGACGTCCGGCCTCACTCCACAGTGTGATTCCATACCCTACCAAGGGATTACGAGCAACGAGATTCTCGTCGTTAGCTTCGGAGTCATGACGACATCTGCTCTGGTCCCCGAGTCATCTCCACCCTCACCGCGGCGCGGGGCCGACGGTGATTACGCCCGTCTGTTGCGCCGGATTTCCGATGCGGGGCTGATGAACCGGCGGCCCGGCTATTACGCCGTCCGGCTCAGCCTCGCCGGGGTCGCGTTCGTGGCGGGCTGGGCGGCGTTCGTGCTTGTCGGCGATTCGTGGTGGACGCTGCTGGTCGCCGGGTTCATGGCCGTGACGTTCGCTCAGATCGCACTCGTCATGCATGATGTCGCCCACCGCCAGGTCTTCCGGCTACGGCAGCCGACGGAGCTCGTAGGGCGACTCGTCGGCAACGCAGGCATCGGCCTCGGCTACGGCTGGTGGCAGGACAAGCACACCCGGCATCACGCCAACCCGAACCACGAGGAACTCGACCCCGATGTCGCGCCCGACATTCTGGTCTGGTCACAGCAGCAGGCACGGTCGAGCCGCGGTCTGCCTCGCCTCATCGGGAGGGCACAGGCGTTCCTGTTCTTCCCCCTCCTCCTGCTGGAGGGCCTGAACCTCCATGTGGCCGGCGTGCGAGCGCTCGGAAATCGGTCGGTCAAACACCGCGGATGGGAAGGCGCGCTGCTGTTGGGCCACTTCGCCGTCTACCTGGCCGCGCTGTTCGCGGTGCTGCCCGCCGACAAGGCCCTCGCGTTCTTCGCTGTCCACCAGGGCCTCTTCGGCCTCTACATGGGCTGCATCTTCGCCCCGAACCACAAGGGCATGCCGACCTTGACCGGCAACGACCGCCCCGACTACCTCCGCCGCCAGGTACTGACCTCCCGCAACGTCCGGGGCGGCGGGTTGATCGACCTCGCCCTCGGCGGGCTCAACTACCAGATCGAACACCATCTGTTCCCGAGTATGCCGACACCGAACCTGCGCCGCGCCCAGCCGATCGTCCGCGACTACTGCGCCGAAATCGGCGTGCCCTACCACGAAACCGGACTGATCTCCTCGTACCGCGAGGCGCTGAAACACCTGCATCACGTCGGCGCTCCCCTGCGCACCCGCTGACGCGCCGGGCTCAGGTGAGGTTGCCGGTAGGTTCGAGTCCATGAGTCGCATCATGACGGTATCCGACAGCATCGACATCGCCGCCGACCCGGCGTCGGTCTACCGCCAGGTCAGCGATCCGACCCTGATGGGACGGTGGAGTCCGGAGAACCGCGGCGCGAAGGTCACGCAGGAGCGCGAGTCCACGTATGTCGGAATGGAATTCGAGGGGTTCAACAAGCGGGGCGCCGCGCGCTGGGTGACTCGCTGCGTGGTGATCGCGGCGGATCCGGGGCAGCGGTTCGCGTTCCGGGTCGAGGCGATCGGTGTCCGGCGGCCGTGGCTGCGCGGCGGGATCGCCACCTGGGAGTACCGATTCGCGCCGCAGAACGGCGGTACCCGGGTCACCGAGACCTGGCACGACGATCGCGGGCGGTGGCCGAATGCGGTGGTGCAGGTCTTCGACCGGGTCGCCACCGGTGGCGACACCTTTGTGGAGTTCCAGCGCAAGAACATCCACCGCACCCTGCGCAATCTCAAACAGCAGCTCGAATCGACTCCATGACCGTTCACCAACCCCCGAGCCCGGCCAGAATCGCCACCGGCGCCAGCAGGATCCACTGAGGAAGGCGCAACAACGGCGCGCGGCCTGGCAGGCGCGACGCGATCACCAGGAAAACGACCGTGTAGGCGGCAAATCGAGCCGCGGTCAGCATCGCGACCAGCTCGGTCCCCGCCGGCTCCCACCACGCCAGCGCGAGCAGCGTCGCCGCGGTGGCGACGAGGTCCACGCTCACCATGTGCCACACCGCGTGCATGGTTCGCTTCGGGACATCGGCCAGCGAGCTGGCCAGCAGCGGCCGCACCGGATCGACGTGCCCGGCGACGATGTGGATCGCCGACACCACCGCCGAGGTCAGGCCCGCGGCCAGCAGATACCCGTTCATCGCACTGACGATACGGGTCCAGCCGTCTGTCAGTTTCGAAGTGTGACGCAGCTCGTACAGCGTTGGTGTGCAGTCGAATCCGCACCAACGCAGCGAGCAACTGCTGGTTTCGAAACAGCAGATTCGACCTCGATGTGACCACCTTCGGCTACCGGAAGTACGAGTAGTCCTGCACCCAGTGGAATCGCGACTGTGCAGAGTAAATTCGCTGGGGTCCACCAGGCCCAGTTGGCCACATATCGTCCGCGTATCGGAAATGAGCCGCTCATACGTTGTGTGGGATTACCTATGCTCACGGGATGGAGATCGTTCCGGAGCGGCTGCGGTGACCCGCGCGGCCAAGCACACGGTGGCGCGCGAGGCGATCCTCGACGCGACCGTGGCGACCCTGGAGGAATGCGGGTACGCGGGCACTTCCGCCCGCGCGGTCGCGCGCAGGGCCGGCGTGAGCCAAGGGGCACTGCAGCATCATTTCCCCACCAAGACCGCGCTGGTGGAGGCCGCGCTGTTGCAGCTCGCGGTAGGGTTGTCCGAGCAGGCGCAGGAAAGAATGCGCGCGCTACCCGACGCCGGGCCGCAGCGGTGCGAAGAAGCGCTCGACATGCTGTGGGAGATCCACAATCTCCCGATCGCCCACGTCATCACCGAATTGCTCCTCGCCGCGCGCACCGATGCCGAATTGCGCGAGCACATCGCCGCGGGAGTCGACACCGCGCACGCGCTGGCCATCGCGATGGCCGAGCAGGCGCTGCCCGACCTGGCTACCCGACCCGACTTCGCCGACTGGATCCTGACGTGCGTGGCCACGATGCGGGGCCTGGTCGTCATGGCGCCGCTGCCGATCGCCTCGGCCAGTGTCGTCGGCTGGCCGCAGGCGCGAACGCTACTGCTCGCCGCGATCTCGGCCGGGCCCGGCACTCACGGATAGGGCAGCGCCTGACCGTCGCGGCGGGCCAGCAGCACCGACATCGCCGACAACTCGCCGCTCTGCTCGTTGGCCATCTGCCCGGCGACCTGGATCACCGACATCGACGAGGCGTGCAGCGCGGCATAGTTGGCCATCTCGATCCCGCCGCGATGATGGCGAATCATCAACTGCAGCAGGCGAACCTCGGCGGCGCGCGGATCCGGCAATCTGCGCAGTTCGTCGACCTCGGCCCAGGTCGCCATCCCCGGCATCAGCGCATTCGGCCCGTGCTGGTGACCGCTCATCCACGCCATCGGTACCGTGGCTGCCTGCGGCTGGTCAAGCAGGTGCAGCCAGCCGCGCAGTACACCGATCTCGTTCAGTTGGGTGGTCCGGATCTGCCCGCACATCGCGGTGATTGACGGATCGACGCCGGTGGTCACCGCGTCGCACAGCACGATCGCCTGTTCATGGTGGGCGGCCATGTCCTGGGCGAATCCGATCTCCGTCGGCGTGAGTACCGTGGCCGCAGGCTTCTCCGAACACGGCGACCACAGCGCGCCGACGCCGACGCCGAGTAGCATCGAAAGAACAAGGGCGACAGCCGATACCGTTGTCCGTGTCATCGCGGCGGGTACACCGATTCGTTCAGGTCGAGCACCATGAATCCGTTGTCCATGCAGCTGACCCACAGTTGTGAACCGTGGAACTCCGGTGGCGAGAAGCACCAGTCCGCCGACAGATCGGCGCCGATGAGTTTCGCTCGGTCGCTGGTGAGATCGCCCGCCGAGATGGCACCTTCGAGCAGCGCACGACCGACGGCGATGGTTCCGGTCAGTGGTGGCGCCATCAGGATCGGGTGGGTGTCGGCGTGCAGGGAATTGACCAGCTGCTGCTTCTTGCCGACCTGCCCTGGCGGGTTGTAGTAGGCGATCTCGCGGACATCGCGCAGGTCACGAATATCGAAAACCCTGATGCCGGACTGAATCCAGCCGCATGCGAGCGTGGTGGGATCTTCGGCCCGATCCACCGAACAATAGTGCGCGTCGTACCCGAACAGGCCCTCCCCCTGCGCCGATTGCGCCCACCGGTCGGCGTTCTCGGGCAGATTGATCTCGAGCTTGATGGTGTCGACCAGGCGAATATCTCGTTCGTCGGCGATGTCCATGATCTTGACCCCGCCCGAGCCCGCCTCGTCGACGGTCAGGATGAACGGCTCGCCGTCCTTGGTGATCGGAATCGTGTGCTGGGTGAATTGTCCGTCGAGCCAGAACCGCTGGGAGATGTGCGGCACAACAGGATTCGGGTCGCGGCGTTGCACGGCACTGATGTCGAGCACCGTGATACCGGCCAGCGTCGACACGTACATGCGGTTTCCGTCGGGGCTGATGCCGAACCCGTGATTGGACAGACCTGTCGATCCAGTCCAGATCACGCGCGGATTGCTCGGGTCGCCGACATCGATCGCGTGCAGCAATCCGGGCGGCAGAGTGCCTGCCGCCCAATAGGTTCGGCCGTCGGGTGAGAATCCACCCTCGTGCGTGGTGATCGGCAGCGGCATCGTCAGCTGCGAACCGGGCCCGCTGTTGAGCAGTCGCGGGTGCGCGCAATCCTCGGAGATGTCGTAGATGGAGAAATAGCCGGCGCCGTACCCGATTCCGACACCGGTCGCGGCGAGCAACCCACGTTCGTGGTTCACCTTCAACGATTCCCACGTGCCGCCCTGCATCGCCGGTTCGGTCAGGGTGGTCGACAGTCTCGGATTCGCCGGATCGGAAGCATCGAGCACTTGGACCCCGGGATGGTCGGAGAGGAAACCCATCGGCCAGTTGGACCCGGTGTAGGAGCAGTACCCGTAGGTCGGGCTGACGATGCCTGCCCCCTGGCCCTGATACCGGCCGACCAGCGTCAGATTGCAGCGATACCCCTGCTGGCTGCGACCACTGTTGCGGTCGGCCAGCGGAACCTCGCCCTGCACGCCGGTCTCCGGCAGCGACCCTTCCCCACACTGCGCACGGGCAACGGCGGTCCGCTCGATCTCCAGGAACTGCGCGACCGGATCGGCCGAAGCTGGACTCGGCAACCCACCGGTCGCCATCACGACCAGCGCGACAACCCCGCATCGGACCAGCACCGCACATTTCACGCACCGAGGCTACGACGTGGCGATATCCCTGCGGACTGAAACAGCCAAAGTTCCAAGTCAGCGACTTGGCATGGTCAGCTCAGCGCGATCGAGCAGGTTGTCAAGGCTGCGGGTCGGCGGCCGGACTGTTCGCCGCCGACGCTCGACGCTGCCGGATGGCGGTCAGGCTGAACTCGGACCAGCGGATGTTCTCCTGCTCGAAGGAGATTCCGCGCAGCAGGGTCAGGTAGGAGCCGACCCGCTCGGCCTCGCTCAGATAGGCATGTTCGCTTCGGCCGTCGAGCAGGCGCACGCGGAGCCGCTCATATCGAGCGAGTTTGGCCTGTGCCCAGCCAAGGCGCTCGATGAGGACAGCCTCGACGGCCGACTCGTCGCCGGACTCCATCCCCTGCACCTTCACCAGCATCTCGTCGCGGATGACCGTGGGCCTGGTGGGATCGGCGATAAAGGCGTGCAACGCATCTCGGCCGGCATCGGTGATGGAGTGCAGCCGCTTGTTCGGGCGCTTCTCCTGCTCGACCACCCGCGCATCGATCAGGCCCTCCGCCGTCATGCGCTCGAGCTCTTTGTACAGCTGTTGCGGGGTCGACATCCAGAAGTTCGCCACCGAGGCATCGAACTCCTTGGCCAGGTCGTAGCCGGAGGCTTCCCCCTCGAGAAGAGCGGCGAGCACCGCGTGTCGTAACGCCATCCGGCCACCCTAGCAGGATCGAGACTATTCAATTTGAGTAGTTGTCTGCCCCTGGACACTCGCGGTGGTTCACCGCTAGCCTCGACGGAAATTAGTCAATTATTTGCCTAGGAGGCATGGTGCATCCTTTCCGAACCGCGGTGGAGGCCCGGGACCCGGACGCTATGGAAGCGTTGCTGGCCGACAATGTGGTGTTCACCAGTCCCGTCGCCTTCGCGCCGTACCCGGGCAAGGCAGTGACGGCGGCAATCCTGCGGGCGGTGTTGCGGGTCTTCGAGAACTTCCGGTACGTGCGGGAGATCGCCGCTGCCGACGGTCGCGACCATGCACTGGTGTTCGAGGCCACCGTGGACGGGCTACAGCTGTCGGGCTGCGATTTCCTGCACTTCGACGCCGACGGCAAGATCGATGCGTTCATGGTGATGGTGCGACCGCTTTCTGCGGCCCAGGCGCTCGCCGCCCGGATGGCCCAGGAGTACCCGCGGATCCAGCAGGAGGCGCGGGAGGCTATCGAAGGCAAGACCTCGGCATGAGCGACCCGCACAGCGCGCCCGTCTTCGCACGGTATGTCGCGTTGGGCGACAGCCAGAGTGAAGGTGTCGGCGACGGCGACGACCGAACCGGTGTGATCGGGCTGGCCGACCGGCTCGCGACGTCGATGGCCAGAGCGAACCCGTCTCTGCTCTACGCCAATCTGGCCGTACGCGGCAAACTCGCCAGCCAGGTTCGCCAGGAACAGCTCGATGCCGCTGTGGCGCTGCGCCCCGACGTCGCCACCGTGATCGCCGGCGTGAACGATCTGCTGCGGCCAGGTTTCGACGCCGATGCGGTGGGTCAGCATCTCGAGGCGATGTTCGAGGCTTTGACCGGCCACGGTGCGACGGTGGCGACGCTGACCTTTCCCGATATCACCCGCATCACGCCCCTGGCCCGGCCCGTCGCCGCACGCACCGTCGCGCTCAACGCGGTGATCCGGGAGGCCGCCGCACGCCATGGCGTGGTCGTGGCAGAAACCTGTGATCACGCGGTAGTCACCGATCCGCGCCTGTGGTCCTCGGACCGGCTACATGCCAGCCCATTGGGGCACCAGCGCATCGCCGATGCACTGGCCGAGGCACTGTGGCTGCCCGGATCCGACGACAGCTGGACCACACCACTGTCCCCACCACTGCCGCAGCCGCATCCAGCAGCACTGGTCGGCACCGAGTTACGGTGGCTGGCAACCTTTCTCGGCCCATGGCTGCTTCGCCGACTGACCGGACGCTCCTCCGGCGACGGTCGTGTCGCCAAGCGACCTGAGCTGGCCCGTCTCGAGGAAAGGGCCGATTCCCGTGCGTCGGCCTCGCCGCGGTAGGGAGTGTCGATCTCCGCAGCCTCGTCCGGCTCCGCCCGTTCGGTCAGATGTCGTCGAAGGTTACCTCATCCCGCCGGAACTGCTCGCCGGTCTTCGGACCGACGAGGACGACGAAGTCGGGCAGTGCGTCCGGCGCCGCCGCGCCGTCGGGCAGGACCATGCCGGGCTCCTGTTCCCAATCCAGCAGGTGCACATTCACGGTGTACTCCCCTGCGGGCAGGATGAACGCCTGCGGCGGCTCCTCATCCTCGTAGGTGCCGATGAACTCCGCTCCCGTCACGTGCACGGTCCCGGTCGACCGGAACAGGTACGGCTCCGATTCCAACTTCCGATAGGCGGCTTCCCGCTCGTCCAACACCGGGGCAAACTCCGCACCGCATCGCACGCGCACTCCGTAGCGACCGTCGCACAGGATGTTCAGCGGAACGAGATGACCACCCGACAGATGCCCCGCCTCGTCCGGTTCGATCAGCTCCATCTCCCAGCCGGCCTGATCGGTCACATGGGCGAAGGACGCCGCATCCCACAACGCGACCCACCCACTGCCGGTAGTGGCGACGACGTCGAATTCGATGACGGAAGTTGTTGTCATACAGCAATTTCAGCACAGCGCACTGACAGCGGACCCAACCCGAGATCTCGTCGGCACCTCGATACTGCGCCGACCACATCGGGGGTGCCACTATTGCCCACACGGGGGAAGCAGACGTCGCCGAATGGGCTAATTGAGGATGACGTTGAGTACGACGACCACCAGTCCGAGGGTGGTGTTGACGATGCCGACCCCGCAGGCACCCCATCGGGAGTATCCGCCGACCCGTGCCGCCACCATGCCCCAGCAGAACAGGATCGCAGCGTTGAGTCCCAGCGCCATCGTGGTGTAGCCGGGAGTCACCGAACCGTCGGAATGGAAGACGTCGTCGCTCCACCCCGCGAAATGCGCGAGCAACAGCACGATCAGCGTCGGCACGCACGCGATGACCATCGGTATGCCGGTGAGCATGGTGCGACCGAGATCGACCAAGAACCCCGACCTCGACCCGGCCTGGTGCGTGGACACATGCTGGCCGTAGCTGCGCGTGACCGCGGCGATGGCCACACTCGCCACGATCCACGCTGCCGCATACATCGGCGTCTGGTCCGCCGGAACGGCCGCCAGCATGACGCTGGTGAGCACCGTACCCACCACTCCGCCGTAGACGTCGTTCACCTGTAGCTGCACACTCGCCGATGATAGCCAAGCGGCATCGATGGAGCGGCCGTTCACCGTGGTCGGTGAACGGCCGGTCCGGTCACCAGGGCACCGGCACCCAGCGGTCGAAGAACCAGAAGCCGTGCTGCTGTGGTCCTTGGTTCGGGCCGGGGTTGTGCTGCTGAGCGGGGCCCGGACGCCCCTGGTCGGGGCTGTCGTGCGGCTGTGCACCGGCGGCTCCGGCGCCGAGTCCGATCAGTGCAGCGGCGACACCTCCGGCGATGGCCACCTTCGCCGCTGTGGTCCTGACAACGTTCACGGAGTTCTCCTTCGAATCCGGTCGACGGGCGTGTGTTGCTCGTCGGATGTTCAACTTTCGACTCCGCCCATCGTTGTGCCGGTTCCTCCGGGCCGGCTCGGTCTCAGCTGGGAGTTAGCTGGCAATCGGTACGAAGAACGCACCGGGCGCGCCGTTATCCGCGCAGAGCCGACAGGAAGATACCCGGCAGCTTCCGCCAACCAGGGGCGCCCGCGAACGCGGCGAGCCTGCGGCCGGTGGTCGCGGCGGTCCGGTTGGTGACGAACCACGGCGGACGCGGGGACATCGTGAACTCGCCGCACAACACCGAGCGCGGGAACGGACGGAACGGGCCGTGGACCACGGTTCGTTCGGTGTGGTCGAGCAGGACACCGTTGTGCACGACCCCGATTCCGCTCTGTGCGTCGTCGATCGTGTGGCCGGGGAAGGCACCCCAGGTCGCGCGGGCGGTGAGATAGCCGACACCGGTCCAGGCGTTGATCGCGATGGTGCCGTAGCGCAGTGCGGCGATCGCGTCGGTGAATCCGGTGCCGAGCCCACGCTCGGTGCGGGGATGGATGACGATATTCGCGCCGAGGGTGCCCGACAATCGCCGGTTGGCGAATTCGACTGCGTTATCGAGGAATTCGCGGCCCTCCCCCGGCTGATAGGTGACAGCGAGAACCGGGCCGAAATACTCCTCGTCGAAGGCGATGTCGTCGGCGACGAGGCCGTCCAGGAGAACCCGGTCGGCGATGCGTTCGGCGCCGGGATGATCGGTCACCGCCTTCGCGCAGCGATCATCGCTCCCGGGATAGTAGGGCGCGCGGTCGGGTGCTTTCGCGAATGCCGTCCGCAGTGCGGCCAGGAACGCGTCCTTCTGCGCCCAGTCGCTGCTGAGCACCAGCACCTGGGAGGCGACGCAGTTGTAGCCGTTGTTGTGCAGCTTCTGGGTGACGATGTGCTCGGCCTGATAGTCGAGATCACGCGCCGACCACTTCCCCGGCACCACGATCGTCGGCGACACCCCACCGAGTTCGCTGGTGATCGGCTTGTCCAGCAACACTTCTCCGCGATGCCTGCGGGCCAGACCATCCACACCGGAACCGAACACGATGGCATCATGGGACTTCACACTGCCGGTGATATGGATGTGCCCGATCCCTGGATGGGTCACCGCGGCGTGCCCGACATCCACACCGCCGGTCACGATCTCGACGAGTCCGAGTTCGATGAAACGAGCGAAGACCTTCTCGAACACCGGCAACAGCGGATCGGTGATCGGGTTGAGCTTGAGCAGCACGACCCGGTTGTGCGCGAACAGTTCGTAGAGCGTGTCCAGCGGCGCGATCGAGAAAATGTTGCCCGCCCCCAGAACGACACCGACACCGTCGGTGTCGGCGGGCCTGCGCTGGGCCAGGCCCGCGGTGTCGCGCAGTTCGACCGGTGACACACCGGGCATGGTCCACACCTCGGCGGAGAACCCGTTGAGCAGCAGTCGATCGAAGATGTTGTGCGGCAGCACCCGAACCGCGACACGGTCGCCGGGCGCGCGGGACTGACCGAAGCCGTCGAGGGGACTTCGGCCCTCGAGAATCGCGGTCAGCGACGCCGACAGCGCGCCGATGCTGCTGAGCATCGCGTACGGCCCACTGATCCATTCCTCCCCGACCAGCGGTGAATCCGCCGGAAGTTTCTTGATACGGCAGGCGACGTCGACCCACTCCTGCGCGTGGGCGCGCGTGGCCTCCGACAGCGCGGTCAGCAGATCGAGGCGGTCCCGCAGGGACAGTGCCGCCCAGGTCTGCTCACCGTGCTGCAGTCGCACGACAGCGGAGTCCAGCGGCGGGACAGCGATACGTTCGGTTGATGTCGTCATGATGAGCCTCCGTCAGGAATCGATACGGGCGAGGACTTCGGCCGCCGCGCGGTGACCGGACCGGACCGCGCCGTCCATGTAGCCGTTCCACACCTCGGCCGTCTCCGCGCCCGCCCAGTGGATCCGCCCGATCGGCGCCGACAGCGCCGCTCCGTACTGCGTCCACACCCCGGCGCCCAACCGGCCGCCGTAACAACCGCGGGTGTATTCCTCTTCCATCCAGTTCAATTCGACGTAGTCGATCGGATCGGCGGCTCGGGGACCGAACAGCTCGGTCAGGGTGGCCACCGCGGCGGCACGTCGTTCGCCGATGCTCCAGCTCGCCGCCGTGCGCGCGTGCGCGCCCTCGAAGAACGCGACGATCACCCCGCACGACCCGTCCGGCGGGGAGTTGTCGACGGTGACGCTGATGGCGCCGTCGAGGTCGAAGGCGAATCCGTTCAGGCCTGCGTCGCGCCAGAACGGCGTCGGGTAGGCGATCTGGACCTTGATGACCGACCCCATCGGGATCTGCTGGGTGAGACCGTCGCGTGTGGCGGGCAGGGCGGGCTGGTAGCGCAGGCGGCCGGCCAGGGTCGGCGGAATCGCCACGATGACATGCCCGGCGGCGATCGTCCCACCGGAATAGGTGACCCGCACACCGTTCTCGTCGTGGGCGATGGCCGACACCGGGGCGTCGAGCAGGACGACCTCGTCACCGAGCGCCGAGGCGAGCCGTTCGGAGATCTGGTGCGTGCCGCCGACGACCCGCAACTCCTGCGCACCGCCGGTGACGCCGACGAGGACATCGAGCATGCCCCCGGACTTGAGGTAGAACAGGAAGTGCAGCAACGACATCTCCGCGGACTCGGCGGAGAACAGCGCGGGCACGACCGCGGCCCAGAACGCCAGTACCTCCTCGTTGTCGGTGTTCGCGCGCAACCACTCGTCGAGGGTTCGGCGATCCAGCTCGGCCGCGTCCGGCGCGGTCCAGGGCGAGGACAGCGAGACGGTGGCGGCGATCGCCTCGAGTTCGGCCTGCAGGCGGCCCACCTCCACGGCGGCCGCGTCGGAGAGGCCGAAGGTTTCGTCGCCGGAGCGGGTGACAGTGCCCTGGTAGCGGGTCACCGACTCCCCCTCGTCGTAGGTCGGGAAGGTCTCGAGGCCGAGTTCGGCGACCAGTTTCAGGACCTCGGTCTGGGTCCGGCCGATCCACTGTCCGCCCATCTCGACCGGAACCCCGTTCGACAGGGTGCCGCCTGCGTTACGCCCGGCCACCCGGTTTCGCGCCTCGAGCACCCGCACCGTGCGGCCTGCCGCAGTGAGCTCCCTGGCCGCGGTCAGGCCGGCGAGACCGGCACCTACCACCACAACATCGATATCGGTCATCGCCGGTTCCTTCGTCAAATCTCGGTCGGTTGTCCGACTGTAATGTAGGTCACCCGGATGGCGTGTGCAAGAGTTGGGGCGATATTCGTCCGCCGTGGAGCGAGGAGAACCCGTGGTTTACGTCAAAGCGTCCGAGCGCGAGGAGCAGATCGTCACGGCGGCTGTCACCGTGCTCAGCGCGATCGGGGTACCCGCCACCACGCTGCGCGCGGTCGCGGCCGAGGCGGGCGTCCCGCTCGGCACGCTGCACTACGTATTCCCCACCAAGGACAAACTGCTCCAGGCGGTCATCACCACCGTCATCGGCGACATCTCCGGGGCGCTACGGGCCCAGCTCGAGCTCGACAAAGGCGTCGAACACGCGCTGCGCCACGGCGTCACCAGCTTCTGGGAGCTCTTGGTCGCCGACCGGATCGGCTTGCAGATCATGCAGTACGAGCTCATGACGTACTCGCTGCGCACCGAGCCCGGCGGCAGCCTGGCCCAGCTGCAGTACGAGCGCTACAGCTCGGTTGTCACCGAGTTCTGCGAACAGGCGGCCCAGGCCGCGGGTGAGCGCTGCGCGGTCGGCTTCGACACGCTCGGCAGGCTGGCGCTGGCCCAGATCGATGGACTGATCCTGCAGTACGTGTCCAAGCCCGACGCCGACCGCGCACGGCGCGACCTGAACCAAGCCCTCGACATGCTGATGCTGTTCGCCGATCCGCAGCCGGTCGCCCGGAGCACGACCAGGCGTTGAGCCCGCTCGGCGCACCACGCCATGACCTCGGGGTTGTCACCCATTGCGTCGCACGTCACCTTCGTTCTATCGTGATTCGTACGGGTGTCCGACTTATTTCCGCACTCTCGCATCGGAGCGGGTGCTGCGCGGTCGGCCCTGACGCACATCTGGAGTGAGACGATGGCCCAGCAGACATCTCCCGGCCTGCCCGACGGCGGGGGTCTACCGCGCACAGCGACTGTCGTCGTTGTCGGCGCGGGCATGGCCGGACTGATCGCGGCCCGCGCGTTGCACCGCAGGGGCATCGACGTCCTCGTGCTCGAGTCCGCCGCACGGCCGGGCGGGCGGATGCTGGCCGAAACCACCGTGCTCGGTTCACGGGTCGACCTCGGCGGCCAATGGATCGGCCACGGGCACCACCGCTTCGAGGCGCTGGCCGCCGAACTCGGCACAACGGTCTTCGCGATGCGGACACCCGACCGGGCCACGGTCGTCGACGGCGACACGGTCGTCTCGAACTCGGGCGTGGACGCGGTGGCCACGTACGCGGTCCTGCTGGTGTGGGAGATCGCCGCGCGGGTCGGCGCACCGCGCGCATGGCGGACGAAGAGCCTGCGGTCATGGCTGGGACATGTACCGAACCGGCGGGCACGGCGGCTGCTGGAGGTCATCACCTCGGTGTCCACCACCGCCGACCTCGACCGGTACTCGGTGCACGCCTTTCTCGACATGATCCGCTTCCAAGGCGGATTCCGGACCATGCTGTCCACCGCGGGCGGCGCACAGGAGAGCCTGGTCGCCGACGGAGCCGGGACGCTGGCCGAACGACTCGCCGCCGACCTCGGCGACCGGGTGATCTTCGACAGCGCGGTCACCGCGATCCACCGCGACGACGACGGCGTCACGATCCATTCGGCCACCGGAAGCTACCGCGCCGCGAAGGTGATCGTGACCGTCCCGCCCCCGATGGCCGCGCGCATCGAGCACCACCCCGCACTGCCCGCTGCGCGAATCCGGCTGCAGGACAACACCTATATGGGTTCGGTGTACAAGGCGATCGCGGTCTACGATCGGCCGTTCTGGCGCGATCGCGGCCACGCCGAATTGCTGGCGCTCACCGAGCCGGGCCTGGCGAGCTTCGATACCTCACCGCCCGGCGGTCCCGGCCACCTGTGCATCCTCGTCGCGGGTCCCGAAGCCCGCGCCCTCGACGGGCTCGACAACGACGCCCGCCGCGCGGCGATCCTCGGCCCACTCGCCGCCCACCTCGGCCCGCGAGTCCTCGAGCCGCGCGGCTGGCACGAGAAGTCATGGCACCGTGACCAGCACGTCGGCGGCGGCTACACGGCCCTGCCGATCATCGGCACCGACGACGGCCACCTGCCTGCCGACACGACACCGCTGGGCCACCTCCACTGGGCAGGCACCGAAACCGCCCGCGAGCACGCCGGATACATCGAGGGCGCCATCGAGTCCGGCGAGCGCGCCGCCACCGAAGTCGCTGCCGCCCTGCCGGATTCGCCGGCTGATTGATCGCGAATCAGGACCGGGCTGCCACCGCACGCGTCCGGCGTTTCGCCGTCCTCGCCGAGGCAGCAGCGCCTCTAGAATGACCCCATGCCAGTCAGGATGAACAACGTCGGCATCGTCGTCGAAGACCTCACGGCTGCGATCGAGTTCTTCGGTGAACTCGGCCTCGAACTCGAGGGTCGAGCCATGGTGGACGGCGAATGGGCCGGACGGGTGACCGGGCTCGGCGACCAGCGCGTCGAGATCGCCATGATGCGCACACCGGACGGCCACAACCGGCTCGAGCTCTCGCGCTTCCTCGCCCCGGAGGTGCTCGCCGGTCCCCGGAACGCTCCGGTGAACACGCTGGGCTACCTCCGCGTCATGTTCACCGTGGACGACATCGACGAGACGCTAGCTCGCCTCGGCAAGCACGGCGCGCAGCTCGTCAGCAGCGAAGTGGTTCAGTACGAGGACGCCTATCGGCTCTGCTACATCCGCGGCCCCGAAGGCCTGCTCATCGGGCTCGCCGAAGAACTCGGATAAGCAGTGGTCCCGCCGGGTCGAACCTGGCGCTGCGCCGGTCAGGCGCGGTCGTGGAGAGTGATCCGGTAGCCGTCGGGGTCGGCGAAGGTGAATGTCCGGCCGAAGGGGCCGTCGATCGGCGCGGAGACGATGGTGTGACCGTCGGCGACCAGAGCATCGTGAATGGCCTGGACGTCTGTGGCGTGCAGCCAGATCGCGGCACCGATGCCTGGCTGAGCAGCGGATGCGAGATCGGTGCCTGCAACGATGTCGCGGAGCGCGAACGCGATCGGCTTCGTCTCGAAGACGACGGCGTGCGGAGGTCCGGTCTGCGAGCGGACGAGGCCGAGGTACCGCTCGTAGAACGCCTGCGAAGCGTCGAGGTCGCGCGCTTGGAGCGAGAGGAAGTCGGGGCCGGTGGCGGGCATGATGATGCTCCTCCTCTTCGTGTCAGGTTTCTGACATGCTTCAATCTATGTCAGAATGCTGACATGAGTCAAGACGGTATCGGCGTCGACCTGGAGACGTCACTGGGCTACCTGCTGAAAGAGGCGTCGAGCGCCCTGCGCGCCGCGATGGAGGAGGTGCTGCGACCGCTCGGGATGAGCGTGACGCACTACTCCTGCCTCGAGCTGCTGGCTCAACGACCGGGCTTGTCGAACTCCGAGCTCGCACGGGGCGCGTTCGTGACCAGGCAGACGATGAACGTGCTGCTCCAGGCCCTGGAAAGAGACGGCTACGTGAGCAGACCCGCGGAGGCACCCGTCGGGAAGGCACTTCCCACGCGGCTCACCCCTCGTGGCCGACGCAGCCTCGAGAAGGCGAGCGCAGCGGTCCGATCCGTCGAGGTCAGAATGCTGGCGGGCATGACCGAGACCGAGCAGTCGGACGCGTTCCGGAGCCTGCGGAGCATGATCCATTCCCTGCGCGAAGGCAACGACGGTACATAGTTCGTTCGCCGGCGCACTACCGGGGACAGCAAGTCACAGGGGTTTCTCACATCGCGAGCAGGCCACCAACAGCACCGCCACGACAATCGCGGCAACACCGGTCGTCTGGATCAGGATCCATGGAGCTGGGCCGGGCAGGACAGCCGGCCGAGCTCGCGCCGGCGACAGGGCAGTGTCACGTGCCTGATCGTTCGCGGTGGTGGACGGTGGTCGATGCGGGCAGGGCCGCGGACGCCAGCAGGGCAAGCTTGTCGGCATGCACGGTGCCGGGGTCGGGGTGGAAAACGACGAGTTTGAGGTCGTCGGCCTCACCGATGCTGAGCCTCTCCCGGTTGAGCGTCATCTCACCGACCTGAGGGTGGTCGAATCGCATGGGCGATCCATACTGTCCCTTCACATCGTGCCGGGCCCACAGCTCGCGGAACCGAGGGCTCGCGAGTGAGAGCTCGCCGGCGAGCTCGATGAAGCGCGGGTCGTCGATGTCGGTGCCTACGGACTGGCGCAGGTTGGCGATGAGGCACTGCGTGGCGTTCTTCCAGTCGGGGTACAGGGCCTGCTCGGCTGGGTCGAGGAACATGTCCCTGAGCTGATTGCCGCCGACGGTGAAGCGGGGCGAGAGCGCTGCAGCCAACGAGTTGGAGGCCAGGATGTCGAAGTAGCGCCCCTCGATGTAGGCAGGCTGCGCCAGGGATGCCAGGAGCTGCACCATGCCGGGCGGCATGGTCTCCTTGCGCGGACGTCGTCGGCTCTGGCGGGGCTTGTCGGCCACCAGCGTCATGAGGTACGCGATGTGGTCGTCGTCGAGATGCAGCACTCGCGCGATCGACTCGAGAACCTGTGTCGACGGGTTGCGGTCGCGGCCACGCTCGAGACGTAGGTAGTAGTCGGCGCTGATGCCGGCCAGCATGGCGACCTCTTCCCGTCGCAGGCCAGGCACCCGCCGCACACCGAGTTCGGGAATGCCGGCCTGCTGCGGCGTCACGAGTCCGCGGCGTGCACGGAGGTACTCGCCCAAGGTGTTCGGCCGGTTCGTCATGCCACCAGCGTAGAGCTCGAGCGCCGGCACAAAGGGGCCCTGTCACACCCTGGGACCGAAGGGGCGCTGCCTGGCGGGAGCGGTCGCACATAGCGTCCTTGATGCCCACCCGGGCAACGGATATCGGAAGGGAAGCACTATGACCGTCACGCTGATCACCGGAGCCAACAAGGGCATCGGCTACGAGACCGCCAGACAACTGATTCACCTCGGTCACACCGTCTACATCGGGGCCCGCGACGTCGAGCGCGGCGAGAAAGCCGCGGCCGAGTTGGGTGCGCGGTTCGTACAGCTCGACGTGACCGACGACGCGTCGGTGACCGCGGCGTTGGCGACCATCGACTCGGTCGAGGGTCGTCTGGACGTGCTGATTCACAATGCGGGTATCTCCGGCGGCGGGATCGTCGACGGCCCAACGGCTCTGCGTGTGTTCGACACCAACGCTGTCGGCGTCGTCCGGGTCACGGAGGCGGCACTCCCGCTGCTCCGCGCATCGCAGCATCCTGTCGTCCTCACGATCTCCAGCAGCGCCGGATCGTTCTGGGCGGTGAACAATCCCGACAGGCCGGAGTTCGGGCTGCCTGCGACGCTCTACGCGGCGTCCAAGTCAGCCGCGACCATGCTCATGGTGCAGTACGCCAAGGCCGAGCCGGGCATCAAGTTCAATGCGTTGGAGCCCGGCTTCACCGACACCGACATGACGGCGGCCCTGGGCATGGGAGGTGGGCGACCTGTCGAGGAAAGCGCCAGAACCGTTGTGCGGCTGGCGACGATCGGCGCGGACGGACCCACCGGGACACTCCAGGACGAGGCCGGCGAACTTCGCTGGTAGGCGTCGCCCATCCGATGTCCAGGGGATTCCGGCGTGTGGTTCCGCGGCCGCATCGTCGCCTACGCCACGTTCCGCTCAGGCAGGCGGCTGCGACCCCTCGTCATCCCGACCGCGCCGACTTCCGGTGTAGGCGCTCTCGCGGATCCGGTTGACCACGTTCGGGACCAGCGCCACCCCGGCGGGATGGTTGAGGACCGGATCGAAGAAATCGGTGCGGTGCTCACCCGGTGCGGCTCGCCGCAGGTCCAGCTCACCGATGATCTCGGCCGGACTGCCGAGCCCGTCAGCGGTCAGGGTGTAGCGAATCACCCGATCGTCGAGGTAGTCACCGACGGCTTGCAAGGACGCCGTGTTCGGCAGCGCCTCGGCGTCGAGCGGCTCGGCGAACAGCCACGCCGGTGACGCGTCGGCGAACCGGTACGGCAGCAGCGAGCCGAAACAGGCGGTGGACCAGCCGAGTGC
This sequence comes from Nocardia sp. NPDC055029, assembly GCF_053608525.1. NCBI lineage: Bacteria > Bacillati > Actinomycetota > Actinomycetes > Mycobacteriales > Nocardiaceae > Nocardia > Nocardia sp. NPDC055029. The sequence continues at coordinate 56,264 of NZ_JBSGVQ010000005.1, forward strand.
AGGGGTGAAGACGAATCGGCCGAGGGTGCCGCGACCGGTGGTCGCCAAAGCGAAGTCCCACGGGTGATCGTCGCGGTCGAGCACCCGAAAGGCCAACCCGAGGACATCGGGCACCCCGACCGGACTACCCAGTGCCTTCGACAGTCGCGCGATAACCGCCCGATCACCCGCACCGAACCACGGCTCGTACTTCTGCGCGGGCCGGAACCGCCCGGCGAGGCGGATTCCCCGTGGATGAAACACCCGCGCGTGGCGCACGCGCGCCGCGGTCTGAAAGGCCGCGGAGACGACGGCGTTCGGCAGGTCGGTAAGCCTGCGTATATCGATCAGCGGTGCTGCCCTGCGATCATCGCCGTCGCCCATCGCCGGCGCGCCCGGACGAGACTGCGAGGCAGCGGGGTCGGGGAACGCGCGTTTGCCGTAGTCGGATCGGACGTCGATCTCGGCGTCGTCGTCGGAAAGCGGCTCCGGCTCCCGCCAGGCCTCGCCACCGCCCGCGCCCCTGAGGGCCCGGTCCAGCTCGTCGGCCAGCTCCTCGTCGTGGGCGGGTCCATGTTTGGTATTGCCTCGTTCGATATCCAATTCGACCTCCTCCTACGGCTGTCAGCGATGCCACCCGAGCACGGCGACACCACCTCGCGCATACCCGGCGCCGCGCTCCCGAATCGGACCACTGACAACCGGGCACACCCTGTGGTTGACCTTCCCCAGGTCGGGCGGTGCAATCTACGGAAAGACCGGCTGGAAGCCGCCGATCTTCTGCTCGAGTAGTTCGGCCAGCCGCAGTACGGTGCGGTCCTCGAGCATCGGTCCGATGAGCTGCACTCCCACCGGCAGGCCTTCGGGAGACCGGCCGGCGGGGATGGCGGTGGCGGGCAGGCCGGGCATGGTCGCCAGACCGGCCCAGACGAGCTGATCGAAGTACGGGTACGTGACGCCGTCGATGTCGATCCGGCGTTCCAGCAGGTCGGGGTTGTGGTCGTGGGGGAACGCGGGAGTCGGCGTGATCGGACACACGACGGCATCGACCTCGGCGAAGAGCTGACGCCAGCCGTGGCGGTGGAGCTCGCGACGGGTATTCGCCTCGATCCAGTCGCGGTGGCTGATCACCATGCCGCGCAGCCGCGCGGCGTCGAGACTCTGGTCGTCTGCGTTCAGTGCGGCGGCACCGGTCTGCAGCTGCTCGTAGGCTTCGACGGGAAAACGTGCAACGGTGCTCGAGAACAGCAACCGCGTGTAGAGCGTCGCGGCTTCGGCCAGATCGGGCAGCAGCGGACTGTGCCGTTCGACGCGGGCGCCCCCGTCGACGAGCGCGTCGGCCACCCGGTTCACTCCCGTCCGCACAGCGGACCCGGTGGGGATGAGCGGATGCTCGTCGAGGACCAGGACCCGGAAGCCGGCGAGCCGCTCGTGGCGCGCAGGCGGCAGCGTCATGTCGTATGCCATGCCGTGCGTCAGCGGGTCCGGTCCGGCCATGACGTCGAGCAGGAGGGTGAGGTCGCGCGCGGTGCGCGCCATCGGACCGACGACGGCGAGGTCGAGGTCGGTCGGCAGTGCCGGTGCAGGCGGCGCGACCATACCGCGAGTCGCCGCCAGCCCGAGTGTCGGCTTGTGTGCGTAGATGCCGCAGAAGTGCGCGGGGGTGCGCAGCGATCCGGCGAGGTCGGAGCCGAGGGACAGCGCGCCGAATCCGCACGCCAGGGCCGCCGCGGATCCGCCGGAGGATCCGCCCGGCGTGCGATCGTGATCCCACGGGTTGTTGGTGGTGCCGTAGATCTCGTTGAAGCTCTGGATATCCTGCAGCCCCAACGGCACATTGGTCTTGCCGAGCACCACCGCGCCGGCGGCCTTCAGCCGCGATACCCGTACCGCGTCCTCGGCCGGTACGTAGTTCCGCTGCGGTGGCATGCCCCAGGTCGTGGGTAGCCCGGCGATGTTGTAGGACTCCTTGACCGTCACCGGAATGCCGAGCAGCGGCCGGTCCTCGCCGCGGGCGCGCGCCTGGTCGGCACGATGTGCGGCTGCCCGCGCACGGTCGAAGTCCGGCACACAGATCGCGTTGATCACCTTGTCGTCCCGCTCGATGCGGGCGATCGCCTCGTCGGTGAGTTCCATTGAGGTCACCTCACCGGCACGCAGGGCAGCTGAAAGCTCTTCGGCCGATAGAAAATTCCACTCCATGAATCCGACGCTATTGGCCTGCCGCAGAGGACATAAAACGCCGCTCCGCACAACGGGAAAGTCGAACGGGCCACCTCCCCGGTCTGGGTATAGGCCGGGACTGTCGCGGTGCTACCCGTCGAGTGATACCGCGGAAGGACCGACAAGCGACCGAAACGCCGACCCTCTGGATTCACCCGATTCGGGTGAGGCGCGCGGACTGGAGGCGGTGCACGATTCGCCTATGGGATCAACTCCAGTTCTGGGCCCGGTGCTGTCGATCGACGCAGCGGGCGCAATGGCGACGACGATCTCGACGAGATGAGATCGAAGTGAGCACGACCCGCTGTCCGACATTCACAGACCAGGAGATTCCAGTGAAACTCGCGAGCAGTGTCTATGGGATAGCGTCGATCGCGGCGGTTGTGCTGATGACCGCGGCGTGTAACTCCGACGACACCACATCCACGCCGACGACCACTCCGACCGCCCAGGTCGACACCCTGCAGAGCAGCATCGTCGCAACGGCCTCCGCGGCGGTGAGTTCCGTGCGCGAAAACGTGCAGCAATCGGTTCAGGATGCGATCAACAAGATCTTGGTTGCCGCCCCCATCTCCTTCGACCCGGGCAGTTCCGACCTCGGCACGATCGACACCGTCACCCTCACCGCGGTTGCGGCCGCCTTGCAGGGAAACGACACCAAGATAGAGATCACGACCTACGCCAAGGATTCGAACGCCGCCACCGCCAAATCTCTGGCCGAGGCCCGCGGTGACAACATCGCGGCCGAGCTCGAAGCCGACGGCATCGACAAGTCGCGCATCACGGTGAAGTCCGATGCGAATCCCTCAGACACGCAGATCGATCCCGATCAGGCCAAGATCACGGTCGTCGACGGATAGAACAGGACGTCACCAACGGCCGGCGCCAACCCGGATCGCACGCCAAGCCCGACTCCCGCAGCAAGGATCCGGCGCAGGGACGCCCCGCACCGGTAGCCTGACGCCGGTTCCACCATCGGCGCCGATCGGCAGGATCTCATTCCGGCGGATCCGGGTGCGTGGGCTCGGTCACGGCTTCGCAATCTTGCGTTCTGATTCGCCTACGCCCGTAGTGCCGGAGACGTACGGTAATCACCGACACGGTCGTCGAACCCGGCGGCGGTGGTGATCGGTGTCGGAGTCGAAAGCCGGTGAGTCCTAGTGGTATCCGAGTTGGAGTTCGAGGAACTGTCGCGTCGAGCCGAGATCGACGGTACCGCACCACGGGTCGGTGCGATCATCGATCGCGGTGGACAGGTGCTGCTACTCGCGCGCCACGATACCGGCCCGATCAAGGCCACTCTGAAGCTTCCCGGCACCACTGTGCTGCCGCGGGAGTCCCTCTCCGTCGCGGTCGTCCGGGGCGTGTACGAGGAAACGGGCCTGGTTGTCACCGGGATTCGGCACCACGTCGGGGATTTCGACTACCTGTCCCCCGACGCGCGCCCGGTTCGCCGCCTGCATTTCGCGGTGGATGTCGCGGCGACCGATCCGATCCGCCTCACGGTCCACGCGCGGTATGTCTGGGCGCCGCTCGACGGTGAACTGCCGGTGACGTCCTCCATCCGCCGCATTCTCGATACCTACCGCACTCTCGTCCACCCCTGACATCCCGGATCGGACTACGGTCGAGCGGTTCGGACGGTGTCGGTCAACCGGCGATTGGTCACCCGCAGTTGTCGTGCGGTACTGGCGGCCAGCGCCCGCGTCTGAGCGGAATCGAGGCGGCCACACACCCGCCCCCAATGCACGGCGACCTGGTCACCGACAGCCACTTCGGTAGCGAGGTGCTGGTCGTCGACCTCGGCGCGCTGGAGCGCTGGAGCGGACAACCGCAGCCGCGGACCGTCCAGGATCAGCCGCTGACAGCGGACAGCAGCGGCGCCGTCTTCGCGGGCCATCACGGTGCCCCAGGTGATGCGGCAGCTGTCCAGGATGCGGATCGGGTGCTCGTCGGCGCCGCGGCCGAGCAGCCGGGTCCAGGGATACACGCCGAAAACGTGGAATCCGTGGTTGGCGGCGGCTTCCCCGGCGAGGTCGGCGTTCAGGTAGGACCAGTAGTGCCCGGCCATCGGCGCGATGATCGCGAGCAGTTCGGCGGTGAACGCGTCGGCGTCGAGGTCGGCGCCGATCCCGCCACCGAGCCAATAGGACTCGACGAGGCGGCGGTCGAGCGGATCGGTGATGCCGGTCAGTGTCGCCATTGCCCGCAGGTAGGGCCAGGCTCCGGAGAACTGCCGGGCCAGGGCGCGGATTTCTTCGGCGGAGCCGTTGTGTAGCGCCCGCGCGTCGGAGGGACCGCAGTAGCCGAGCCGGTTGGGCGCGTAGGCGTAGCGGGCGAACATGTCGGTCCCGTCGATGATCGCGCCTCCTGTCAGCAGATCCGTGGCAGTTGTTCTCCGGCGGGCAGATCCACCACCCGGGTGCCGCCGAGGGCGGTGCGGGCGACCACCATGCCCGGATGGTCCTCGACGCAGACACCGATGGCTTCGGCGCGGGCGCCCAGCGGGTGCGCCCGCATGGCCTCGAGCACTCGGTCGGCGTCCTCGGGGGCGATGAAGGCGATCAGCTTGCCCTCGTTGGCGACATACATCGGATCGAGGCCGAGCAGGCCGCACGCATCACGGACCGCGTCGGGGACGGGCAGTTTCCGTTCATCCAGTGCCACACCGATTTTCGCGACACCCGCGATCTCGTTGAGTGTCGCCGCGACCCCGCCGCGCGTCGGGTCGCGCAGCACGTGCACGTCGGCGCCGGTGGCCAGCATCGCGGCGACCAGTCCGTTGAGCGGCGCGGTGTCGCTGCAGACGGTGGTGCCGAATTCGAGGCCCTCACGGCAGCTCATCACCGCGACGCCGTGCACCCCGATGTCACCGCTGACGAGCACGACGTCGCCGGGACGGGCCCGCTGCGGGCGGATGTCGATGCCGTCGTCGACGATGCCGATGCCCGCGGTGTTGATGAAGATGCCGTCGCCGTGGCCGGAGTCGACCACCTTGGTGTCGCCGGTGACCAGCTTGACGCCCGCCGCGAGGGCGGCGGTGCCGACGGCCTCGGCGACCCGGGCGATCTCGGCGAGCGCGGTGCCTTCTTCGAGGATGAACGCCGTGGACAGCACCATCGGCCGCGCGCCCGCCATGGCCAGGTCGTTGACGGTGCCGTTGACGGCCAGGTCCCCGATCGACCCGCCGGGGAACGCCAGGGGTTTCACGACGAAGGAGTCGGTCGAGAACGCCAACCGCGCCCCGCCGAGGGTGAGCACCGCCGAATCACCCATGCCCGCCTCGGCAGCGGAGCCGAACGCGGGCAGGAACAGGTGCTCGATCAGCTCACCCGACATCGCTCCCCCGCCACCGTGACCCATCACGATGGTCGGTGAGTCGCGCAGCGGCATGGGGCACACCCAGCTGTCCATGTCGAGCCTGACCGCCGCGTTGTCCTCACGCATGAGCCACCTCCGCGGGCAGGTCGAGGCGCCGGTACAGGTAGTAGGCCGCGCAGGCGCCTTCGGAGGAGACCATGGTGGCTCCCAACGGGTTTCGCGGTGTGCATTGCTTGCCGAAGGCGGCGCATTCGTGCGGCTTGATCAGCCCCTGCAGCACCTCGCCGGAGCGGCAGATCGAGGACTCCGCGGTGTGCAGGTCGGTGACCGCGAACCGGTGCTCGGCGTCGTAGGCGAGGTAGCGTTCCGAGAGACGCCAGCCGCTGTTCGGGATCACACCGATCCCGCGCCAGGCGCGGTCGGTGACCTCGAAGACGTCGGTGAGCATCGTCTTCGCGGCCGGGTTGCCTTCGGCGCGGACCGCGCGGGGATAAGCGTTCTCGAGTTCGTGCCTGCCGTTCTCGAGCTGGGTCACGGTGCGCCGGATACCTTCCAGGATGTCGAGGGGCTCGAAGCCGGTGACCACCATCGGTACCCCGTACTTGTCGGCCAGCGGCGGATACTCCTCGGTGCCCATCACGCTGCAGACGTGCCCGGCGGCCAGGAAGCCCTGGACCCGGCAGCTCGGCGACTCCATGATCGCGGCGATGGCGGGTGGGACGAGCACGTGGGAGACAAGCAGCGAGAAGTTCTCGATGCCCAGCCGTTTGGCCTGATAGACGGTCATCGCGTTGGCCGGTGCGGTGGTCTCGAAGCCGATACCGAAGAACACCACCTGCCGGTCGGGGTTCTGCCGGGCGATGGTCAGCGCGTCCAGGGGCGAATACACCACCCGCACGTCACCGCCTTCGCTCTTGACCCGGAACAGATCGCGTTCGCTGCCAGGGACCCGGAGCATGTCGCCGAAGGAACAGAAGATCACCCCGGGCTGCGCGGCGATCTCGAGCGCCTTGTCGATCACCTCGAGCGGGGTGACGCACACAGGGCAGCCGGGGCCGTGGATCATCTCGATCTCGTTCGGCAGCAGCTGGTCGATGCCGTGGCGGATGATCGAATGGGTCTGTCCGCCACAGACTTCCATGATGGCCCACCGCTGGGAGGTGGCCGCGCGGATCTGGTCGAGCAAGTTCTTCGCCAGGTCGGGGTTGCTGAATTCGTCGAGATACTTCATGACGTCACCTCCGTGTCGTCGCCGGCGCCGGAGTCGGTCGCTGCCGGTTCTGCCGTGGGATCGGGGAGCCCGGATTGTTTGGCGGCGAGGGCGAACCCGTCGCCGAACTCCTCGTTGAGCACACCGAGGTGCTCGAATTCGGCCAGTGTGCGCAACGCCGATTCCTCGTCGAGGCGCTGAATGGCGAAGCCGACGTGGACCACCACGTAGTCGCCGATCGCCGCGTCCGGAATGTATTCCAGGCACACGTCTTTGTGCACGCCGCCGAAGTCGACGACCGACATCATGGTGCCGTCGCGTTCGTGCAGGCTGAGCACCTTTCCCGGAACTGCCAGGCACATCGCTGCTCTCCTTTCGCTCAACCCGCACCGGCGGCGAGTAGTTGCCCGAACGCGAGACCACCGTCGTTGGGCGGCAGTCGGCGATGGGTGATGACAGGGAACCCGTTGTCGCGCAACACAGTGCGTGCTGCCGAGAGCAGCAGCGCGTTCTGGAACACCCCACCCGAGAGCGCGACGGTCGTCGGGGGCGATGCGAAATCCAGGGCGAGGTCGAGGACAAGCGCGGCCACCGCGTAATGGAAGCGAGCGGCGATCACGGCGGCCGGGACACCCTGGGCGGCGTCGGTGACCACGGCGGCCACAACCGGGGCCGGGTCGATCACGGCCGGGTCGGCGGCATGGTCGAGGCCGAACCGGTAGGCGCGGGAGCCGGGGTCGGCCGCCCGCGCGACGGCCTCCAGTTCGATCGCGGCCTGGGCCTCGTAGTCGACGGTGTGGCGGATTCCGGCCAGCGAGGACACGGCGTCGAAGAGCCGTCCCATGCTCGAGGTCGGGGTACATCCGAAGCCGGAACCGAATTGGTGTGCCAGCACCGCGCGTTCGTCGGCGGGGCAGGCGGCGACCGAGGCGATCGTGTCCGACCAGTCCAGTCCCGCGGACCACAGATGCGCCAGCGCCATCCGGTAGGGCCGGTGCACGCTGACGTCCCCGCCCGCCAGCGGCACGTATTTCAGGTGCGCGAGCCGCCGGTAGCCCTTGTAGCCGGCGGCCAGGACCTCACCGCCCCAGATGGCGCCGTCGGGTCCGAATCCGGTGCCGTCGAACGCGATCCCGGTGACCGTGTCCGAGGCGCCGAGTCCGTGTTCGCCCATGACCGCGGCGATGTGCGCGTGGTGATGCTGGACGGTGTGTACCGGACGGCCTTCGGCGTGGGTGCGCGCCCAGGTGGTGGATCGGTAGCGCGGGTGCGCGTCGGCGACGAGCTGGGTGGGTTGGACCCCGGTCAGTTCCGCGAGGTGCTCGGCGGCGAAGCCGAAGGCGCGCAGAGTGGCCAGGTCGTCCATGTCGCCGATGTGCTGGCTGAGCCACGCGTAGCGGCCGTCGCCGACCGCGCAGGTGTTCTTCAGGTCCGCGCCGACAGCAAGCGTCGGCGGTACCGGGACGGGCAGGGTCAGCGGGAGTGGCGCGTAGCCGCGCGAGCGGCGCAGGGGCAGCTCGATGCCGTCGACGACACGCACCACCGAGTCGTCGCACGGGGTGAGGATGCGGCGGTCGTGGGAGAGCCAGCCGTCGGCGAGTTCGGCGAGACGGGTGCGGGCATCGGCGTCGTCGAAGCAGATCGGTTCGCCGCCGAGATTGCCCGAAGTCATCACCAGTACTCGCGGGCCGGGCGGGTCGCCGGGGAGCCCGAACAGCAGCAGGTGCAGTGGCGTGTAGGCGAGCAGCACACCGAGGTCGGGGTTGCGTGGCGCGATCGAGGGAGCAAGCGGGTCGGCGCCACGAGGCAGCAGGACGATCGGCCGTTGAGGGCCGCCGAGCAAGGCGGCGGCGCTGTCGTCGACCTCGGCGATCGCGCGCGCGCCGGCCAGGTCGGCGACCATGACGGCGAACGGTTTGTCGCCGCGCCGCTTCCGGCGGCGCAGGGTGGCCACGGCGTCCTCGTTGGTGGCGTCGCAGGCGAGGTGGTAGCCGCCGATGCCCTTCACGGCGAGAATTCCGCCCTCGCGTAAGAGGTTTCGTGCCGACTCCACCGGGTCACCCGGCCCGGTGTAGGTCAGGCGGGGGCCGCAGTCGGGGCAGGCGATGGGCTGGGCGTGGAAGCGTCGGTCGGCCGGGTCGGCGTACTCGACGGCGCAGCGCCGGCACATCGGGAAGTCGGCCATCGACGTGCTGGGCCGGTCGTAGGGCAGTTCGGCGATGATGGTGAACCGGGGACCGCAGTTGGTGCAGTTGATGAAGGGGTGGCGGTAGCGGCGATCGGTGGGATCGGTGAGTTCGGCGGCGCAGTCGGCGCAGATCGCGACGTCGGGTGAAGCCAGAGTCCGGCCGCCGCCGTCGCGGGTGGTGTCGGCGATGCGGAATCCGGTGCCGCCGAGGAGCGCAATGGTGCGCTGGTCGACCGATTCGACGACGGCCAGGGGTGGTGGGTGCTCGCGCAGTCGTCGCGCGAACTCGTCCAGATCGGCTCGGGTGCCTTCGATCTCGATGATCACTCCGGAGCTGTCGTTGGCCACCGACCCGGACAGGGACAGTTCGGCGGCGGTGGTGTAGACGAAGGGGCGGAAGCCGACGCCCTGCACCACCCCGCGGACCACGAGGCGACGGCGTCGACGGTCGGCGGTCATGGCTGTTCGCCTCGTCCGAGCAGGTTCAACCCGGCCAGGGCGGTGGCGGCACCGGCCTCGTCGGTCTTCTCGACCGCCAGACCCATGTGGATGATCACCCAGTCGCCGGGGTGCACCGGATCCTCGTCCAGCAGGCCGATGTTCACCTTGCGGTCCTCGCCGGAGACCGTGACCAGGGCGAGCTGCCCGTGGTAGCCGTCGAGGATCTCCACGACCTGTCCGGGAATGCCGAGGCACATGGTTCATCCCTCCGATCGGTTCGACGGGGTGAGTGGCTCGCGTGGCTCGGTGACCAGTCGCGTGAGCACCTCGGCGACCGCGGCCACCGCCGGGTCGACCGCGGCGAGAACTGGTTCGGACAGTCCGATGCCCTCCTCGACCGAGCGGACCTGGCAACCGACGACGACGGTCGGCGGCAGGCTCCCGCCGAGAGCACGCACACTCGCGAACACCGCATCGGGATTCATGGCGTGCGCGTCGAGTTGCGCGGCACCGGTGGCGTCGGGTTCGGCGTGGAAGACCGACAGCGCGCCGGGGGTACCGCGGTCGGGAATCGCGTCGACGAGCACCAGCGCGTCCCAGGGGTCGAGCAGGTCGTAGGCCAAGTGCATGCCGCGGATGCCGTAGTCGACCACGCGCACGGTCGCACCGTGCGGCGGGAGCCGTCGCACCACTTCGGGCCCGAAACCGTCGTCGCCGAGGAAGATGTTGCCGATCCCGGCGACGAGCACCCGTGCCGTCATCTCACATCCGGCGAATCTTCATGTAGCGCTGTAGGTCCGGTATCGAGCGGACGCCGAGGATCGCGGCGGCAGCGGCGACCACTGCCGCGAATCCGACGGCGATCATTCCTATGGTGGCCATGACTGACCTCTTCTCTCATTCTCGTGGGCTGTCGAGTGGTTCGATCTCCTCCGGGGCGAAATACAGGTAGCGGCCGTACCATTCGTGCAGTTCTGCGGCGGGGTCGTCCTCGATGACCACGCCAACGTGCGCCTGCCCGTCGACATCGGCGTGCACCGTGACGACCCGGGCGACCCTGCCGTCGTAGAACAGGTCGTGCGCGTCGGCGCGCCGCGACGGATGCAGGCGGACCCGGGTACCGTTACGCACCTTCACCGCGCCGACCATGACCGCGTCGGACTCGGGTCGAACAGCGTTGTCGGCCAACGGTTCCCACCAGTCGACGCCGTCGGGCACCTCCGGAATCAGGGCGGCGGCTTCGGCGTGTGGATCCCGCAGGACCCCATGCAACTGCTGTAGGGCCTCCGGGGTCATGGCGTCGCAGCGGTCGATGATCTGGGCGGCTCGCTGATCGGTCGCGCGGGCTTCGGCCTTCTCCTGATCGGTCATGGTCATCACCCGCAGGGTGAGAATCTCGTCGATCTCGGTGGAGTCGAACAGCGGTCCTTCGCTCTGCTCGGCGATCTCGGGGTGGTCGTAGAGGATGATCGGGGAGATCAGCACGATGCTGTGGTCACCGGGCCGTCCGGCCAGGACCGGGAAGCAGCGGTGCTGGACACAGCGGGCCACGGCGGCTTCGGCATCGGGCGGGGGTTCGAGCAGCGAGACGAACGAGCCGTCGTCGATGTCGGCGATGACGTGCGCGCCGATCAGTGAGCGGGCCATGGCCTCCTCCCGATCGGTCGCCGGGGCACCGATATTGCGCAGGGTGACGCTCAGACGCGTCCATCGCCCGTCGGGTTCCACCGCCACCTGGACCTCACCGTCGAGGTGCACGCGGCTCCGGACCAGCCGCCCGGCCGGAGAACCGTCGGGACCGGGGATCACCTCGAGATCGGTTCCGGCCGGAATCGATAAGCGTGCCGTCGAATCGGTCAGCCGCAGCGGACCGATCCGCTCCTCGCATTCGACCGCCTCGTCCCAGCTGATCCACGATCGGCCGTCGACGACGAGCTCGGCGACCGGGTCTCCCCCGGCGTCCTCGACCGTGCGGCGCTGTAGGTGCAGGAACCGGACGGTCAGGGTGATCGAGGCGTGCTCGCCGGCCTCGATCAGACACTGGACCGACAGTTCCGCTTCCTCACCGAGGCCGGTTGCGGCGGCCCCGGTGGGTCCGAGGACACCGAACTGCCAGCGGGACTGGTTCTTGGCCGAGTTCGCCCGGTACGGGTACAGCAGATAGCCCTCGTAGAGCACCGCGTCGGCGACCGCGCGTGCCCTGGCCCGTGATCTCGTCAGCTCCGTACTCATGAGCTGTCCTCGGCGGTGTCGAGCAGGCGGGTCACCGCGTCGTCGAAGCCGAGCAGCCCGTGGCCGGACTTGTAGGCGGCGATCGCGTCGAGGGTGTCGCGGCGCAGGCGCAGCCAGCCCGAGTTCGGGAAGTGCGCGGCCATCAGGTCGCCCCACACCGAGACCGGCATCTGGAACTTGTCCTCGCGGTCCCACGGTATCTGCTGCACTGCGAAACCTGTGGCGCCGCGGATGAACACAGTGCCGCTGAACAGGAAGATCAGGGGCACCGTCCCCTCGCGCAGGGCGTGCAGATATTTGGACCCGGTCACCTCGAAGTCGTAGGTGCACGGCATCGGCAGGTCGACTTGAGCCCCGCCGTGGAATCCGGGAACCATGGTGGCGCAGTGCATCCAGAGGAAGGAACGCTGGGTGTCACGCCAGCGTTCGCGTGGCCCGAACAGGTCGACCAGGCCCGCGCTCTCCTCGTCGGTGTAGCCGCGCCGGTGCGGTTCGATCCGCACCTGCGCGCGTAAGGCGATGGCGTGCACCGGTTCCTCGGCGAGCGCGGCGATCCCGACGCGCGCTGTCAGGGTCGGCGTCACGGCGTAGGGCTCGGGTGCGATGCCGAGTACCGCGAAGGTCGTCGAGTAGGCCGGGCACATCACACACCACCCGGCCGGGCGCGCGCCGACACCGCGGCGAAGAACTCGTCGAGATACCGGTGCACGTCCTGGCCGCCGTCGAACCCGCGCCACAGCAACCGCATGTGGCCGACGAATTCGTAGCAGGCGTCGATGGGCAGGAGCAGGCAGGCGGCCTCGGCGGTGCCGCGCTCGGGGACCCGGATCATCAGCGCCTCGACATCGGGGAGGGCCACGTCGATCTCCGGGTGCCGGTCGAGCACCGTGCGCCACTGGTCAAGGGGCAGTTCGGATTCGGTGGCCCCCATCGGTCCCGGATAGAACGCGACGGTGCGGCCCAGTGCGGAATTGTCGAAGAAGAACGCCAGACCGACCGGGATCTCGAGCGCGTCCCACTCGCCGTGGCTGATGGTGAACTCCGGGAAGCGCAGGTACCGGTCGGGCACCGCCCGATACCGCAGGGTGGCGTTCTGGTCGGTGAACAGCAGGTAGCAGCCCCGGCATACGCACAGCAGCTGACGTCCTTCGATATTCACCACGTGCTGGTGCTCGGCGGCGATGGACTCCGCGCACATCTCACACCGTTCGCCCGCAGGCACGGCGGGCTTGCGGTCGACGGTGAGGCGCCGCAGCACCCCCAGCGGAGAACTCACCCGCCCACCCCCACCGGGACGGCCACCGACAGTTCACCGGCGCGCACCAGCACCGGCAGCGGTTCCAGATGGCCGTCGCCGTCGACCCGGGCACCGGCGTGGACGGCGTCGTAGTGCGCTCGGCACGTCGGGCAGCGCAGGACCGCGTCACCGACCGGGAATCCGTCCCGCCGCTGCAGCGCGGCACCGGCCAGGGAGTTGTCACACGACGGGCAGTGGTCGCGGTAGACGAACAGCTCGTCACCGACCCGGCAGGCGAGCACCGCGTGCCCGCCGATGGAGAAGCCGCCGACCTCGCCTGCACCGAGCTCGCCCAGCTCCGGGACAGCGATCCAGCTCCCGTGGTGCTCGCCCACCGGGCGGGCCTCGGCGTGTACCCGCGCGAACAGTGAGTCGGCGGAGATCAGGGCGTCGGTCGACTCCGGTTGCGCGGCAGCCACTTCGATCGACTCGATCTCCGGCGCCGCGGCACGCACCGCGTCCTCCACCGCCAGTTCCAGGGTCACCGAGGACGAGGGGCAGGTGCGGCAGCTACCGGACAGTTCGAGGCGCACGACGCCGTCGGTCACGCTCAGCAGTTCGACATCACCACCGTGGGACCCCAGGTACGGGCGGACACTGTCGAGCGCCGCGCGGACGCGGGTGTGCACGTCGTGCGGATGCAGGCCGTGCACCAGCAGCAGGCTCGCGACGAGATCGTCGGCGGCGAGCCGATCGCGCACGTCGTCGTCGACGAGCGCGAGGACCCGTGCCAGTCCGGCGCCGTAGAGGTCGGCGACCTCGCGCACCAGTTGCTCGGCACGTTCACGGGCGACGACCCCACCCGCCGAACTCGCGTTCAGCAGGGTCTCGATCCGCTCGCCTGCGCCGCGCCATCGGTCTTGGTCGATCGCTGCCTCGTCGTGCTCCCCCGGCCGATCCGGCATCACCGTTACTCCCCGGTGAGTGTCTGGGTGGGCGAGTGGAGTTTCTCCAGCGTCTTGCCGTTGCCGAGGTACATGTGCACCCCGCACGGCAGGCACGGATCGAAGCTGCGCACGGTGCGCATGATGTCGATGCCCTTGAAGTGCTCGCGGTCGTTCTCCTCGAAGATCGGCTGGCCCTGCACCGCGTCCTCGTACGGGCCCGGCGTGCCGAAACTGTCGCGGGGGTTGGCATTCCACGGCGTCGGCGGATACGGGTGGTAGTTGGCGATCTTGCCTTCCCTGATCACCATGTGATGGGACAGCACTCCACGTACCGCCTCGGTGAACCCGCAGCCGATGCCCTCCTCCGGCACCTCGAAGTGCTCCCACGTCTTGGTCCGCCCCGCTCTGATCTCCTCGAGCGCCTGCTCCGCGAAGTGCAGCGCACAGGCCGCGGCATAGGCCTGGAAGTAGGTGCGGGCGCGATCGCGTTCGATGGTGTTGCTGCCGAACGCGGGGATCGTCCATTCGAAGCTGACCGGGCCCTTCAGCGCGGTCTTGGGCAGGTTGATCTGCACACTGTGCCCGGTCGACTTCACGTAGCCGATATCGACCAGCCCGGCCAGCGCCGTCGACCACAGCCGGGCCAACGGCCCGCCCCCGGTGTCGAGTGCCAGATGGTCGGTGCCGTCGAACCAGCGCGGCGACATCACCCAGCTGTACTTGTCGTCCATGTCGCGCTTCTGCGGCTTGGGGTTGGTGTGCTGATTCCAGGGGTGGCGCCGGTCGACCGGATTGCCGAGCGGGTCGGTCTTCACGAACATCTCCTGGTCGGTCCAGTCGTCGTAATACGAACTGCCCAACAGGATTCGGATGCCGAGATTGATGTCGACCAGGGACGTGGTCAGCAGTTTCCCGTCGATGACGATGCCGGGGGTGACGAACATCCGCCTGCCCCACTCCTCCATGTCCTTGTACTCGAAATTGCACACCTCCGGGTCCTGGAACGAGCCCCAGCAACCCAGCAGGGTGCGCCGCAATCCGACCTGTTCGTACCCAGGGAGCGCCTCGTAGAAGAAGTCGAAGAGGTCGTCGTGCATCGGCACGACCTTCTTCATGAATTCGACGTAGCGCATCAGGCGCGTCATGTAGTCGGTCATCAGCTGGATCGTCGCGACGGTTCCCACGCCGCCGGGATACAGCGTCGACGGGTGCACGTGCCTGCCCTCCATGAGGCAGAACATCTCGCGGGTGTAGCGGCTGACCTGCAATGCCTCCCGGTAGAACTCGCCGGTGAACGGATTGAGCGCGCGCATGATGTCGGCGATGGTGCGGTAGCCGTGCTCGGCCGAATGCGGGGCCGGGGTCTTCTCCGCCTGGGCGAGGACACCGGGGTTGGTCTCGGCGACCATCTTCTCGCAGAAATCCACGCCGACCAGATTCTCCTGGAAGATGTTGTGGTCGAACATGTATTCCGCGGCCTCGCCGAGATTGACGATCCACTCGCCCAGGTGCGGCGGTTTCACCCCGTAGGCCATGTTCTGGGTGTAGCACGAACAGGTGGCGTGATTGTCGCCGCAGATACCGCAGATGCGGCTGGTGATGAAGTGCGCGTCACGGGGATCCTTGCCCCGCATGAAGATCGAGTAGCCGCGGAAGATGGACGAGGTGCTGTGACACTCGACCACTTCACGGTTGTCGAAATCGATCTTGGTATAGATTCCCAGGCTGCCGACGATGCGGGTGATCGGGTCCCAGGCCATTTCGACGAGGCTGTCGGGATCGATCCGCTTGTGTGACGGCTCGGGGATGATGGCAGTCATTCCAATCGCCTCCTACCAGGTGCGGGTGGCGCCGGATTCCAGCTTCTCGCCCTTGTGCCGCCAACGCGGCTCCTTGTCCACCGTGCGTCCGGTGATGTGGCGCAGGCTGCGGATCACCGACCCGTACAGCCCTGATGCCGTCGAGGAGATCTTCCCGCCCGGCGGCTCGTCCATGAACGGCATGAATTTGTCCGGGAATCCCGGCATGGTGCAGCCGATGCAGATGCCGCCCACATTCGGGCAGCCACCGACGCCGTTGATCCAGCCCCGCTTGGGGACGTTGCATTTGACGACCGGGCCCCAACATCCCAGTTTCACAATGCATTTCGGGGAGCCATACTCGTCGGCGAAGTCACCTTCCTCGTAGTAGCCGGCTCGATCACAGCCTTCGTGGACGGTGGCGCCGAACAACCATTTCGGGCGCAGCGCCTCGTCGAGGGGGATCATCGGCGCCTGTCCGGTCGCCATGTAGAGCAGGTAGGTCAGCGTTTCGGACATGTTGTCCGGGTGGGCAGGGCAACCGGGCACGCACACGATCGGGATTCCGGCCTTGGATTTCCAATCCCAGCCGAGATAGTCCGGCACGCCCATCGCGCCGGTGGGGTTACCCGCCATGGCGTGGATGCCGCCGTAGGTGGCACAGGTACCGACCGCGACCACCGCGGTGGCCTTCGGGGTCAGCCGATCGAGCCACGCACTGGTCGTCATCGGCTGACCGGTGGCGGGATCGTTGCCGAAGCCGCACCAGTAGCCCTCCTCGTGGAGCTGTTCGTTCGGGATGGAGCCTTCAACGACGAGTACGAACGGTTCGAGTTCACCGCGGTCGGCTTTGAAGAACCATTCGAGGAAATCGTCGGCGCCGCCGGTGGGACCGCATTCGAAATCGATCAACGGCCAGTGCACCGCGATCTGCGGGAGCCCAGGAAGAGCGCCGAGCGCGATCTCCTCGATACTGGGCTGTGTCGCTGCTGTCAGCGCGACCGAATCACCGTCACAACCGAGGCCTGCGTTGATCCACAGCACGTGGATCAGGGCCTGTTCTGCTTTGATTGCTTCCTGGGTGGGCATGGGCTGTGCCACTTTCTGAAGCGGGGCATCGCAGGCCCGGGAGCCTGCGACGTGATCCTGATCACGTCAGTCTATGTCGCTGGTGAGTGATCCTCAATAGTTGCCGAGCGCTGCAGCCGGAGCCAGTCGTACCACTGCGCCAGACCGGAACCGCTGGTCACCGACAGTGGCAGGATCTGCGCGTGCGGGTTGATCGCCGTCGCGTATTCCCGGCATTTGTCCAGGTCGAAGTCGACATAGGGCAGCAGATCGATCTTGTTGACGAGGACCAGGGACGCCGCGGCGAACATGTGCGGATACTTCAGCGGCTTGTCGGTACCCTCGGTCACCGAGATAACCACGACTTTGCCCCGCTCGCCGAGGTCGAACAACGCCGGACACACCAGGTTGCCGACGTTCTCGACGAACAGCAGCGTGCCGGGCGCGGGGTCGAGGGACTCGAGCGCGCGGTAGGTCATCTCGGCGTCGAGATGACAGCCCGCGCCGGTATTGATCTGCACGACCCGACAGCCCGTCGCCCCGATCCGCTCGGCGTCGAGCAGGGTCGCCTGATCACCCTCGATCACCGCGATCGGCACCTCGGTGAACTCGCGGATCGTGCGTTCGAGCAGGGTGGTCTTGCCCGCACCGGGTGAGCTGGTCATGTTCAGTGCCAGGATGTCGCGGGCCGCGAGCCAGTCACGGTTGCGCTGGGCCAAGAGGTCGTTCTTGGCCAGGACTTTCTGTTCGAGGGTGACGGTCTCGGTCACCGGCAGGTGCACGTGATCTCCGCCGTGACCATGACTGTGCCGGTGCGGCTCGTGCTCGTGCTCGTGCTCGTGCTCGTGCTCGTGCTCGTGCGGGAGGGTGATCACCGCGGCGTTGTCGTCGCCACATCCACAGGTTGCGCACATTCTCGGCTCACTTCCATCGACCGGATTCGGAGTTCGTGCCCGGCTCTGATCTCGACATCGGCGCTGCCGCACTCGCACAGGGCGATCGGTTCGAGCACGGTGAACTCGGCGCCACAGCTTCGGCAGGCCGCACGGCCGGGTACCGCGTCGATCTCGAGACGCGCGCCCTCGGCGAGAGTTCCCTCGGCGGCGAGTTCGAAGCAGAACTGCATCGCCTCCGGAACGACCGCGCACAGCACGCCCACTTCCAGGAGCACGCTGTGCACCCGCGCGCCCGCCGCGTGTTCGCAGACGGCGTCGATGACACTCTGGGTGATCGCCATTTCGTGCATCGCAGCCTCGGCTCGTCGAGGGATGAACCCATTGCTGAGGCTACTCCTCGGCAACCCGCCGACGCGATGGCCGAACGCTCAGCTGAGACGGTGTGCGGCGAGCAGGTCCGCATCGCCGAGGATGTCGGCGGTGGGTCCGTTGGCGACGACCTCGCCCGCGTCGAGGATGACGACCCGATCGCAGATCCGTTGCGCGTAGGGCAGATCATGGGTCACCACGAGCATGGTGGTGGGCAGCGACAGCAGGATCTCGGCCAGCTCGCGGCGTGCCACCGGATCGAGGTTGGCGGCCGGTTCGTCGAGCACGAGGACTTCGGGCCTGCACGACAGCACCGTCGCCAGCGCGGCGCGCCGGCGTTCCCCGAGCGACAGGTGCGCCGGTGAGCGCCCGGCCCGATCCGTCATCCCCACCGCGTCGAGCGCCTCGCGCACGCGTTCGGCGAGAGCCTCGCCGCGGACGCCGAAATTGGCGGGCCCGAACGCGACGTCCTGTTCCACGGTCGGCATGAACAGCTGGTCGTCGGGGTCCTGGAACACCACCCCGACCCGTTGCCGGATGGCGCGGACACTGTCGCGGTCCAGCCGCACATCGCCGATGTGGATCTGCCCCGAGGCGGCCGTGAGCGCCCCGTTCAGGTGCAGCATCAGCGTGGACTTGCCTGCCCCGTTGGGCCCGAGGACCGCCACCCGCTCCCCCGGCGCGATCTGCAGGTTCACCCCGTTCAGCGCGCCGGTCCCGTCGGGATAGGCGAAGGTCAGATCGACCACACGCACCGCGGGTGTCGTCGGTTCGGTCACCGCACCATCCAAGCACCGGCGCAGACAGCGATCGCGGCGGCCGCGGGCAGACAGCCGAGCAGCCATTGCCTGCCGGTGGCGGGCCGGGTGCCGACATCGGGTACGGCGCCGTCGAATCCGCGCGACAGCATCGCCAAATGGACCCGCTCGCCACGTTCGTAGGATCGCAGGAACAGGGTGCCCGCGCCGCGTGCGGTCGCACCGGCTTGGCGCAGTGTGCGCGGGTCGTCGCCGCGCGAGATCCGCGCCAGCCGCATCCGCGCCGCCTCGGCCACCAGCACGTCGACGTAGCGCAGCATCAGCACCACGATCATGACGATCGTGCCAGGCACGCGTAGCCGCGTCAGCCCTTCGGGCAAGGCGCGCACGCTCGTCGTCGCGGCCAATGTCAGTGAGATACCCACGCCGATAGTGCCTTTCGCGATGATCCCCCACGCGGCGTAGAGGCCGGTCACCGACAGCGACAGCCCGAGGACCTCGGTGCGGGGTTCCCCGGCGGCGAAGGGCAGCAGGATCGCCAGCACGACGAACGGCAACTCGATGAGCAGCCGTGGCGCGATCCAGCGCACCGGGATTCCCCACCATCGCCACAGCGCGACCAAGCCAAGGGCATAGCAGCCGAACGGCCACAACAACTCCCGCGGTGTCGCCACGACCGCGAACACCGCGACCACCGCGCAGACGATCTTCACCTCGGCCTGCGCCCGATGCGCCGGCGAATTCCCCACCAGATACAGCCGGTGGACCGGGCCGCTCACCTACTCCGGCTCCGCGTTCGACCGCGCCGCGACATCACCAGCACGGACCGCCGGGCGCGTTGCGCTTCGCCCGATCCGGATCGTGCGGACCACCGCGAACAGCACGGCGAAGGCGGCCGCGACACCGACGATGCCCGCCAGACCGGCCAGATCGCTGTCACCGCCGATCGTGTAGTCCGCCAGCGGTGAACCGGCGAACCGGTGTTCCTCGGCGCTCTGGGCGATGCACTCACCATGCAGTTCCTCGGCGCCGTTCACCTCGACCGTGATGCACCCGCGCTGTGTGGTGGCGTCGAGCCCGTCGGGCTGTGAACTCGCGGCATAGGACAGCACGCCCGCGACGAGCACCGCGGCCGCGGCGAACGCCCACAGGAAACTGGTGAACGACAGCCGTGCGGGAGCGGGAGATGCTGCGGCGGAGCTTGATTCCGCCGCACGCAGGACATAGACCAGGTCCGGTCGTGCGTTCACCACGGCCACCACGGTGATCGCGGTGATGATGCCTTCACCGATCCCGATCAGCGCGTGGGTGACGAACATGTACCCCGCGACGGCACCGACCGTGGATCCCGCGGCGCCGCCGATCGCGTACTCGACGACGAAACCCATCGCGGCGCACAGGGTTCCGATGAGCGCGGCGACGAAGGCCACGATGCCCATGCCGGTATCGGTCCGCCGGCGAAGCAGCGCGACCCCGCCGCGGGCGACCAGATATCCCGCCCCGACACCGAGGAGGGCCATGTTGGTGATGTTGGTGCCGAGTGCGGTCAGCCCGCCGTCGGCGAACAGCAGCGCCTGGACGACCAGCACGATCGCCACGCACAGCGCCCCGAGGTAGGGCCCGACCAGAATGGCGGCCAGTGCCCCGCCCAGCAGGTGCCCGCTCACGCCGGGCAGGATCGGGAAGTTCACCATCTGCACCGCGAAGATGAACGCGGCCACCAGCCCCGCCATCGGCGCCGCGCGCTCATCGAGTTCGGCCCGCGCTCGCCAGCCCGCGAACCCGAGCCCCACGGCCGCGATCCCCGCGAAGATCAGCGACGTCGGCGCATCGACGATCCCGTCGCTCATGTGCATTGCCACGATGCTGCCGTTCACCTCTCAGAACACTACGCCCTTTATCTGTCCAAGTGAACAGATAAAGGAATGTCCCGGAGCGTCGGCAGTGATGCGACCCGAGTTCGAGGAGACTAGAATCCGGTGATGGAGCGCCGCACCGAGGCCGCGCGCAGCCGTCGTGTACGTGATCACCGATCGCCCTTCGACCGGTTCGTCGAGCAGGCCGAGCTGCGGGTGAGCCAGGCTCCGTTCTTCTTCCTCTGCGTCGCCATCGTCGCCGCGTGGCTGATCAGCTTGCCGTGGTGGACGGATCTCAAAACCTGGCAGGTCGCCATCCACACCGTCGCGAGCGTCTTCACCCTGCTGCTGGTGGTCCTCCTCGAAAACGCTGGCCGCCGCGCCAGCGAGACCGCCCAGGAGAAACTCAACGTCATCGCCGAGGCCCTGGCCACCCTCATGACCTCCTCCGCCTCCACCGACCCCGAACTCCACGCGGCCGCCGCCCGACTCCGAGAATCGGTCGGCCTCGAAGAGCGCCACTGACCAGGCTCCGCAGTGGAATAGTCACGGCGGCAAGCTCACTCCCCGATCGGGCGGGATCGCGGCGAGTCCACCCCGGCCGCGCTGAGCACTTCCGGATACGAGAAACCCCCTCCGAACATGTCAGAGGGGGCGTGTCCGGCCGGGGGTACCGAAGGGGTTTGCGATCCTATCCCCCGCCAGACTCGTATCCGGAGATCAGTCCGCGGTCACTTCGCTGCGGTCACCGCTCCACAGGGTGTGGAACTTGCCGTCGGCGTCGATGCGCTCGTAGGTGTGCGCGCCGAAGAAGTCGCGCTGGCCCTGAGTCAGTGCGGCGGGCAGGCGTTCGGCGCGCAGTGCGTCGTAGTAGGACAGCGAGGACGCGAACGCCGGGACCGGGATCCCGAGCAGGGTGGCGGTGGACACCACGCGCCGCCAGCTGTCGATCGCGGTCTCGATCGCCTGTCGGAAGTACGGCGCGAGGATCAAGCTCGGCAAGGCGGGGTCCTGCTCGTAGGCTTCCTTGATCCGGTTCAGGAACCGGGCGCGGATGATGCAGCCGCCGCGCCAGATCGTCGCCAGATCACCCGGGCGCAGATCCCAGCCGTACTCGGCGCTGCCCGCGGCGATCTGGTCGAAGCCCTGTGCGTAGGCGACGACCTTGGACGCGTACAGGGCCTGCCGGATGTCCTCGGTGAACTGCTCGACATCGGTGGGCTTGTCGGCGAGTGTGCCCGACGCGAGGCCCACCGCGGCTTTGCGCTGGGCACGGGAACCGGACAGCGCCCTGGCGAAGACCGCTTCCGCGATGCCGGTCACCGGCACACCGAGATCGAGCGCGGACTTGACCGTCCAGCGGCCGGTGCCCTTCTGCTCGGCCGCATCGACGATGACGTCGACCAGCGGCTCGCCGGTCTTCGCGTCGACCTGCGCGAGCACCTCGGCGGTGATCTCGACCAGGTAGCTCTCCAGGTCCCCGGAGTTCCACTGCGTGAACACCTCCGCGATCTGCCCGGCGTCGAAACCGAGCGCGTCACGGAACAGGTGGTACGCCTCGCCGATCAACTGCATATCGGCGTATTCGATGCCGTTGTGCACCATCTTGACGAAGTGCCCGGAACCGTCAGGGCCGATGTGGGTGCAGCACGGGGTGCCGTCGACCTGCGCCGCGATCGACTCCAGCAACGGGCCGAGCGACTCATAGGACTCCTTCGGTCCGCCCGGCATGATCGCCGGACCGTTGAGCGCACCCTCCTCGCCGCCCGAGATGCCCGCCCCGACGAAGTTCAGGCCGCGCTCGCGCAGGGCAGCCTCGCGACGGATGGTGTCGGTGTAGAGGGCGTTGCCACCGTCGATGATGATGTCGCCCGGCTCCATCACGGCAGCCAGCTCCTCGATGACGGTGTCGGTCGCCTCGCCCGCCTTGACCATGATCAGCACCCGCCGCGGCTTCTCCAGCGCGGCGACGAACTCCTCGACGGTCTCGGTCCGGACGAAATCGCCGTCATCGCCGTGCTCGGCGAGCAGCGCGTCGGTCTTGGCCACGGAACGGTTGTGCAGCGCGACGGTATAGCCGTGCTTGGCGAAGTTGCGGGCGATGTTGCTGCCCATCACGGCCAGGCCGGTGACACCGATGTGTGCACGCGCGGTAGAGGTCGACATTGATCAGCTCTCTTTGTTCGGCGGGTCCGACGGGTGCGGAAGACGGCTTCCTTGGCAGCCAAGTTACTTGGCACCGATCCGCGGCCGAACACTTACCACCGTCACCGGGGGTCTGGACGGAACCGGGCGTAGTCCGCGTGTCGGCGGTCGCTGCTAGTGTCGGTCGAGTTCTGACACGGGGTGCCTCGCGACCGCGAGGCTGAGAACAGACCCGCTGAACCTGTTCAGGTAATGCTGACGAAGGGATGTCACGGTGTTGCGCGCCCACACCACAAATACCGACCTGTTCACCGATCACCTCTGGGACCGGACCAAAGTCCTGCGGAGTGCGATCGACGACCTGGAATTCCTGCGGCACCTCGGCGAGGGCACGTTGCCGCTCGAGGTGTTCCGCACCTACATCGAGCAGGATTCGCTGTATCTCACCGGGTACTCGAAGGCACTGGCGATTCTCGCCGCCAAGTCGCCGGACCCGCAGACCGCGGCCTTCTGGGCGACGTCGTCCGCGAACGCCGCCGCTGTCGAGTCGGCCATGCACGAGCAGCTGCTCACCGGTGGCGTGCTGCCCCCGCGGCAGGGTGAGCCGGAGCATTCGCAGACCTGCCTGGCCTACGTCTCCTACCTGATCGCGGCCGCCGCGACCGAGTCCTACGCCGTCGCCGCGGCAGCCGCGCTGCCCTGCTTCTGGATCTATGCCGAAGTGGGACGCGACCTGGCCGAGAGCGCCGCGAAGGTGATCGCCGCCGACCCCACACACCCGTACGCCCAGTGGGTCACCACCTACGGCGCGGCGGAGTTCCAGCAGTCCGCGGCCACGGCTCGAACGCTGGTCGATGCCGCCGCCGAGGCGGCGGGCGAGCAGGAGCGCGCGGCGATGGAGAAGGCGTTCGTCGCCGCCGTGCGCTACGAGTTGATGTTCTGGGACACCGCCCTGCATCCGCAGCCCTGGCCCGCCGCATGACCGGGCGTCTGCGCCGCGCGATCGCGGTCCTGGCCACCACCGTCGCGGCCGTGTCGCTGCTCACCGCCTGCGGTTCGGGCGGCGGCTCCGACAACACCATCCGGTTCGCGCTGGACTGGACACCGAACACCAACCACGTCGGGCTCTACGTCGCGTTGCAACGCGGCTATTTCACCGACGCGGGTCTGGACGTGCAGGTCCTGCCGTACAACAACACCTCCGTCGACACGGTGATCGATGCCGGCAACGCGGAGTTCGGGATCAGCACCCACAACTCGTCGACCTTCGCCCGCGCGTCGGGTGCGCGGGTCAAGTCGGTGCTCGCCCCGCTGCAGCACTGGGCGACGGGGATCGGCGTGCGCGCCGATCGCGCCGACCTCGCGAGCCCGAAGAACCTCGACGGCAAGACCTACGCCGGTTTCGGCGACCCGGGCGAGAAGGAAGCCCTCCAGCAGGTCATCCGCAACGACGGTGGCACCGGCGATTTCACCTCGGTGATGCTGGGTTCGTCGGCCTACGAAGCGGTCTACTCCGGTAAGGCCGACTTCACCGTCTCGTATCTGGCGTGGGAAGGGATCGAGGCCGAACACCACGGCACCCCGATGCGCTACTTCCGGTACACGGACTTCGGTTTCCCGGACGCCTACGCGATCGTGGTCGACGGCAACGAGGGCTGGCTGGCCCAGAACCCGGACCGCGCCGCGAAATTCGTGCAGGCGCTGCAACGCGGTTACCAGTTCGCCGCGGACAATCCGGACGCGGCGGCCCAGGATCTCATCGACGCCAATCCGGGCGCGTTCACCGACGAGAAACTGGTCTTCGAGAGCCAGCGCATGCTGGCCGAGCAGTTCATGAAGAACGCCGCGGGCAAGGTGGGCCTCCAGACGGTGGAGCAGTGGTCGGCGAATTCCGGCTTCCTGTATCGGGGTGGTCTGCTGACCGGCCCCGACGGGAAGCCGCTGACCACCGAACCCGACTGGTCGACTTATTTCACCAATGAGTACCTCGCCACCCCGTGAGCGGTCCGTAGCCGCGTCACCGCCGGTCCTCGCCGACGGTGACGGCGGGACGGCTCGCTGGGCCGGGATCCGGTGGGCGGTGCCGTCGCTGGTCACGGTGGTGGTCCTCGTCGCGATCTGGCAGGTCTACGTCACGAGCAGTGGCGTCCGTCCGCAGGTGCTGCCGTCGCCACTGCGGGTCGTCCAGCAGGGGTGGGCACACCGCGACGAGATCGGTTCGCACGCGGCCGCCACCTTGCAGGTGACGGTGGTCGGGTTCGCGGTGTCGCTGACGCTGGCGTGGGTGCTGGCGGTGATCGTGGACTTCTCGCCCTGGCTGCGGCGTGCGCTGGTGCCGCTGTTCGTCGCGTCGCAGACCGTGCCGATCGTCGCGATCGCACCGTTGATGATCATCTGGTTCGGGTTCGGTCTGCTGCCGAAGATCCTGGTGGTCGCGCTGGTCACCTTCTTCCCCATGGCTATCGGCCTGATCGAGGGATTCGCCGCGGCCGACCGTGACGCGGGCGCGCTGCTGCGGAGCATGGGCGCCTCGCGGCTGCAGGAGTTCCGCTACGTGCGCCTGCCGTCCGCGCTGCCGCGGTTCTTCACGGCGCTACGGATCGCGATCACCTACGCGGTCGTCGGTGCGGTGTTCGCCGAATATGTCGGCGCGAGCGCCGGACTCGGCATCTATATGAGCCTGCAGAAGAATTCGTTCCGCACCGACCTGGTATTGGCGGCGGTGCTGGTCACGGCACTGCTGAGTATCACGCTGTACCTGTCGACGTTCGCGATCGAACGCCTCGTCGCGCCGTGGTCGCGCGCGCAGAACAGGAGCCGACATGACTGACGCCGGGGGCGACCGAATCGTCGTCGACCATCTGACCAAGTCGTTTCCGCAGCCCGGTCGGCGCAGCCCGGACCTCGAGGTGCTGGGCGGGGTGTCGTTCACGGTCCGATCGGGCGAGTTCGTCACCGTCATCGGGCCGAGTGGTTGCGGCAAGAGCACCGTGTTCAACATGCTGGCCGGACTCGAATCCCCCGATTCCGGCAGCGTCGGCTTCCGCGCGGCCGACGGCGAGGACACCGCATCGCACTGCGCCTACATGCCGCAGAAGGACCTGCTGTTCCCCTGGCGAACCGTCCTCGACAACACCATCCTCGGCTTGCGCGTCCAGGGTGTCCCGAAATCGGAGGCCCGGCGCCGCGCCCGCGAACTGTTCCCGGTCTTCGGCTTGTCCGGTTTCGAGGACGCTCGCCCGTCCCAGCTGTCGGGGGGGATGCGACAGCGGGCCGCCCTTCTGCGGACCGTGGTCCAAGAGCGCGAACTGCTGCTGCTCGACGAACCCTTCGGCGCACTCGACTCACTGACCCGCACCGAGATGCAGTCGTGGTTACAGGAGGTCTGGCAGCGCTACCGCTGGATGGTCCTGATGATCACCCACGATGTCCGTGAGGCGGTGTACCTGTCGGACCGCGTGCTCGTCCTGTCGGCGCGCCCGGCCACCGTGCGCCACGAACTGCGCATCGACCTGCCGCGACCACGCGAGTTGTCCACGATCACCGCCCCCGAATTCGTCGCGCTGGAAGAGGAACTCCTCGCGATCCTGC
This sequence comes from Nocardia sp. NPDC055029, assembly GCF_053608525.1. Taxonomy (NCBI): domain Bacteria; kingdom Bacillati; phylum Actinomycetota; class Actinomycetes; order Mycobacteriales; family Nocardiaceae; genus Nocardia; species Nocardia sp. NPDC055029. Next base: position 82,524 of record NZ_JBSGVQ010000005.1, read on the forward strand.
ACGAGGAGTCGCGTCGGGCGCTGGCGGAACAGCGCTAGCTCGACCGGTCCGGCGGAGCAGGGCCGGTCCGGCCACCATGGTGTGGCGATAGTCAGTGCTCGATCGAAGGATCCCAGCGGTTGGCGAGCAGTGTGAAGCTCGGGAGGTCCTCCAGCGAGGTCAACGCCTCGTAGATGCGCTCGTACCGTGTCGAGGCGATCCGCCACACCCCATCCGGGTCGCGACGATAGGTGTCGGAATAGTATCCGCCACCACGGATCTGTACTTTCGCGCTCGGCACGAGAACAGTGTCCTCGAACGCCCAGGATCCCTTCGCGGTATCGCCATCGACCTCGATCTCGGGATGGTTGGCGATGTGGATCGTGACGATCCCGGGCCCGAGGTTCTTCTCCATGAACGCCACGACGCCGGCCCGATCGCCGAAATGCAGCGGCTCGCCCATGGCCTGCGTGCCATAGCGCGCGGAGACATCCTCGGCGAGGCAGTCCGCGAACTCGTCCCACAGCTTCAGATCGAGTGTGCGGAAGTAGCGGTGCTTGAGACGCTTGATCTCCTCGATAGCGACAAGGTCCATGGCCGGAGTGTAGAACGTGTTCCAGATTTGGTCGAGCATTCGATCACCGATCGGCGGATCGGGCTCCGCGGAATGCGCGCCGCCCAGGTTCCCACAGACCGTTGGTCAGCCGCCGCCCCGCTATCGAAAGACGCTCATGAAGATGAGGTTCGCGATGATGTCGGACTGGCTCCACGTGTTTCCGAGGCCGTCGTCCCGGTGGGCAAAGACCCACGCTCCGACGTTGAACGTATACGTGTTGCCCGGACGCATCGTCCAGAACACATCGATGGTCGCCCCGGGACCGAATCCGCCACTGCTGTAGACGTCGACCTCATTGCTGACTCGCTTACGCCAGCGTTTGTCGGTGGCGGAGGTGACGAAGTTGCCGTTCTCGAAAACCGAGAGATCGGTACCGCCCTCCGCGGTGGCGTTGCCGCCGAACCCGGCGCCGACCGTGTAGTGGTCGTCGGTCGTCCGGTACGCGCGACCCATCACGGAGACCTCATGATCGGTCTGCAGCGTGACCCCGAATCCGGCGCGCGCGTAGACGAAGTCCTCGGCGCCGCTGATCTTCGGGCCTGCGCGGCCGTCGATGGCGACGCGGCCGTTGTCGCGATCGACAATGATCTTGAACGGTCTGCCGCCTGCCGGGTCGTGCCACGCCCAATCGAAGTGATACGGGATCCCGAAGATCTCGGTGCCTGCCCGGATATCGAGCGGTGCCGTTGTTTCCGGGTGGTTCCCGCGCGAGTCGGTGCGCTGCGGGTGTGCCAGATCCTCGTCGAACGGTACCGGGGTTTCACCCGCTTTCCGCAGCATGTCCGCCGTGTCGGGATCCTGTTGTGCCAGTCGTATCAGGGGCGCGTAGAGCGCCTGCGAGATCGCGGTCCGTTCGGCGGCGTCGGCGCGCCTGCGCGCGGTCTCCGCGGAGGAACGTTCGATCATGTTTTCGATCGACTTCTCGACGAAACGGCGGTGTTCGGCGGGGAAACTCGGTGAATAGCGGATCTGCGACGTGGGAGGTTCCGTGCGGGAAGCCGGCGTCGTGGTCGTTGTCATGAGTGCACCTCCAGATGGTGTTGTGCTCTCGTCAGCCTGCGCCTTCGAACGCGGGTTCGTCGCGCGTAGTCGGCTACCCCATGACTCGTTCACTGAGAAACACCACCGGGACCACAGCGAAGGCGCCGCCTCCGGCAGGACTGCGCGGAGGCGGTGACTTCGAACTAGTGTGCGTGCAGATACACCGGAATACTGGTGTGCCCGTTGGAGATGAAGCTCTGCACCGGCGCCAACTCGTCCGGGCTCGTGGCCAGTCTCATCTCCGGGAACCGGTCGAACAGCGCAGGCAGCGCAACGGCGGCCTCGAGGCGGGCCAGCGATGCGCCGATGCAGTGGTGCGCACCGTGGCCGAAGGCGAGGTGCTGCTCGCGGGTGGCACGGGTGGGGTCGAACGCGGCGGTGCCGGCGCCGTGCACTTTCGGGTCACGGCTGGCACCGGCGTAGGAGGCCAGGATGGCCTCGCCCTTGCCGATCCGATACCCGCCGGCGATATCGATGTCCTCGACCGCGTACCGCAGCGGCAGGTGCGCCACCGGCGCCTGGAAGCGCAGCGTCTCCTCCACCACGTCCGCCCACGACACATCACCCGCGGCGACCGCTGCCCGCTGCTCGGGATGGGTGAGCAGGGCGACGATCGCCTGGTCGAGCAAATTGACCGTTGTCTCGTGACCGGCGTTGATGACCAGCATCAACGTGTCGACGAGCTCCTTCTCGGACAGCGGTGAGTCGTGGTCCTCGTCGCGGGTGGCGATCAGCACGCTGGTGACGTCATCGCCGGGATTCCGGCGACAGAAGTCGACGAGTTCGCTGACCAATCGGTACATTTCGAGGTAGTTGGCCTGTGCCTGTTCGGCGGTGAACGAGCCGTCGAAGAAGCCGTCGACGCACTTGTGCAAGGCAGGCCCCAGCTCTTCGGGCACACCTAGCAGCTCGGTGATGACCCGGATCGGAACCGGGTAGGCGAAGCCGGTGCGCAGATCGACCGGCTCGCCGGCCGGGACGGCGGCCAGCGCGTCGAGCAGGCTCTCGGTGATCTCGGCGATCCGCGGACGCAACGCCATGCTGCGACGATGGCTGAATGCCGGGGAGACCAGTCGGCGCAGCCGACGGTGATCGGCGCCGTAGGCGGTGAACATGTTGTCCACCGCCACCCACGGCAGCAGCGGCCACGCCTCGGTGATCTCGCCGTTGATGAACGACATCCAGTGCTGTCTGGGATCTTTCGACACCCGGGGGTCGGCGAGCAGGCTCCGGAGCACCGCCTGATCGGTCACCGACCAGGCGGGCACGCCGCCGGGCAGCTCGACCAACGCCACCGGACCACGCTGCTGAATGCGCGCCGACTCACCTTGGATGTCGGCGCCGGTCGAATCCAGCACGATCGGTTCCATGACAATCTCCTCCATATCAGGGACCGCGGCCCGTGATCGACAGTGCCGCAGCCGGTTTCGGCCGCGTGGTGGGCAACTTACCCCGCGGCCGGACCACTCAGGGGACAAACAGGGGCGCGGACGGCGGGAAGCTGATCGGTAGCGTCGTCATCGCCCGGTGGAACGGTCCCGGCCGCCAGCCGATCTCTTCCGCCGGCACGGCCAGGGTCAGGTCCGGCAGCGCGTCGAGCAGTTGATCGAGCGCGTCCTGCGCGATCTGATAGGCCACCGATCGAGCCGGGCAGGCGTGCGGACCGGCACCCCAGGCGAGGTGGGATCGGTTGCCGTTGCGGTCGCCCTGGGCGATTGCCGGGTCGTTGTTGCACGCGGACAGGCTGATCACCACCGGCTGATTGGCGGGCAGCCACACATCGTCGATCATGACCGGCTGCCGCGGATAGGTGATACAGAAGTTCGCCATCGGCGGGTCGAGGAACAACACCTCGTCCAGCGCGTCGCGCGTGGACAGGCTGCCCGCGATCACCCCGCCACCGAATCGGGAGTCGGTCAGAATGAGCAGCAGCGCATTGCTGATGAGATTCTGCATCGGCTCGATACCGGCGCCGTAGAAACTGATCAGGTTGTACAGCATCTCTTCGTCGTCCAGACCCGCGGCATGGTGAGCCAGCCGCGAGGTCAGATCGTCGCCCGGTGCGTCGCGGCGCAGGGTGATCAGCTCGATCAGCGCCGCGGACAAGTACTCCATACCCCAGGCCGCGTTGACGGTGTCGAACAGCGCCGCCATCCCGGTGGCAACCCGCCGTCCCAGCTCCGGAGTGCAGCCGACCACCCGGTTGAGCGTCTCGAAGACCAGCGGAAAAGCGTACTGCGTCAACACGTCCGCGGAGCCGGTGCCACAGAACGAATTGATCAGCGGAACAGCGACCTGTTCCACGGTCGCATGCAGGGCATGGTGGTCGATGCTGCCGATCGCGGCGACGTAGGCCTGCCGATAGCGAGCGTGGACAGGTCCGGAGTTGCGCAGCGCGTTCGGATACCACTGCATCATCGGCCGCACCGGGCAGTCCTCCGGGATGCTGTCCTGCCACACCCGCGGATCCGCGGGAAAGTGGTCGGGGTCGTGCAGGATTCGCACCGCGGTCCGATACCCGAGCACCAGGCTGGCCGGGACGCCCGGCGACAACTCGATCGGCGCTATCGCCCCGTGCCTTTCGCGCATGGCGCGGTAGTTGCCGTGCGGATCGGCAGCGAACTCGGGCACATAGACGAGCCCCTGCACCGGGCAACCAGCACCCCGGTCGGAGTACGACGGCGACTGCGGCGCGGGCCGACGGGAGACATGGGCGTCCTCCACAGACAGTGTTCCTTCCCGAATGGACGGTAGATTCTTGTGCCCCAGCGAATTCCGCTGGGGCGCATCTGAACCCAGCTATTGGCATCAACGCATCGCGACGACACTGCCACACCCGCGGGACCACCAGAATCGGCCAGACATACCGGTGAGTAGCGATTCAGACCGCAGCCGAACCAGCAAGTTGCCTGTCCCCCAACGGTGTTGCGGTTCTCTCTCGATCAGCACCAGTACCTACCCATGGAAGCAGGCGCGTACAACCCGAAAGAAGTTGATGAACGCCTCTCTACCCGCTCGTCATCGGGGGCGCTCGAGCAACTGGGCGAGTTCGTTGCGACTGTTGACTCCGGCCCGTTGACACGCTCGCAAGAGGTGGCCCTCCACGGTGCGGACCGACATGACCAGCTCTCGGGCTATTTGCTGATTGGACATGCCGACGGCGACCAGAGCGATGATTTCGCGCTGCCGGGCCGTGAGGGGAGCCGGACCGTGCAACGCGCGGAGGGCGGGCGTGGCCGCACTGGTCACCGAGGCTGATCGTCGAGCAGCGGCTGCAGTGGTCAGGGCTGCACCTCGAAACGCTTGCGCCCGGAACAGTTGCGAGGCCTGCGCGGCAGCATCCGCAGCAGCAATACGATCGCCGAACTCGTCATAGCGACGGGCAGCTTCCTTCAAGCCCTGAGAGTCGCCCCGCTCGAGGGCCTCGGCGTGATCGGCAGCTACCGTCACTCGCGGTCCTTCGACGAGTGCACGGAGTTCGGTGAGCCGTGAGGTCTGGTGTCTGTCGCCGAACTGGACCGCGGTTTGGCGACAGACGACCTCGTGAGCGAGGAATTGTTGCCGCTGTGCCATGTCCGCGGCATCGACAGCGAGTGCGATGGCACGGCTGGTGACACCGGTTGCGGCAGCCACCCACGCCCGTGCCAACAGGTGGTGGTTACGTGGGCGCAAGGCCTCGGCAGCGGGCCCCGGAGGTCGATATTCACTGAGCAGAGACGATGCCGAGGTGGCGTCTCCCTGCATGGAGACGGCGATGATCTGCTGGAGTAGCGCAGCAGTGGGTATCCAGGTGGATTCGGAAGGCAACCTCACCGCGAGTGCTTCCTGTCCTTTGCGGACCGCGGCCGCCAGGTCGCCCCGGGCGGTTGCGACCATCGACTCCAGGAGTGACCAATAGGAATAGGCCAGCGGGAAATCCAGCGGCTCGCGCGTCAGTCGCGCGACGAGCTCGTCGGCCTGGGCGAGATAGCCGGCGGTGCAAAGTCCCATCAGGTGGAAGCAGCCGTTCAGGAAATGCAAGGTTGCAGTCTTATCCGAAGTACGGCACAGCTCGTACGCATGTTCGGCTGCCGTCGTCATCTCGGTGTAGGCACCCAGCATCGCAGTCCCACCGGTGACGGCGACCGCGGCCAGGACCTCGAACCCTTTGTCCATCGGCGCTGTTGTGCCCAGTGCTTTGCGACCTGATTCGAGCGCCGCTACCGGGTCTGTGTGGAACGCCGCGGTGAAAGCAACCGAAGCGTCGTACAGGCAGGTCAATCCCGCAGCGGTTGCGTCGTGCTCGATGGCGGAGAACTGTCCGCTCTCAGGTCGGCCTGCCAAGGTGGCTTCGGCAACCATGCGGGCCAGCGCAAGGGGCACGTGTACACGTGGCGGCAGCGGCCTGCGTTCGAGCGCAGTGGCGACCTCGACCGCTTCCTGGAACTGCTGCGTCTCGATCAGTCCGCTGACGTGGACAAGGTCCGCGCGGAAACCACCACCGGCGGCGACGGCGTGGCGGGCAAGCCGCTCGGCAGTGACCGGGTCGGACAATCGCAACGCGGCGTGGGCGGCCTCGATAAGCACGGCTGGATCGGCAGTGAGGTCGGACTCGCACATCAGCACCGCGCGTCGGACCTTTTCGACTGGCCCACAGTCGTCGTTCCGGATTTGCAGCTCCTGCACAACACTGCCCCGCAGCGCCCGCAGCCGTGCCGGCAAGCTCGCTGCTCGCCGCACTTCACCCAGCAACGGATGGACCAGTCTGACCGATGCCGCGCTGCTGCCGCGGTCGATGGTGATCAACCCGGCCGCGATCGCGGTTTCGACCGCCTGTGGATCACACACCGCGGTCAGCACGTCGACCCCGATCGGGTCGACAACGGACAACACGTCCAGCACGCCCAAAACCATCGGTGGTTGGCGCGCGATACTGGCAGCGACGAGTTCGGCCAAGGGCGGCGAAACGGACGGCCTTCCATCCCACACCCAGACCCCGTGACGGCAAGTGAGTAGGCCGCTCGCGAGCTCGCCTTCGACGAGATACCGAAGGTGGAGAACGTTTCCGCGGGTGAACTGCCACATTCTGGCAGCAGTCGAGGATTCGACCCGACCGCCCAAGGCTTGGGTCAGCAGACCGGTGGTTTCGAGCTGCGAGAGCGGCTGAAGGTCCAGACGTAGCAGCAACTGGTCCTTCCACAGCCCCGACAACGCGTCCGGGGCGAGTTCACCATGGCGAAGCGTCAGCAGCACTGACGCCTTTGCTGATCGAACGATCTGGTACACCACCAAGGCCGATTGCTCGTCGAGCAGGTTGGCATCATCGATGACCAGCAGACCGGGTCCTACCGCTGTCATCGTAGTCAGGGCCTCGACCATTGCCTGGACCCGGCGCAACGGATCGGTGCCGAAGTTTTCGCTGACCTCGGCAAACGCGCCAAGCGGCACCGACTGGGCTGACCGGGTAGCGACAAAGAACCTGCACGGTCGGCCTTCGGAACGCCACCGCGACGCGATCTCGGTGGCCAGTCTGGTCTTCCCGACACCGGCAGAACCCGCCACGACACAGCCGGGTGTGTTCGGAGCGGTGGCTTCCCACAGCTTGGCGATTTCCTCGGCTCGCCCGGTCAGTGACCACCCCGCCACCATCATTTCAGGGTAGTCAGTCCCGGCAGGCTTCGGAAACTGTTCGGGCCCCGGCAAAACCTCACCCACCATCTCGATCACGGATCACAGCCAGCTTCCGCGCGGCCATATCGAGCACCGAGTCCACCGCATTGATGTCGACTCCCAGCACCTCAGCGATGACCTCGTCGGTGATTCCCGCCTCGTATAGCCGCAATGCCTCGGCGTAGGGGAATGGAAGCCTGTCCATGGCCCACCGATGGCGCTCGTCTTCAGTCATGTCCGCGACGACCTTTCCGCCGTGACCAGCCGCAAATGGCAGGCTCCAGTTGTTCCGGAGGCGATACTTCTCGTTGCTGCTGTCCGATCTCCTCTCGACTGTCCCTCAATCGGAAGTCACAGTGTCGAGTAGGCGGCTACTCGTGTTTGGGTGATCCGATCAGACTGGCCGCGCACGGCGGACCAGACATGAACGTTCCCAGCAGTCATCACCGTCAACTTGGCACCGGTCCGGGTGAGTGATCAGGAGTTCATGAAACCGTGGCGCGGGTGAATAGAGCCGTGTGTCGCCCCTCCCGTGGAGTGCAAGGCGTTGCTTGGATATCCGTGCGCGCGCATAAGGCCCTGCGCATCCGCCGAAGCCACCAATTCTCCTGCGCGCGTGAATATCTGAATCCGAGAATACATGCGGCCCGCGCCCGCGAAAGGACTCTCGCAGCGCAACAGCAGCCAGTCGTGCACGGTGAACGGCCGATGGAAGGTGACGGTCTGGGTGAGCATGGCCGACTTCCCCCGACGACCGCGCCGCACGATCTCGGACTGCGGGTAGGGGCGCAGGGCGACCGGGCCCAGAAAGCCTTCACTGCCATGGGCTAATAGCGCCCGCGAGACCACAGGCAGATCGGGAGCCTTGTCGCAGCGCATCCACACATCCAGCGATGGTGGGCCCGCGAGGTCGAGCGCCAGCGCGTCCGCCCCACCGGGCGTCCGGACCTCCCACGGCAACAGGGCACACGGCAGGTCGGCACAGTCCTCCGGACCCGGCACCTCGGGCGGCAGTGCGGCATGGTGTGCGAGGAAGTCCGGTTCGTCGACACTAAGCATCGCCAACACCCGCGCGTGCTCGCGCCCGTCCTGCCGGAACGACACCTGCACGGTGGCCAGCGACCGCCCCGACTGGACGACCTCGACGTCCACGTCGACCTCCCGATCGGCGTCCCCACCGCGGGGGAACACACCGTGCAGCGACTGCACCGCCATGTGCGGCACCGTGCGCTCGGCCGCCACCACTGCCTGCGCCAGCGTCTGACTGCCCAACGTAGTCGGCAGCGTCGAAGCCACGTTCCTCGCCCGAAATCGTCCGGGCGCGACCTCGGCGAGATCAAGCACTTCCAGAAGGTCGGCCAGGTCGACGACCGGCCAATTATCAGTTCCACCAGCCATCGCGGAATGCTCGCACACACCTCGACTTCCAGGGAAGCCAAGATGAGCGGTGAATGGGACACTTTCCCCGGCGGCGATCTGTGGCGCGGTGGTCAGGGTCATGGTGCCCATCAGGTATCCCCTTCCGTTCGACGCTGGTCGAGCGCGATCTCGATGTGAGCGACGTCGACAGCCGTCGCACCGCTGTCGCGAGCGAAGCGCTCGGCAACCCCGAGGAGGCGCTGCAGCGCGGGCGTGAAGATCGCGTCGACTCCGATCGCGTCGAACGCTGTCGGGCCCGGCGCGGTCAGTACTGCGACCGCGGCCAGCGCGCCCGCTATGTCGGAGTACAGGTCGTGGCCGGGGTGCGGCCCGACAGCGAATGCGGATCCGACGTGTCCGGTCTCGTCGACGGGGTGCCAGCTGTTGAGCCAGCCGGCGACCCGGGGCCGGTCGGCCCGGACGACCTCGCGCATCGCGTCGACGACTGCCAACCGTGCCGCCGGGACGGTGCCCGGCTCGTGCTCAGTACCCGACACGACGATCCAGCTTCATCAGGCCGGCGCCGACCAGGACATTGATCGCGGCCATCTTCCGCGGGCAGATGGTGCGGTCACAGCCGCGATGATCCCGGACTGTCGTGCGTGCCTGGTCGATTGAGAACCGCACTACCGGTGCCGAGTGCACGATCACGGTGTCGCGGCCGGTCTGCTCGTCGTCCTGGGCGATCGCGGCACAGGCTGCCTCGCGAGCGAGCCTCGCCTGTATCGCATCGACCGTTGCCCGTTGCCCGGTAGTTCGTCTCCACACAGTAACTTCCCCTCGTCGGTGATTGCTCCCGCCGCCGGGGATTTCTCGACCCTGCGGCGGGGCTGGCATCAGCGTCTCTCTGATCGCCGGGACGACGGAACCTCCCGCGTTTCCCATTTCAGGACGTCCCAACGGGTGTACAACGTCCCTATGTCGAACGAGCGGTTGCGCGCCGCGATAGCCGCGCGAGGATGGACACACGCGAGACTGGCTGAGGCGACCAACGTGGACCCGAAATCCGTTGAACGCTGGGTAAACCTCGGTCGAGTCCCCCGGCGGCGCACCGCAATCCAAGCTGCTGAGTGCTTGGGTGAGGACGTCCACGCCCTGTGGCCCGCCTTACAGCAGGCACGCACAGCTCGTGCCGTCAGTCCCGAACTCGTTGCCCTCTACGACCGGAGAGCAGATGTCTCGGCGTCGATGTTCGTCAATCTGCTGACGCCGGCGCGCGACCACATCGACATCCTGGTCTACGCCGCGGTCTTTCTCCATGAGGCATACCCACGGCTCAACGACCTGCTGACCGAACGTGCCGAGGCGGGCTGCGCGATACGGATAGCCGTGGGTGACGCCGACAGTGCCAACGTCCAGCAACGGGGCAGGGAAGAGAAATTCGGGCACGGTATCGAATCTCGCTGCCGTCTGGCCCTGATGCACTACCGCGCGCTGGTAGCAAGCCCGGGCATCGAGGTGCGGACCCACGAAACGACGCTCTACAACAGCATCTTCCGCGCCGACGACGAAATGTATGTCAATGCCCACGTGTGGGGCGTGAACGCCTACGGTGCGCCCGTCTGGCACCTGCGCCGTACCCTCGACGGTGGCCTGTTCGACACCTACACAGACAGTTTCGACGCGGTCTGGCAAACTGGCCGACCGGTGAAAGGCTGAGCCGATGGCGCGCACCGAGTTCTACGACGACCCCGCCGCACCAGAGCCGAACAGTCTTGTCGTCGCGGCGTCCGCCGTCGTGTGCGACGACAACGGCCGCATCCTGCTTCAGCGGCGCGCCGACAGCGGCCTGTGGGCACTACCCGGGGGCGGCATGGAGATGACCGACAGCCTCCCAGGCTGCGCGGTGCGCGAGGTCAAAGAAGAAACTGGCCTCGACATCGAGATCACCGGGCTCGTCGGTACTTACACCGATCCACGCCACGTGATCGCCTACAGCGATGGCGAGGTCCGACGCCAGTTCAACGTATGCTTCCTAGCCCGTGTCACCGGCGGCGACCTCGCCATCTCCGACGAGTCCACCGAACTACGGTTCGTGCCCCCTGCCGAACTGGACAGCCTCGACATGCACCACACGCAGCGACTCAGGCTGACTCACTACATGGAGGGGCGACGCACGCCATATCTGGGCTGAAGATTCACGTGCGGGTGTGGTCCCCGCCTGTCTTGAAGGCCGAGCCGGGGCGCTGCGGTCCAGCCGGGTTCGCCGACATGTTTCGGTCAGCGCTGTGTGATCCAGTTCAGACGTCGGTGGCGACGTCGCGCAGGTGCTCCGCACCGACGCCGAACGGGCAGAGGCGCTCGCGGCGGCCAAGGGAGCGCTCCGGCCCGGCGGCGAGGCAGTCACCTCGGTCTCGACCCTGCGGTTCGACGAGATCCTGGACGCGCCGGACCGGCCGGCCTCGAATGGGGTCTTCGTGGCCGGCCGGTCCTGACGCGGGGTCAGGAAATGCCGCGGAAGAAGGTGCGGATGTCGTCCGCGAGCAGCTCCGTCACCTCCATTGCCGGGAAGTGGCCGCCCTCGGTGAACTCGCTCCAGTGGCCGATCGCCTTCCACGGGTCCAGCGCGCGGCGCATGAGCGGGTGGGTGTCGAACACGGCCCATCCGGACGGCACGCTGGAGGCCATGTCCCAGTCGAATCCGGAGTGCTCGCCCTCGTAGTAGAACTGCGCGCTGGATGCGCCGCTGCGAGTGAACCAGTACAGGCTGATGTTGGTGAGGAGCTGGTCGCGGTCGACCGACTCGTCCGGCGTCCGGTAGGCGCCGCCCGCCCTGGTCTTGAACTTCTCGGCGATCCACGCGAGCTGACCGACCGGCGAATCGGTGAGCGCCGCGCCGATCGTGTCGGGACGGTGGTTCTGCATCTCGAGATACCCGCGCTCGGCCGCGTCCTCGGTGCGCACTGCCTCGATCTGGGCGAGCTCGTCATCGGACAGACCGTCGGGGTAAGGGAACTTGTCGCCGACCAACCCGAGCCACTTGGGGTCGGCGCCGGTGTGCGTGCCGATGACGCGCTCCGGGTAGCGCGCCGCGAGGAGGCCGGTGATGCCCGAGCCGATGTCGGAGCCGTGGGCGGCGAACCTCTCGTAGCCCAGCCGCGTCATGATCTCGGCGTAGGCCTCCGTCGTCCGTGCCAGCTCCCAGCCGGACCCGGACAGCGGGGTGGAGAACCCGAAGCCGGGCAGCGACGGGATGACCACGTGGAACTCGTCGGTCAGTAGCGGGATGAGTCGCTGGTACTCGACGAACGAGCCCGGCCAGCCGTGGTTGAGGATCAGCGGGGTGGCCTCCGGGTTCGCCGATCGCGCGTGGACGATGTGGAACGTCTGGCCGTCGACGACCGTCGTGAGCTGTTCGTACTCGTTGAGTTTCGCCTCCTGCGCACGCCAGTCGAACCCGTCGCGCCAGTACTCGGCGAGCTCCTTCAGGTATGCGAGCGGGATGCCCCGGCTGAAGTCGGTGCGATCGTCTCGGCCCGGCACTGGCATCGGCCAGCGCGTGTGTGTCAGCCGGTGGCGAAGGTCGTCGACGTCGGCCTGCGGGATGTCGATGCGGAAGGGTGTGAGTGCGTTGTTGTTGTTCATGACACCCACATTCCCGGGTAATGCGGCAGGATATCTTCCGCAATTGCTGAAATGATCGAGAACATGTTGGAGACCTCGGCCCGCCTGCTCGAGCTGCTGTCGTTGCTCCAGCTCAAGCGGGACTGGACGAGCTCCGAGCTCGCCGGCCGGCTCGATGTGAGCACGCGGACGGTGCGCGCCGATATCGGCAAGCTGCGGTCGCTCGGCTATCCCGTGGACGCGCGGCCCGGCGTCGCTGGCGGGTACCGACTGGTCGCGGGGACGGCGATGCCGCCACTGCTGCTCGACGACGACGAAGCCGTCGCCGTCGCGGTCGGACTGGGTGCGGTCGCGACCCAAAGGCTCGGAGTCGAGGAGACATCGCTGACCGCGCTCGCGAAGCTGGAGCAAGTGCTGCCCTCGCGCCTGCGTCGGCGCGTCGAGGCGGTACGCGAGGCGACGAGCGTCGTTCCAGGGGCGGAGCCGCCGCTTGACCTCTCGGTTCTCGGCGCGGTCGCTGCCGCGATCCGCGGCCACGAACGGCTCCGGTTCGGATACACGAAGCCCGGGGGCAGTGCAGGAGCCCGCCACACCGAACCGCAACGGCTGGTTAGCTGGGGGCCGCTCTGGTACCTGCTCGCGTGGGATCTCGACCGTGACGCCTGGCGGGTCTTTCGTGTCGACCGCATGGTTGCGCAAGCACCGACGGGTGCGCGGTTCCAGCCGCGTGTGATCCCTGCGGACGATGTCGTCGAGTATGTCGTCGGACGCGTCAGCAAGGCAGCCTGGACCTACCGCGCGCGGGTACTCGTGCATGCTCCCGCCGCCGAGGTCGCCGCGAAGATCCGGATCCCGGTCGATATCGAGGTGGTCGACGAGTCCACGTGCCATGTCGAGCTGGGTTCCAACGACCCAGACCGGCTCGCGCTGTGGCTGACACAGCTCGACGTCGACATCGAGGTGATCGACGGCGACGAGCTCGCGGTGGCGTTCGATCGCCTTGCGACGAGGTTCCGCCGCGCGGCGGGTGGCGCATCCACGACGTGAATCTCGGCCGTCGATCAATCGCGGATGTCGTCGAGGACAACGCCGGGTGGCTCCACGCAATCCAGCAGGTGGCCGGGCGATAGGCCAAATGAGGCAACCTGAGCGCACGCGCCGATATGGCATCATCAAATAGAACGAGTTCTAGAAATGTTCGAGGAGGCCTTCGTGGGAGCTGCGCGACCAGTGCGGACGGGGCCTTTCGTCGTGCCCGCCGTCGACGAGATTCCCGGTGGACGGATGCTCGAGCTTCCGGGGCGTGGCCAGACCTACGTCGTGGACATCCCGGGACCAGTCGGCGCACCCGTCCTGATACTGCTGCACGGCACCGCCTGCACGGCGGCCCTGAACTGGTTTCCGGCGCTGGAGACCCTCAGCGCGGGGTATCGCGTGGTGCTGTTCGATCAGCGCTGGCACGGGCGCGGGATCCAATCGGCGCGGTTCCGGCTCGACGACTGTGCCGACGATGTGGTGGCGGTCGCCGACGCGCTCGGCCTGGATCGCTTTGTCTGCGTTGGCTATTCCCTCGGCGGCATCGTCTCTTTGCTCACCGCCCACCGGCATCCGGACCGGGTCGCCGGGCTGGTGCTGTGCGCGACTCCGTATCGCTTCCAGGAGAAGCGGCGTGAGCGGGCGTTCCATCGCGGTTTCGCCACCGTCGCCGAGGCGATGGGCGACTATCCGTATCAGCGGGCCAGGCGGCTGACGCGCGGCCTGCCGGAACTGCCGCCCGCCCTGGTGCCGGGTCAGCTACGGCGGTGGGCGGTAGGCGAATTCCGCAGTACGAGCGGATGGGCGCTGGCGCCCGTGCTGGCCGAGATCGGGACGTTCGACGCTTCCGCGTGGCTGCCGGAGCTGCGGGTGCCGACCGCGGTGGTCATCACGACCAAGGACCGGGCGATCCCGGTGTACCGGCAGATCGAACTCGCGGCCGCGGTTCCCGGGTCGAGCGTTCATCCGGTCGCGGCGGGTCATGCGGCGTGTGCTGTCGCGCCGGACCGGTTCGTGCCGGCGCTGGCCGACGCGTGCCGGGCGGTGGCCGCGCGGCTGTAGTCGACGACCCTGTTCGACGCCGATGGCGAACAGGGCGGACTTTCGAAAGTGGGCGATCAGCCCCGAGCGCGTGCCGCGGTCAGCAGTTCGTCGATCACGGCGGGCACCGCATCGGCCAGCGCGTCGACATCGGGAACCAGGTCACGGCAAGCGATGAACCCGAAATCCAGGTCACCGCAGTTCGACAGCACGGTGACGGTGAGCCCGGCGCCGTGGAAGACCGGACCGAACGGGTACATGCCGTCCACCCGGACACCGAGGAAGTACAGCGGCATCGGCGGACCGGGCACATTCGAGACCACCAGGTTGTGCACCACCGGGTGCCGTTCGGCCAGCTTCAGCGACGAATAGACGCGGGAGGCGAGACGAAAGGTGTTGGGCGGGGCATACTTCGACCAATCCTGGAGGAAGTCGGCGCCGATCAGATCATGTTCGGCCTTGGCGTCGCGGTTGGCGACGGCCAGCGCCTCCAGCCGCTCGACCGGATCGGCGATATCGGTACCGAGGCGGCAGAACAGGGTCGAGACCTTGTTGATTCCCTCGGTGTGGCGGGTGGATTCGTGCACAGAAACCGGCACCGAGGCGACCAGGGAGCGATCGGGCAGCTCGCCCCGATCCGCCAGGTAGCGGCGCAGCACGCCGCCGACCACGGTCAGCACGACATCGTTCACCTTCACCCCGAACGCGGCCTTGATCTCCTTGATCACGCCCAGGTCCGTCTTGGTGAACGAGACCGACCGTGTCCCGGTGACGGCCTGATTGAACGGTGTGCGCGGCGCGGAGAACGGAAGCGCCATCCCCGCTTCATTGTTCCGCCGCCGTTGCGCGAAACCGGCGACCATGCCGAGGGTTTTGGGAACCATGCCGAGCATCCCGGCCCTGGCGGGAAACCGGACCGCGGCGCGCGCGATGAGCTCGAGATCGCCGGGCACCGGTTCCGGTTGCCACGGTTCGGGTTCCGGGCGGCCGAGCCCCGGCTCCAGATCGCACAGGTGCATCATCATGTTCGTGCCGGTGATGCCGTCGACGGCCGAATGGTGGTACTTGCAGACAACCGCCACCTTGCCGTCGTCGAGCCCCTCCACCACCGACATCTCCCACAGCGGCCGGCTCTGATCCATCGGCCGGCTCGCGATGTCACCGATCAGCGCGGCCAGACCGGCTTGACCGCCCGGCTCCGGCAGGTCGACGCGCCGGATGTGGTTGTCGATGTCGAAGTCGGTGTCGTCGACCCAGAGCGGATGGTCGAGGTTGAACGGCACCGGGTGAACCCGGCGGCGCATATGCGGGATGAGAGGCAATCGCCTGCGCAGTTCGTCGCGGAGATTCGCGAACGAGTACGGCCCGTCGGCCGGGTCGAGAATCAGCAGTGCACAGACGTGTAGATGCTGGGTATCGGTCTCCAGATAGAGGAAACTGGCATCCAATCCAGTGAGTCGTTCCATAGCCGAACCCTACTAGAACGCGTTCTAATTTTGCCGGATTGCCGGGCCGAAGTAGACGACTCTCACACTGCCGGCGGCGATCAGCTGATCACCGTCCACCACCGCTACAGCGGCAGTCCTTGCTCGAGCAGATCGACCGCCTCGAGCACCGAGGCGAATGCCTGGTCGTCGCGGGGATCCACAGTGCTGTTGGCGATGTGGAACATGACCCCACCCGCCGCCGCGATGAACACCCGGAGCCGAAGACTGTCCGGTGCGACGCCGAGATAGCCGGCGAAGAACTCGTTGGCTTCGGAGATCGCCCGGTCGGATTCGATCTGATACGCCATTCGCAAGGCCGGTTCGGCGTGGATCAGTTTCATCCGCTCGGGGCTGGATGCCCACGGATTCTCGAGGGCGAGCCGATAGAGCTCGTGGATTATCGCGCGGAGCAGATCGAAATGATCGAGGCCCTGGGGCAGGGCGGCGATCGCGGCTTCCCGTTCCTCGGCGAGGTCGTCGTTGATGACGACCTGCTCCTTCGAGGTGAAGTAGCGGAAGAACGTGGTGTGGGAAACGTCGGCCTCTTTCGCGATCTGCTCGACAGTGGTGGCTGTATAGCCTTGCTGCTCGAACAGGCGCATCGCGGCCTCGCGGATCGCGGTGCGGGTGCGCATCTTCTGCTTCTCGCGCAGCCCGACCCGACGCCCCGGGCTCTCGCCCGGGGCAATCGCGTTCGTCATCTCGGCTCCTTCATCGGCTGTGCCGGGTCAACTCCTCGCTTCGACGAGTTCGGCAGCGACGGGAGCGCCGGTGTCCGCGGGAACGCCACGGTCGCGGACGGCTCCACCTTCGATGTCGAAGTTCGGCACGAGCTTATCGAGCCACTTCGGCAGACCCCAGGCGCGGTCGCCGAGGATCGCGATGACGGCAGGCACCACCATCATGCGAATGATGAAGGCATCGAAGAACACCGCGATCGCCAGCGCGAAGCCCAGCATCTTCATCATGGTGTCGGGAGCGAGCATGAACGCAGCGAAGACGCTGACCATGATGATCGCGGCCGAGGTCACCACCCGCGCCCCGTGCCGGTAACCCGAAATGATGGCGTCCTTTGCCGTCATGCCGTGGATGTACTCCTCCCGCATGCGGGTCATCAGGAACACCTGATAGTCCATCGCGAGCCCGAAAACCACGCCGATGAGGAAGATCGGCAGGAACGACACGATCGGCTGGGTCTGTTCGATGAGGCCGAAAGCGCCCTCCTGGAAGATCGCGACCGTGGCACCGAAGGTGGCCAGCACCGAGAAGATGAAGCCGAGGGTGCCGACCAGGGGAACCCAGATCGATCGGAACACCCCGATCATGATCAGGAACGCCAGCCCGACGACGACGATCAGGTACGGCAGCAACGCTCGATCGAGTTTGGCCGACAGGTCCGACATGATCGCGGTCTGGCCGCCGACATGCAGTTGCGCGCCGGCAGTCTCGGCGACAGGGGCGTAGTCGCGAATCCGCTCCATGAGATCGTGGGTCGCCTGGTCCGCGGGCGCGCTGGTCGGGATCACCATGATCAACGCGGTGTCCGAGACCTGCGACGGCTGCGCGGCCTTGTTGCCGGTCCACATCAGGGTGTCGGCGTTGGCGACATCGGGGAGGGTCTTGATGTGGGCCACGCTCGCCTCGGCCGCCGCGCTCACGTCGCCGTCGTCACTGTGCACCATGACCAGCAAGGGGCCGTTGATGCCCTGCCCGAATCCGCGCTGCAGCAACGTCATCGCGCGCGTTTCGTCCGGAGTGCTCGTCGTCAACGCCAGCTCGAGCTTGCTCATCGGCAGCGCCACCAGCGTGAGGATCGCAAGGCCCGCGATGATGAACGGCACCGGTCGGCGCACCACCATCCGCCCGAACTTCACCCCGTTGGTCTCGGCGGTCCCGGATTGCTCCGCGTGCTTGATCCACGGCACCCGCGGGAGGAACGCGAAGCGCCCCACCGCACCGAGAATCGCCGGAATCAGCGTCAACGCGGCGAACACCGCGATCGCCACCGCGACCGCGGCGCCGATCCCCATCTGCGAGATCAACGGGATACCGATCACCGTCAACGCGACCACCGCGATGATCACTGTCAGCCCGGCGAAGACCACCGCTGAACCGGCGGTACCGACCGCACGCCCAGCAGCCTCGGCGCGTTCGCCGCCACGCGACAGCTCACTGCGGTACCTGGACACGATGAACAACGCGTAGTCGATGGATACCGCGATGCCCAGCATCGTCACAATGCCGGTCGCGCTCTCGTTGACACTGATGAACTCCGCGCTCAACGTGACGAGCAGGATCGTGATCAGCACCCCGACCACGGCGGTCACCAGCGGGATGAACGCGGCGATCAGCGCTCCGAAAGCCACGATCATGACGACGAAGGCGAGCGCGAAGCCGATCATCTCGGCCTTGCCGGGTGGCTCCATCACCTGCATCAGCGAACCGGTGGCCTCCACCTGGAGGCCGTTGCCGTTGTGCTGGGCGAGAATGTCCTGAAGGTGGTGTTTCTGGTCCACCTTCAGGTCCATGATCTCGGTGTTCTGGCGAACCTGGATCAGTCCGACCTTGCCGTCGTCGCCCACGACCGACGCTGCCATCACGGGATCGGCCTGTGCCACCAGCACCGGATCGACCACGGTCGCCGGATCGGTCAGATCCGGCAGTGTTCGCAGATCCGCCACCAGCGCGTCGATCTGCGCCGTGTGGTTGGCGATGCCGTCCTCAGCCGCGATCAGGACGCTCGTCGAGGCACGCATCTGCTGCTGCATGACCTCCGGGAAATACTTCTCCACCTGAGTCGTCGCCGTACCCGAATCGGTTCCCGGCAGGTCGAAATCCTTGGCGAACTTCGGATTCAGCGCACCGACCAACCCGGCCACCGCGATCGCGGCGATCACCCAAGCGGCGATCACCCGCCACTTGTGCCGGAACGAGAACCGGCCGAGCCGGTACAGCCATGACGCCATCGCAAATCCTCCGATTCTCGGTCGTCGCGTCGACGACCCCGAGCGAGATAAGTGTTATCCACTAACAACTGTTAGTCACTAACACAATAGCGGCCCCGTGCGGAGGGCAAGCTATGACGACAGTCACCTGCCCGCCCCGCATGCTGTCCGGAGAAACACTGCTGGGCGCCTGTCCGCGCCTGCGGATCCTGGCGACCAGCCGCGAAGCGCTCGATGTCAGCGAGCTCGAGGTCGACCACCCCGGACTACCCGGCACCGACCCCTTCGGAGCTGATCGTTTTCGAGGCCGCCCGTGACTTCACAGCCGGACCGCAACCGACAACAATGGGGCGATGTCTGTGGATGAGGGCACTAGGCAGCCGCCGGCACTGCGGGTGCTGCTGTCGCAGCGCCGCTCTGCTGTCGCTCAGCAGATACAACAGAGCGTGCGAACTGCGAGCGAGGCCGCAGGCTTACCTGAGCAGTATGTCAAGGCCGAGTACGCGCCAACGATCAGCACATGCGCGCGGGTGCTTCTCGACGCCATGAGCGCGGAGCGATCGCTCGGTCGCACCGACATCGCGCGGGCGATAGCACCACTGGCCGAGCGTCACGCCGAGCACCGGCTCCCCCTGCCGGCTCTGCTGGAACTGGTGCACGCAACGGCGCGGGCAGCGGTGTCAGGGGCAACCGCCCTGGCCACCACGCCCGAGCAGAGGTCCGAGCTCGCCGACATCGAGCAGCGGCTGCTCGAGGTGACCGGGCATATCGTCATCATCGCGGCCGAGTCCTATTCTGTGGTCGAGCGGGAGACGTTCGGGCGCGACCAGGGTGCGCGCCGGGAGTTGCTGGCCGCGTTGCTGTCCGGTTCCCCGGCACAAGGCCATGCGGCGAAGGCCGGGATCTCGCTGGCAGGCTCCTACACCGTGCTCGCGATCGACCTGGACGCCACTGCTGCCCCCGATGTCCCCGAACTCGTTGCCCGGCGCCGCGAACAGGTCATCGCCCGCTGTCTCGACGACCTCTCCACCTCGACCGTCCTGTTCCAGTTCGACGGCGGCACAGGGATCGCGTTGCTCGCCGACACCGCGATCGCCCCGGATCGGTTTGATCAGCTCGCCGAGAGGCTGCGCTCGACACTGGATGCCAGACCCTATCTCGGACTCCTGCCTGGCGTGGCTCTCGAGGAGATCCCTTCCGCCGTCGCCGATGCCCGCGAACTCGCCTTGTTCGCCCGGCTCAGGGGCCGCCCGCCTGCTTGCTACCGTCTCGACGATCTCCTGCTCGAGCTTCAGATCACCCGGCCCGGCCGGGCCAAACAACGCCTGATCGAGCTGCTGGAGCCAGTGGCCGGACACCCGCACCTGATCGCCGCCCTCCAGGCGCACCTGCAGCACGGCGCCGACCGGCAAGCAGCCGCACGGGAATTGTTCGTGCATCCGAACACCTTCACCTACCGGCTCAACCGGATCACCGAACTCACCGGTCTGGACCCGACGCAGCCCCGCGAAGGCCGAACCCTGGCAGCGGCACTGACCATCCGCATCCTCGAAGGCCCCACGGCCGGTCAGAATCTTGCCAGGCCGAACGACGATGTCACCGCCGCGGACACCATCGAAGACGGCTCGTGACACATCAGTCCCCCGCATGCGCGACAAGCGAACAAGGAGACTGCCGCACACAGTGCAGCCACTTCCACTCGATCAGTGAATCATGCTGCGGCACAATCGATCAGGGAGATGCCCAGCTCCCCTCGTCAGCCGCGACCACCCGACTGCGCCACTCGACCAAGCGGTTCGACGCCACTTTCCCTATGCCTCTTCGGTGCCGCGATAATTCCAAGAATACGGCGGCAAGTTGAACAATTAAATTTCACAGTGCACGGGATGAGTCCTCGCGAAGTATCTTCTGTCTGCTCGCAGTGCCGCGAGCAGATCGGAGTCATTTTCATGCACAACACATCGATCGCGCGTCGTGCCGCGACGGCCGCAATCACCCTGGCCGCGACCGCGACCGCTGCAATTGGCATCGCCACGCCACAGGCCGCTGCGGACGCAGAGCGGGATCCGATTCTTTTCGTCCACGGCTGGCAGGGTTCGGCGTCGAATTGGGATTACATGCGAGGCCGGTTCCTGGCGGCAGGATACTCCATCGAAGAGCTGGCACGATTCAGCTACGACACCTCCCAATCGAACGAGAACATCGCGCTGGAGGTGAAAGCGCAAGTCGATGCACTGCGCGCGAAAACAGGTGCCGCCAAAGTCGACATCATCACCCACTCGATGGGTGGCCTCAATAGCCGCTGGTACCTGAAGAAGCTCGACGGCCTGAGTTTCGTCGACGACTGGGTCTCCATCGGCGGCCCCAATCACGGCACCGAAGTTGCCGACGGATGCTATGACGACTCGTGCGTGGAGATGCGGCCCGGCTCGGCATTCCTGGCCGAACTCAACGCCGGCGACGAAACCCCGGGACAGGTGAACTACGGCACCTGGTGGTCACCGTGCGACGAAATCATCAACCCCGATACGAGCACCATTCTCAGCGGTGCCACCAACACCCAGACGCTGTGCATCGGCCATATCTCGCTGCTGTCGTCGGCGACGGTTTTCGAGGGCGTCCGCAACTTCGTGAAGTAGCGGTCGGGTCAGAGCCCGGCCCCATCTCGCATCAGTGCGGCGGGGCCGGGCTCTCGCGACCCGGCTTCGACGAAGTCGACAGTCCCCCAGGCGATTCCGCCGAACTCACCGACGCACTTCGCCTGCTCGACGGGCTGTCGAGGCGCAACGTGACCTGTCCAGGCTACTTCGCTGTGGCGCCGGCCAGCCAGCTGATTCCGGGCCAGGACTTGGGCAATCTGATCAAGCCACCCAGTGCCAGCAACACCAGATCCTCATAACCCTCACGCATCTCCGCGAGGTGATCCCAAGCCCGGTGACGCTGGACGGCATCCTCCATATGATGCAGAGCCCAATGCGCGCACGCCGAGGCTTCCGCGACCCGCGCGATCACCCCACCCACCGAATCGGTTCCCCGAGGCGTCCCGGCCCGCGGCCGGGGCAACTGCGCGGCGATCCACGCATCGATCTCGTGGACAACCCCCGCGACTTGCCGGCGAATCGTCTCGGCCGACGGATCACCGAGCCACGCTCGATACAACGAACCCAGCGTTCCCGCCCACTGCGCCAGCGGGCAATCACTGTCGGCGGATCCACTGACCGCACGCAGCAGATCCTGCGGTGACAGAAACGGACCGTACTGGGGAGGTATCCGTAAACCGGGATTGTGCACCATCGTCGGAGTCACCACGCGAGTTCGTTCGGCGACAACCCGGCCATGCTCACTTTTCGAGCCGCGAGATTCAGAATTGTGTCAACATGCACGATGATCTCCTGAACAGGCACCTCAGAAATCCGAGCACGCGCCTGTGAAGAATAGCTAACTTCTAGATTTGGAACGGACGCCACTGTCCTGCCGTACGACCCTGCGAGATCAAAAGAGGCTGGGTCTTTTGCTCTATTCTGCGGCTGCAGCAAGTCCTTCAGATCCTCCATTGGTCGTCGAGAGAACCAATGACCTGCGGCTCCGGTGCGGAAACACCCTCCCAGAGCTCGCGTGCAGTTGGTCCGGCGATGCCGCCTGCGGCGGAGCCGATGTCATCCCAGGAAGCATCGGTGCTGCGAGCGAATCGGACCGCTTCGGTCAGGCGAAGCTGAGCTTCGAGCAGAAACTCGTGCGCGAGGCGAACCGGCATGACTGTCCAGACGCGATGAACGTGGCCGTCCCAGTCCGCCAGCACCGCCTGCCGTGACGCGGGCGACAGCTCCCCGTCCGCGCTGAACAGGACGCGTTCGGGCAAGTTGTGATCGAGCGGTCGAGCCGCGCGCTGCCACAGCTTCCCGCGCCATTGTCCGCAACTGCATTCGACCTGCCACCCGAAGATCTGATCGGTCGGGGTGCGGAGCCGGCCGTCGGCGCAGAGCGGACTTCGAGCATGCGCCTCCATCTCCGGCAGCGAGATCACGGTGCGGATGTACCACTCGTGCCGCCCCATCGGATCGACCACTCCACAACCTCCGACCATTAGAATTGTTCGAGGAAAAGCATGGTGGCCGGTGGAGCGAGGCCAGCCGTGGTGACTGTTCGAGTTCGCGATCACCCACTCGGTGCGACGAACTCACGCTGAGACTTCTCGAGGAGTCGATCCTGCGGTACCGACCGGTCCTGTTGCAACCAACGATGGGGCAGTCTGGCGTGCGGTCCAATCGATGTCGGTCGAGTTTGTCATCGGTGATAGACCGGCGGGCTTGCGCTCGATCAGAGCGTCCGCGCTTCGCGGCCGGCTGAGGTCGGCCGGACCGGCCTCGGCCGCACTCCAGCCGGTGAAGCTCGGCGACATTCGAGTAGCGCGCGGACTGGTAGGTCGACCCGCTATGCCATGACCGTGCGTGTCGGGAGGATGCGCGCCGAGAAGGACGAGCGAGCCTATCGACCGCGGCCGGCGGCGTGTCTGGTGAGGAACTCCAGTTCTATGCGGAGCACATCGGGGTGGTCGAGGCCGCCGGCGTAGACGTCGTAGTGCCCGCCTCGGCTGCGGTAGAGCTCGCCGCGGGGTGCTCGCGCGGCGGTCTGAGTGGCGGGTCCGGTGGGGGCCATGGTGTCGGTCTCGGCGACGACCATCAGCAGCGGGCATCGGATCCGGCTGGCACTGCGGACGGGGCGGTGGACAGCGATGTCGAGCAGTGATCGTGCGGTGATGCGGTTCGGCCACGGCTCGCCGTCAGCCGGGGCGAGTCGGTGCAGTCCGCTGAGTGCGTCGTCTGTGGCGATCACGCCGATGCTGTCGGGTGCGACGCTGAGGGGCAGATATTTCGGCGGCTTGCCGACGACGCCACCGAGCAGGTCGGCCACTGCGGTGGCGATCAGGCGCAGCGCGCGCGGTGGGTGCACCTTTCCCGTCCCGGCCAGGCCGTCGACGAGGGGGCATTGTGCGATGGCTCCGGCCAGTGCCGGATCGGTGGCGGCGATATCGAGGATGTGCATTCCGGCGAAGGATGTTCCCCAGATGAACAGGCGATCGTTGTCGAGCGAGTCGTGGCGACGCGCCCAGGCCAGGGCGGTGCGGTAGTCCTCTCGCTGGCGGCGGATCGAGAGGAGTTCGCGCGGAGTGCCGCCGGACCGCCCCCAGTGCCGGTAGTCGAAGACGAGGGCGGCAAAGCCGTTGTCGGCGAAGAACTCCGCGAACGGGGCCAGGCCGGCGGCTTTGACTCCGCCGATGCCGTGGGCCATCACCACCGTCGGATGCGGCGCCGGTGACGACGGGAGGTACAGCCAGCAGTCCAATTCGGTGTCCGCGCCTGCCGGAATACGTACATGCTCGCGGGTGGTGTCAGTCATCGCGGATCCTTCGCGGTCGTGTCGAGAGTGATGGTGGCGCCCGCGGATCGGGCGAGGTCGGCGCCGAACAATGCGGCGGGGGTGAACGCGCCGGGGCGGGCATCACCGTCGGCCAGCCTTCCCGCGACTGTGGCGGCAACACGGCTGGTGAACTGGTAGCCCTCGCCGGTGTGCAACCACGCCCTGCGTTCTTCCCCGTCCTGCCATTCCGCGGACGCGTAGGCCCACGACCCTTCACCCGGCGTGCTCGGTGGTGTCAGCTGCCAGCGGTCGACAATCCGGATTACGTTGCGCCGCACCGCATCTACTCGCAGCACCGCACCCACGATCGGCAGTGCGGCTCTAGCTACCCGGCCGGTGGGCACCTCGCTGGAGGTCGCGATCACCTCGTCGGCACCGGAGGCCCGGCGCGCGGCCTCCAGCTCACCGGTGGGTACGGCCCCGGTGGCACGCGTCGTACCGTCCGGCAGCGGAATGTGGTGCGGGTGAGCACCCAGCCGGGTCCGCACGAGGCGACCGTTTTGGTAGGTCAGCCCGCCGGTCGCCGCCGCGTCCACCACACTGGCCAGCACGGCCGATCCCAAGCCGTCCACGACAGGCATCGCTGCCACTCGCACGCGGATCGGGGCGGGACGCCCCGTGCACAGCTCGTAGACCAGTGCCTCGCTCGCCAGAGTGCCGAACCCCGCACCCGTCACCAGCGTCGACCCGGCGGCGCGGGCCACCGAATCCAGCTCCAGCAACGACCGCACCGGCTGGAATTCGTTCGCCAGGTCCACATAGTGACTGCCCGCGGCTACGCACGCCCGCGCGGTCGGGATGGTCGTCGCACCGAAGGGGCCGACCGTGTTGACGACGACATCCGGTCCGCCCGTGGCGATCCGGCCGACCGGGTCATCGGTGATCAGCGTTCGCGGAGGTGCCCCGCCCAGCGCCTCGAGCGCCGCCGCAGCCTCGGCCAATCGCTGAGCATTGCGGCCGACCAGCACGATCCGATGCCCGCAGCCGCGCAACTCGGCACCGATGTTTCCCCCGGCGCGACCGGTCGCGCCGATGATCCAGATTTCACCCATGGACATACGCTACATCGTGTATCGTATGTCCGACAAGAGTTGAACCGCTACGATGTGTCGCGTATGTCTGACAAGGGAAAACCCGCCGGAATGGGCCGCCCCCGCAACACGGCCCTGGACACCGCCATCACCGCCGCCGTCGAGCAGTTACTGCTGACAGACGGCTATAGCGCGATCACTATCGACAAGGTCGCCGCGCTGGCTGGTACTACGCGCACCGCGCTGTACCGCCGCTTCCCGGGACGCGTCGCACTCATTGCCAACAGCATGGCTACGCACTTCGGCACCGATCCTGCGCCCGATACCGGCAACCTGCGCGACGACCTGATCTCGCTGCAACGCGCACAGGTCGAGTTCTTCAACACCCCGATCATCGCAGCGGGCATCGCAGGCCTGCTCGGTGATCTCAGCACCGACCCGCAGTGGAGCGCGCTGTTCCACGAGTCCTTCATGGCCCCTCGCCGCCGGTCGACCCAGGCGATGTTCCAACGCGCGGTCGACCGCGGCGAAATACCACCGGTCACTCATTCCAACCTCGTCGCGGACATCTTGACCGGGCCACTACTCCTGCACGCCATGCTCCCCGCCACCGGCCCACTGGACGACACCCTCGTCGCCGCCACAGTCGACGCCGCCCTGCACCTGCTCGAGGTCGGTATTCGCGACGCTTGATACACCGTCTTGACCATCACGCTGAATCGCCCCGGGCAATTCAACGCGTTCACCGTGGCCGACGAACTCGTGCACACGCCACGAATCGGGGCGCCGCGGCCGCGCGGTGGCCCGCCTGACCCGAAATACCGTCTCGTCGACGAGTGCGTGTGCTACGTTTCCGTCTGGTCTGGTCAGAAGGCGTCACCCTTAGCTGGGAGGTCGAGACGTGGATCAACAAACACTGTTGCAGCTCGCCGCTGACGAGCTTGCGATGCGATCGCTCAGGTATCGCGAGATCGAGGTTCTGGACTACGTCCCTACACAGCCTGATCGTGCGCTGCTTTGCCTGCCCGGATCCGTCCGGGTTTTCGTCGCCGCCCAGGATGATCCGATACTGCAGCGAGTTCGAGATGCCGCTACCCTGCGAAATGGCGACGATGTCGCCATGGTCGAGAACGAGCTCCGGCCCCGTTTCGAAGGTCGCACGAGACTTTCGACGTACCAGGCTTGGCGTCTACTGCAGCGTTCTCCCGTATTCGCGAGCGTTCGATATGGCGGCCGGACCCTCGCGACGAACATCTTCCCACCGGACGACCTCGGCGTAGTTATCCTGGACAATCCGTACAACGGTGGACAGCTGAGCCCGGAATCTCTGACTCTCGTCGAGCACCGGCGTGACGGTACCGACGACGCATTGGCGGCCGTGGCCCTCAAACACGAGCCGCCGCTGACCCCAGCTGAACGGGCCGCGTTGGCGCAGGTGCCGGAGGATCAGCTGGAGGCGAACCTGACGGCGGACGCAAGTTGTTGCGAGAACGGCACCTTTGTCGCGTGGGCTGCCATGGCCGTCACCGTCGCTGTCCTGTGTACGGCAGCTGTCATGGCCGCAGAGGAAGAGGATCGGCACCTCTCGGACGAGCAAATTCGGAGATTGGGCCCGGCCACCACGGCACGGGAATTGCTCGATATCCGCCGTGAAGCTCTCGGGCATGTGCATTGATCAAGATGGCGATCGACCATCTGATATCAGCTGCGCTTGCCATATTTCTCTTGGTGTGGTTTTCAGTTTCTGCCGTCTGTCAGATACCCCGTAATGTCGAGAAGTGGGAAGCCGGCAGGGCGGAGAAGTGGATTCGCGCGCACGACGTATTCGGATTCATACCGCGCTGGAACTTCTTTGCGCCCACACCGGCGACGGACGATCTTCATCTGCTGTACCGCGATCGGCTGCCGGATGGCCACATAACTCGTTGGTGCGAGGTTCGTCCGCACCCGTCTCCGAAATGGATAGGACCGGTCTGGAATCCAGGCAGGCGGCATAACAAGGCACTGATCGACGTGACGGTCGAACTCGTCAAGGCCAGCTTGTCGCTGAACCGTGACACCGCCCAGATGCAACTCACGCTGCCATATATCGCGACGCTCAACTTTGTCTGCAGTCTGCCACGAGACTATCGCGCCCAGGCCACCCAGTTTCTCATCATGCGGTCGAAGGGAGCTGACGAAGATCCGGATCACCACGTGATTTTCTTGTCGACCATGCATCTGTCAGAACAGTTGCTCGGCGAGAGGTAAGCAGCCGATGTTCACCAGCTCGGACGCGCTGCATCTTTCGGCGGCGATCGGCTCCGTTGCCGTCATCATCGGGTCGATGGAGAGGCTGGCGATGCCTCGGCATCTTTCCGATGGCGCCCTCGCCAGCTGGCCTGTGTCGACTACGAGTGTCGCCATGCTGACGAGGAGGCCCTTCCAGCGCAGCGCCGGACGGCTGCTGGCGTATCCGGGAGTGCTCGGCCTTGTCGCCGTCTGCCTGGCCTGCGGGGTCCTCCTGGCGCTGCACCCCTCGTCGGCCTTCAACTCCTTGGCTGCCGGCGTGATTGCCGTGACCTACATCTTGCTGAGTATGCGCTCGCGCTTCGGAGGCGACGGGGCAGACCAGTTGACAATCATCGTCTTTGCATCGTTGGCTCTCGCCTTCGGCATCGGGCAAGAGCGCGCCAACGAGATCGTGCTCTGGTTCTTGGCAGCACAAGTATGTCTCGCGTATTTCACGGCAGGCGCGGCGAAGCTGGTCAGCCCGTCGTGGCGCAGCGGAGCGGCATTACCGGGCGTCTTGGCGACACAGGCCTATGGGCACGCGCGGGCCGGCAAGATCTTGGCGCGCCATCGAGGCATCGCGACGGCGATGTGCTGGTCGGTCATCCTGCTGGAGTGCGCATTTCCCCTGGCGCTCCTCGGCATTCGACCGCTCACCTACGCACTCTTGATCAGCGGAGCTCTCTTGCACCTCGGTACCGCCGTCCTCATGCGCCTGTCCACTTTCACCTGGGCATTCGTCGCCACCTACCCAGCAGTGATCTTCTGCGCGACCGGCACGGGGTTGTGACAGCGGCCCACATCGTGAAGCCGACAACATCGAACCCGTCGACGACCGTCTGTCCGACACCCGGCTCGGTCGCCACCTCGCCGCGATCGAGGCATGCGTCGATCCACAAGCCGTGACCATGGCAGCTCGGAATCGAAGGTGTCCCTTTGGGCTTCGTCAAACTGTGTAGTGACCAGCCGGCTTCTCAACGGAAGTATTGGACCAGGCAGAACTCGTGCTCCTCGGGATCACGCATGACCATGACAACTCCTTCGTCGTAGTCGTGCCGCTCACCGGACCAGCGGCCGCCCAAGTTCTCCACCTGGCGGCGACCGGCTTCGATGTCGTCGACCTCGAGGTCGAGGTGGATGCGGACCTTTCCGATCTTGGGCTCGGTCACTCGTTGAAAGGTCAAGCGCGGCCTGTCATCACAGCGCGAGCCGACGGTTGCCCATCCCGGATCATCGCCGTGTTCGGCGGTGGCGGGGATACTCAGGAGCGCGCTCCAAAACGATGCCAGCCGCGCGGGGTTCGCGCAGTCGATCGTGATCCCCACCCATCGATTTGCCATACCTACCAGCATGGACGAATTGGGTGCCGGCAGGCGGCCAGTCGACTACCCCACCGGTGTCGCCGCCTTTGCCACATCCACACTGGCCCAGCGCTCGACTCCGCTGAGCACAGCCGATATCGCCTAGGCCGAGACGGTGAGCCCGGTTCGGATCTGCTCGGCGAGCCGCGTGATGCGGGTGGTGATGTCGTCGCGGACGAGGCGCATGCGTTCGATGCCGTCGATGCCGCGTTCGGAGGGCTCGTCGGTGATCCAGGTCTGGACGGGAAGCCCCTCGGGGGCTTCGACTTTCGCCTCCGCGCCGAGGACGACGACGAGGTCGATGCCGGAGTAGAGGTTGGGGTCGATCGGTTTGGGGTGTTCGCCGTCGGTGCTGGCGCCGACTTCGTCGAGTACCTGCACCGACAGGGCGTTGAGATCGGAGCCGGGATCGGTTCCGGCGGAGTGGACTTCGATGTCGGTTCCGGCGCTCTGGCGCATCAGCGCGGCGGCCATCTGGGATTTGCCGCTGTTGCGGACACAGACGAACAGCACGGTGGGTCGTTTCGCGGTGGCCACGCTGGTGGCTTGGTGGGTAAGCCAGCGTTCCGTGTCGATCGCTGCGGCGCAGCCGGATCCGGCGGCGGTGATGGCTTGGCGGTACCGGTGATCGACGAGGTCTCCGGCGGCGAAGACGCCGGGCAGTGAGGTCGCGGTCGAGGACGGTGCGACAGTGACGTAGCCGTTGTCGTCGAGGTCGACCTGGTCGGCGACCAGGGTGCTGCGTGGTTGGTGACCGATCGCGACGAACACTCCTGTCACGGGCAGTTCGCGGGTGTCGCCGGTGGTGGCGTCGGCGACGGTCAGGCTGGTGACGGTGGTGTCGCCGTTGACGCGCTCGACGGTGGTGTCGGTGAGGAAGGTGATCTTGTCGTTGTGGCGGGCCCGGTCAAGCATGATCCGGGAGGCGCGGAAGGTTTCGCTGCGGTGGATGACGGTGACACTGCGGGCGAACTTGGTGAGGAAGATGGCTTCCTCCATGGCGGAGTCACCGCCGCCGATGACGGCGATGTCGTGGTCGCGGAAGAAGAACCCGTCGCAGGTGGCGCAGGCGCTGACGCCGCGGCCGAGGAGTTCTTGTTCGCCGGGGATGCCGAGGTAGCGGGCCGCGGCGCCCATCGCGAGGATCACTGCTCGCGCCCGGTACCGGACGCCTGCGGCGACGATGGTTTTGATCGGGGTGTTCAGGTGGAGTTCTTCGACGTCTTCGGTGCGCAGGTCGGCGCCGAAGCGTTGGGCTTGTTCGCGCATTTCGGTCATCAGTTCGGGGCCGGTGATGCCGGTGCGGAAGCCGGGGAAGTTCTCGACCTCGGTGGTGGTCATCAGCGCGCCGCCGAATTGGGTGCCTTCGAAGACCAGCGGCGCGAGTTCGGCGCGGGCGGTGTAGATGGCGGCGGTGTACCCGGCCGGCCCGGATCCGACGATGACGACGTCGTGGACGCGGTCGTCGTCGACCACCGTCGGCACCAGCGGTTCCGCGGTGGTGATGGCAGTGGCCAGGGTGATCCCGAAGTCGGCGGGCATGGGTCAACGCTCCTGAAACGAGTCGATCGCGGCGGTCGCCGCGGGGCAGTCGGTGAAGGTGTCGGGCGGCTTGCGCGGTCCGTCCTTGATTCCACAGTATTAGTCAGCGATGATTGAGTCAATGAACACTGAGTGGAATGATGATATCTTGGCCCGCCGGGTGGCGGTCCACGCGGGGTTGGCCGATCCCGCGCGTCTGCGGATCGTGGACGTGCTGACGCTGGGTGACGCCTCGCCCACCGATCTGGCGTCGATGCTGGGCATGCGGTCGAACCTTGTCGCTCATCATCTGCAAACCCTGACCGACGCCGGTGTTGTGACGCGGCGTCGTTCCGAGGGTGATCGTCGCCGCACCTACGTTCGGCTGTTGCCTCACGCTCTGGCGCCACTGTCGTCGACGACGGTGATGGCCGCGCGGCGAGTGTTGTTCGTGTGCACCGCGAACTCGGCTCGCTCCCAGCTGGCTGCTGCCCTGTGGTGTCGGGCCAGCGAGCTCCCGGCGACCTCGGCGGGCACGCATCCTGCCGAGCGGATCAATCCTGGCGCGGTCGGTGTCGCGCAACGGCGTGGGCTGGCGTTGGTGTCGGCGTCGCCGCAGCGTCTCGACGATGTTCTGCGCGAGGGTGATCTGGTGGTGTCGGTGTGCGACCGCGCGCACGAGGAACTGCCCGATGTTCCGATGCTGCACTGGTCGGTTCCCGATCCTGTCGGTGCCGAGGACGGTGCCGCATTCGATCTCGCGTTCGACGATCTGGCCACGCGCGTCGATGCCTTGGCCCGGCACGTCCACTGCGCCTGATCCCCGGTCGGTCCGATGCGGCCGACCTATCGCGATCCACCGTTGTCGTTGTCCCGCTGTCGAATAGGCGTAGTTCGCTGCGGTTGCGCAGTGAGGCGGCCGATGAGCCACGCCGAGTCGCGTCCAACGCCGCGTAGCGAGGCCGAGGACAGGCTGCGTTGCCATTCGAGCGGGCGAGAACAGGGTGAGGCTGTCGTAGTAGTGCGGCCAGGATCCGAAGGGTTCGGGCGCGGCTTCCCCGAGCGCATGGGCGCACGGAAGCTGGTGAGGACTGCCGCGCTGGTGCAGCGCTACCGGAGCCCAGGCGGCCCATCCGGGCGGCCGATCGTCAGCTGTTCGCGATGGAAGTCGAAATGCTTTGCTGGATAACGGTATACGTCCTCGAGTGTCATGTAGTCGCTGAAGAAGGGATCCCACCGGGTCGGGAAATGCATGCCACGGACCAGGCTCGCCTCGGACTCGGACGCCAGGCTCGCGCGGAGCGATCCGATCACGCGGTCGAGCTTGCGGCCCATCCGGTACCGGTCGTACACCCGCGCTGCCGCACACGAGCCTCGGTAGTTGATCCAATCGAACGGCCGCGTCTCCGCGTCGAGCATTCGCGCGAACGCGCGGCTCACCCCCGCCGGGAACCGGCCCAGCAGCCGCACCAGCACCAGCAGCCGCTGCACAACCATGTAACCGAACACCATGTGGAACAACAACTGCTCATTGGTCCACCGCGTACCCTCCGAGCGCCGTTCGAAGTCGTCCGCATCCACAGAGTCCAACAGCTCGTGGAACTCCCGGCGGACACGCTCGAGCTCGGCATCGATCCCGGCCCGGTCGACAATGCGATCGTCGCTCATCTCACGCCGCCCTCCACCTCACCTATCTCGATTGTCCTCGCTCGCTCGGCTACCCCAGCACCTGGTGTCGCCGAGCCGAATCGGCAAGCAAGCGACCCACAGCGGCCAGAAGCCAGTTGGGCCGAGCTGGGCGAGTTCGGCGTCGATGTCGACCTCGATCGCGCCGACGAGATTGACCTGAAGACCGCACCGACCGCGTCATAGCGTCATCACGACGTCCTTACGAGTCGATGGGCTTGGGTGTGCGTGGGATGGTCGCGATGGCGATGACCGCCGCGACGGCCGCGATGGCGGCGAGGACGAGGTAGGTGCGGGCCCAGGTGCCGGTCCAGCTCATCAGCGCGGTGCCGGCGAACGGTGCGGCCGCCATCACGACGACCACAGGTGCTGACATCAGGCCGTTGAGTCGGCCGTAATGGGTTGCGCCCCACCGGTCGGTGATCGCGGTCGCTTGCACCAGGGTCATGATCCCGCGGATCAGACCCGCGCCGATCGACACCGCGATCAGCGCGAATACCGTGGTGACCCAGCCCAGCAGCGCGGTCGCGATGGCGGTGGTGGCGAACGCGCCGACGATGCGTGCGGCCGGGGTGGTGCGGGTCATCAGCGGAATGTAGCCGAGGCGGCCCAGAACTTGCCCGGCGCCGCCGAGGCCGAGGGTCAGTGCGGCCAGCGATGGGGAGAATCCGCGTTCGATGAGCAGGGGGACGAGGTTGAACACCCCGGCGAATGCCGCGAACGCGCCCAGGCTCAGGGCGATCACCAGGGCCAGGAACGCGGGGCTGCGGGCGATTGCCTGATGGTCGTCGTCGTGCGGGGTGATCGGCGGCGGTGCTGGTGGCCACGGACCTCTGAGGCCGAACAGATGTCCGGGCACGGTGATGACCGCCAGCACGAAGGTGAGGACGAGATAGGTTGCGCGCCAATCGGTGCGCTGGACCAAGACCGCGGTCAGTGGCGCGAACACGGTGCTGGCCAGACCGGCGGCCAGCGTCAGGATCATCAGGGCTTTGACGTGGTCGGTGCCGTACCAGCGGGTCAGTGCCGCGAACGCGGGCGGGTATAGCACCGCGCCCATCGCGACCCCGGCGACGAGCCAGCCCAGGAAGAACACCACCGGGTTCGGGGCGAGTGCCACCACGATCAGGGCGGGGATCGCGAGGACTGATCCCGCGGTCATGACGGTGCGTGGGCCGATGCGGTCGAGGATGCGTCCGACCGGGATACCGGTGAGGGCGGCCGCGAGCTGGCCCAGGGAGAACGCCGCGGTGAGCATCGGCAGCGACCAGCCGGTGTCGGCCGAGATCGACACCGACAGGACAGGGAAGGCGTAGTAGAGAATGCCCCAGCTGGTGATCTCGGTGAGGCACAACGTGATCAGGACTCGCCGCCGCAGACCGGCACCGGGCGAAGCCGGTCCGGTCTGCGTGGCCGTCACGGTAGACGACATGGGCGGGTCAGCGTGCGGGAACCGTGAGCGTCAGTACCTCGGGCGCGGCGGGCGCGCAGCAGCCGCCGGAGCTCGCACCGTTCGGGTCGTCGAAGACTCCGGCGCCGCCGCAGACACCGGTGTCGGGCAGGGTCAGCTCGACACGGGCGGCCGATTGGTGGTCACCGGCGAGTTCGGCGGCGATGGAACGGACCTGTTCGTAGCCGGTCATCGCCAGGAATGTCGGTGCGCGGCCGTAGCTCTTCATGCCGACCAGGTAGACGCCGGATTCGGGATGGGACAGTTCGGCGACACCATGCGGGTAGACGGTGCCACAGGAGTGCACGTTCGGATCGATCAGCGGCGCCAGACCCACCGGGGCTTGCAGGACGGGGTCGAGTTCCAGACGGATCTCCGACAGCCACGACAGGTCAGGGCGGAATCCGGTCAGCGCGATGACGTTGTCGATTCCGTCGAGGCGGCGCCCGTCGTCGGCAACGAGGGTCGTACGGTTGTCGTCGTCGGTTTCGACTGCGGCGGTGCGGAATCCGGTAGCAACGGTGAGCAGTCCGTCCTCGACGGCCTTCTTCGCGCGCAGTCCGAGTGCGCCACGGGCGGGCAGTTCGTCTGCTTCGCCACCGCCGAAAGTGGCATCGGTCTGGCCGCGACGCAGGACCCAGGTCAGTCGGGTGCCGGGTTCGTTCGCCAGTTGCGACAGCGCCACGATCGCGGTCAGGGCCGAGTGCCCGCTTCCGGCGATGACGGTGTGCTTACCGCGATAGCGCGCCAGGTCGGCGTCGGATTCGAGGTCGGGCACACGGTAGTCGACGGCCTGGTGGCCACGTTCGCCCAGCGCGGGAAGCCCTTCGCCGCCAAGGGGGTTCGGTGATGTCCAGGTGCCGGAGGCATCGATGACCGCGCGTGCCAGGATCCGGTCTTCGGATCCGTCGGCGCGGCGCAGGTGTACCGACAGTGGTTCGGTGTCGCGTCCGGAGTCCACGACGCGGTCGCGGCCGCGGCGGGCGACGCCGACGACTTCGGTGTCGTAGCGCACCGCGTCTCCGAGAGCGTCGGCGAGTGGCGTCAGATAGTCGCGGGCCCAGTCCTGGCCGGTGGGGTAATCCTCGTCGGCCGGGGCGGTCCAGTCGGTGCCGTCGAGGAGGCGGCGGCCCGCGGGGGCGATGAGTTCGGCCCAGCGGGAGAACAGGCGAACGTGGTTCCACTGCGCGACGGCGGCACCGGCCTGGGGACCGCGTTCGAACACGATCGGGCTCAGTCCGCGTTCGCGCAGTTCTGCTGCTGCGGCCAGCCCGATGGGGCCGGCTCCTACGACGACGACAGGCAGTTCGGTCATCACAGACTCCATTCATCGACACTCATCGATCTAACAATCCAAACTGTATCGACACACGTCGATGAATGCAACCATCGATCAACGTCGATATAATCGGAGGCATGACGTCTCTGGACATGCCCACCGTCCGCGACTCCGCCGCGCGTCGCGTCGACGTGTTGCCTGTCGACGACGCGACCACCTACGCGGAATGGTTCGCCTGCCTGGCCGAACCGACGCGGGTTCGGCTGCTTCACCTGGTCGCGACCCGGCCCGCCGGGATCACGGTCGGCGAGTTGACCGAGTCGCTGGGCATCTCCCAGCCGACGGTGTCGCATCACGTCCGCAAGCTCGCCGATGTCGGGTTCGTACGGGTGCACAAGAACGGCACGTCGACGGTGGTGACCGTCAATCCGGCCTGCTGCACCGGCCTCCCCCACGCCGCCGACGCGGTCATGGGTGTTCTCACCCCTCGGCCGTGCTGCCCGACGGATCTGCCCGCCGACGTGTCGGTGCGCGCGATGACCGATGCCGACTGGGTGGCGGTGCGCCGCATCTACGGTGAGGGCATCGCCACCCGCAACGCCACCTTCGCCACCGAGGTACCGGATCGCGCGCACCTCGATTCCACCTGGCTGCCCGACCATCGTTGGGTCGCCGAGATCGGCGGCGAAGTAGTCGGGTGGGCAGCACTCGCGCCGGTGTCGGGTCGCGACTGCTACGCCGGTGTGGCCGAGAACTCCGTCTATGTCGCCGAGACCGCGCGTGGGCGCGGCGTCGGGAAATCCCTGCTGCATCGACAGGTGATCGCCGCCGACGCCGACGGCCTGTGGACTCTGCAGACCTCGATCTTCCCGGAGAACCGGGCCAGCATCGGCCTGCATCACTCGGCGGGATTCCGCACCGTCGGCGTGCGGGAGCGCATCGCGATCCTCGACGGGGCGTGGCGCGATACCGTCCTGCTCGAACGTCGCGCCGCCTCGGACGGCGGTTCTTCCGACGCGTGTGAGCCATCAGCTTGCTGATAGCTCCGCCGAGACGGCGGCGTTCACCCATTGTTTGCTTGTCGACTGATTCGACAACCGTCAATATCGATGCGTGTCGAAACCGCCTTCGTCCTGTCAGCCGCAGGACTCTTCCTCGTGTGAGGTCATCCCGCTGACCCGGGAACCTCTGTCCGCCGAATCCGCCGCCGAACTGGCGACAACGTTCAAGGCGCTGTCGGATCCGGTGCGGTTGCGACTGCTCAGCCTGGTCGCCAGCCGTGGAACCGGCGAAGCCTGCGTGTGTGATCTGTCCGCCGGGTTCGAGTTGAGCCAGCCCACCATCTCCCATCATCTCAAGGTGTTGCGCGAGGCCGGGCTGTTGTCGAGCGAGCGGCGTGGGTCGTGGGTCTATTACCGGATCGAACCGCGCGCGCTGGCTCCCCTGGCGCAGTTGCTCGATGTCACGGCCGTCGAGGCGGGTGCGCGGTGACCGATATTCAACGCCGGTTCCTGGCTGAGTTCGTCGGCACGGCCGCGCTGGTCACGGTCGTGGTCGGTTCGGGTGTCGCGGCCCAGCAGCTCACCGACGATGTCGCCTTGCAGTTGCTCGCCAACTCCACCGCGACCGTCTTCGGCCTCGGCGTGCTGATCCTGGTGTTCGGACCCGTGTCCGGCGCGCACTTCAATCCCGTTGTTTCCCTGGCGGATTGGTTGCTCGGTCGACGCCATAGCACCGGCCTGGACTTCATCGACGCCCTCGCCTACACGATCGCGCAGATCAGTGGCGCGGTCTGCGGCGCTGTGCTGGCCAACATCATGTTCGACCTCGGTGCCTGGCAGATCTCCACCCACGACCGGATCACCACGGGCCATCTGGTCGGTGAGGTCGTCGCCACCGCCGGACTGATCGCGGTGATCTTCGCACTGGCCCGCAGCAGTCGAGCCGCCCTGTCCGCTTCGGCGGTAGCGGCATATATCGGTGCGGCTTACTGGTTCACCAGCTCCACCAGTTTCGCCAATCCCGCGGTCACCGTCGGCCGCGTCTTCTCCGACACTTTCGCCGGCATCGCACCCACGTCCGCACCTGGATTCATCGTCGCCCAATTCGTCGGTGCGGCACTGGGCTTGGCGTTGATTGTGGTGCTGTACCCCCGCTCGGCGAGTGCGGCTGCCGACAACGCGGTGATCCCGCATACCTCAGATCGTCCTGCCTCCAGCTCATCCGACCCGACAACTCACTGACCGAGCCCTCCCCGGGAGCACGCATGTCCGACAGCCCCGTCACCCACGCTGATCGTGCGACGTTGACCATCGACCAGCGCCACGCGCTCACCACCGCCGCGACCCGGCTACACGAGGCCTTCGCCGACACCTACGGACGCGAGACCATCGAGCATTTCCTCATCTCCAGCTACGACGAGTTCGCCTCCCGTGCAACGGTGGTCAACTATCTGCCGCTCCTGGCCGAACGATTCGCCCGGCAGCGGCTGCTCGCACTGGCCAAGGTCGAGGGCAAGCTCCACACCGACAAGCCGGTGGTGCTGTTCCTGTGCACCCACAACGCAGGCCGTTCTCAGATGGCACTGGGCTGGTTCGCCCATCTGGCCGGTGACTCCGCCATCGCGTGGTCGGGCGGCTCCGAACCCGGTACCCACGTCAACCCGGTCGCCGTCGAAGCGATGACCGAGATCGGCATCGACATCACCGGCGAGTTCCCCAAACCGTGGACCGAGGAGATCCTGCGGGCCGCCGACGTCATCGTCACCATGGGCTGCGGCGATTCCTGCCCGATCTACCCGGGCCGCCGCTACGAGAACTGGGAACTGACCGACCCCGACCACCAGTCCCTCGAGGTCGTACGCGGCATCCGCGACGAGATCGGCGACCGCGTCCGCGACCTCCTCACCTCTCTCGACATCACCACCCACTGAAAGGACCCCCCGTGTCGACCAAGCCCAGCGTGCTGTTCGTCTGCGTCCACAACGCCGGACGATCCCAGATGGCACAAGGCTTCCTGACCCACCTCGCCGGCGACGCCATCGAAGTACGTTCCGCCGGAAGCGCTCCCGGCGATGCCCTCAACCCGGCCGCGGTCGAGGCGATGGCCGAAGTCGGCATCGACATCACCAACCAGGCACCCAAGATCCTCACCCCGGACGCGGTCGAGACCTCGACCGTGGTGATCACCATGGGTTGCGGTGACGCCTGCCCGTACTTCCCTGGCGTCGACTACCGCGACTGGACGCTGGAGGATCCGGCAGGCAAGGGTGTCGAGGCGGTCCGTCCGATCCGCGATGAAATCCGCAAGCGAATCGAAGACCTCGTCACCGAGCTGGTCCCAGCGCGGTAGGCGACGACGCGGTCCCGAGGCAGGTTTACGCAGGTAAATACGGCTAAGCGCGATTTTCGCCGTCGAACACTCGCAAGGTTTGTGTGGCGGCGAGTGGCTGGTAGTGGTCGGTGAACAGTTTGGCGGTGAGCTCGCCTCGGCTGGTGACGCCGACTTTGTCGAAGATCGCTTTGACGTGGTCGCGCACGGTGTGTGCGGACAGGAACAGGGTGGCCGCGATCTCGCCGGTGGACTGGCCACGCGCGATCAGTTCGGTGACGTCGAGCTCGCGCCGGGTGAGCTCGTAGGCGGCCACCACCAGCGAGGCCACCTCTGACGGTGTGGCGGACTCGATGACCAGCGCGGTCATTGCCGGTGTCCCGGCGAGGTCGCGTAGGCAGGAGGCGTGGCACACCAGCCATCGCCCGGTCGTGGTGCGGATGCGGATCCGGGAGTTCTCGCCGGTGATCCGGGCCCGGCCTGCGGTGCTGAGAATCCACACGGGCAGCGGCAATTCGATGCCTTGCGCGGTCGTGGTGGCGGGGCCGGGCGGCATCTGGGCGAGCAGGTGCCTGGCCTCGTCGTTGATCGAGACCAGGCCACCGTCCGGGTCGAACAGCAGCATGCCGGGAGCTTCCGCGCGCCCTGCCGCAGCGGGGGCGAGCGGTTGGGCAAAGCTGCGCAGCCGCCGGGCCATCGGCGTGGACAATCCGCTCACCAGCGCGACATCGGTGTCCTGGAACGGCTTTCGACCGCGCTCCCGGAACAGACTCAGCTGGCCCCACGGCTGTCCGTCCACGCGGAGTACGGCGCGCAATTCGTCGTCGAAACCGCGCGGGCACATGAAGTTTCGATACAGGGGGCTCAGTCCCGGGTCATCGCCGGTCACCGCGCGCAGACCCGCGACCGGGACCGGCGCCCGCGCCAGATCCCGGAACAGGTTCACGTGTTCGGAGAAGAGCTCCGACTCCCAATAGGTGCCGCACCCGCCTTCGTGGAGGTTCTCCACCCGCACGGGCGCGGTGGTGAGTCCATTGATCGGATCGGTCGCCACCCAGACCGCGGCGTCGAACGGCGTGACGCGGCGCAACCGCGTCGAGGTCTCCGCGAACAGCGCGTGCGCGTCCGCGGCCTGCTCGATCCCGGCCAGCAGTCCACGCATCCCGAGCGGAATCACACCCATGCCCGCAACCTTGCCGTCCCGGACCGGCGGCCGCCATCCCACATATGAGGGGTAATCGACCGACCGCGCGCGAAATTCCCGAGACGGAGCGAACCCCGCGATCGGGGGATGGTCGAGGTGGCGGCGGGCGGGCGACGCTGGTCCGGTCCCAGTGATCGGAAGGAAACACAATGGATCTCGGCATTATCGGTGCGGGCGCTGCGGCGGTCGGACTGCTCGACGCACTCGCGGCCACCGAGGGCACGCCCGGCAGCATCACAGTGTTCGACGGCTCGTCCGCGGTGTGGCGGGGGCGGCCGTACCAGGCGGACCTCGAGGCGGTCCGGGTCAACGCGCCGCCCGCGCTGATGTCGGTGCGCGCCACCGACCGCGCGCACTACGAACGGTGGCTGCAGGACCGGCACGAGGTGGCCCGATATCTCGACGAGGGCCTCGGTCAGCCGCTGGTCCCCCGCAGCGTGTACGGCGAATACCTGGAGCAGACCGCCCAGACCGCGATCGGTCGACTGCGACGGAATGGCTGGCAGGTCAGCGTGGTGAATTCGCGGGTCGTCGGTTTCTCCCGCCGTGGCGCGAACGATGGCCGGGCGGTCCTGCACACCGCGAACGGCGGCAATCATCCGGTCGATCGTGCGGTGCTGAGCGTCGGGAGTGGGCGTCCACGTGACCATTACGGGCTCACCGGTGCGCCCGGGTACGTCAACGAGCCGTACCCACTGTCCGAGACGATTGCCGGGATACCGGCCGACGCGCGCGTCGCAGTTGTCGGCAGCGGTCTGACGGCGGTCGATATCGCCGTGGCGCTGACGACCAACAACCACACTGGACCGATCAGTCTTCTATCCCGCAGCGGAGTGCTCCCGTTCGTGCAACAGCGTCCCCTTCCGCTCGCACCACAACACCTCACTCCGGCCAATGGGCTGCGGCTGGCCGCCGCCGGCGTGGTGCACTTCCACCAGCTGGTCGAGCTCATGCGCGCCGAACTCGCTGAGCTGGGACAGGATTTCGACTCGTTTGCCGCAGAGATCCGCGCCACCGAGGAGCCTGTGACCCGGCTGCGCCGCCAATTGACCGAGCTGGACAACCCGCATCAGGGACGCCGCCTGCTCACCATGGCGATCCGAGTGCTCGGCCCGATCGTCTGGCCGCTGCTGGCCGAGCAGGACCGGAGCATGCTGCGCTCCGAGTACTTCCGTACGATCAGCAGCCTGAGTTCACCGATGGTGCCGCGCAACGCGAAGATCGTATTGCGGCTGCTGGATTCGGGCCAGCTCCGGCTCCGTTCCGGCCTCGGCAAGATCGACGCGGGCCCCGGCGCCGGTTTCACCGTCCACGACGACGCCGAATGGCACGCCGACGCGGTTTTCAACGCCGTCAACCCGCCCGCGTACACCACGCCCCAGGAGACCGAACCCCTCGTCAGCGCGCTACTCGCCAGCGGCGCAGCAGAATCGGCGGCCACCGGCGGCCTGCGCATCGAACCCGGTACCCGCCGCCTGCTCGTCGCGGACCGGCCCGATCCCACCTGGCACGCCCTGGGCAATCTGGCCGCCGACTCCCCGTTCATCGCCACGAACCCGCCCGGTCTGGCCATGGAAGCCGCCACCCTCGCCCACCACCTCATGGCCTAGATCAAGGCGGGCGGTACGGGGCACCCCTGCAGCCTCGATCCGAGATCACGTTCGGTCGTGCACGAGCAGATCGAGCGGCTAAAGCGCCACCGTCCACATGTAGTTCTCGATGAAGGGCTCGACGAAACGCATCGGGACACGCAGGTTCGGGCAGGCCCGAGCTGTGGCGCTCAGCGCTCCGTAGGCCTCGCGCAGGTCGTACTCGTGGTTCTTACGCCACAGCTCGTGTTAGGGAGTGTCGGGTGCAGCGATGGCCATCAGTTCTGGCGCGCGTTCGGCCCAGCACCCCCACTGCCGCGACTTCCCCGTGATCGCCACGACATCGGAGAGTTGGTGGATCATCGCGGCCTTCCCGTCGGGACAGAGTTCATAGATAGCTGCCTGATAGTTTTGCCTCGCTCGAAAGGCTGGACACTTCTCCAGTGCGTGAAACCTGGCGCGGACACCTGCGTTCGGGGGCGACGAAAGGCCCACATTGGCTATGACAGGGGCTGCCCGTTCAGGCAAGACTATCTACCCTGTCGCGTTCGGCGAGGAAGGTGTCCAGCAGGTCGAATAGCACTGTGAGGAAGTGGTTTTCCTGCTCGGCGCTCAGAGGTGTCGCGAAGTCCCGATCAGGCAACGCGATCTGCTCGATCTAGGCGATTCGAACGCCCTGTACTTCCAGGCAGGTCCCGAGGAAGAGAAAGACGGCCTGTTCGGCAGCTTGTGCGTGCAGTAGCACTCGTGCGGCGGGTCGGATGATCAGCGCGGCCGATAGACCAGAGTACGAGCGAGCAGTTCGAGTACCACCGCGACCGCGCACGTCTCCGACAGCATCAGCCCGATCAGCACCAGGATCTGCACCGCGCCCGCTTGGGCGGCGGAACCGCTGGTGAGCAGGACGCCGATGAAGGCACCGGGCAGGGTGACCAAACCGACCGTGCGCGCCTGGTCGACGCCGGGGATCAGCGCGTCGGTCACGGCGCCGGTAAGCACCACCATCCGAGCTGTCCGCTCGGTGAGACCGAGGCTCAACGCGGCCTCGACCTCGCCCCAGCGCTGATCGATCACGTCGAGTCCGCGTCGGGCGGCCAACGAGGTTGCGGTCATGGTGCCACCGAGCAGGATGCCGCCGATCGACACCAACGTCACGCCGTGTATCGGGACGACACCGCTGAGCAGTGTCGCGGGCAATACCGCGGCTATCCCCGTGGCGATGGCAAGTCCCAGCCAGATTCCCGACCAGGCGGCCTCTGCCCGCCGCATCGACGTGAATACGGCGGCGCCGAACATCACGAGCAGGACCAGTGCCGCCGACCACAGGTGACGCAGTGCCGCAGCCAGGACGAGAGCGATCACGCCGAGTTGCAGAACCGCCCGGATCGAGGCTCGCGGAACCACCAGTGGCGCACCCAGCCCGCAGATCCGGTACACCACGGCCGCCGCGAAGGCCATTGCCACGCACAGCACAATCAGCATGCTGCTCGGTGTCAGTACCATCTCTTAGCCTCGAACCTGTTGCGCGACGGCATGTTGGCGAAACTGTCGGATCGGAATCAGCCGGCCCTCGGCATCACCGGATCGCGACCGGGTAGACGGATCGGCTTCCTGGAGTATCCCCTGCGACGGCATGCACCAGAGGCAATTCCGCCGAAGGACCAACCGCTCGACGTCCCGCCGACACCTGGCCACGGGTGTCCCCGCCGACGTATTCGACCTTCGCCGGCGGAAGCAATTGCTCGAGCTCGGCGAGCGTGCCGTCGACGATGATGCGCCCCTTGTGCAGGATCGCGATCCGGTCGGCGAGTTGTTCGGCCTAGGCCAGATACTGCGTGGTGAGCACGACTGCCCCCGGTAGCGTGGATCTCGCCCTGGCGGTGAAATCCTCTGGGGGGGAGCCCAGAGCAGTGTCCCGGTCCGGCCCTCGAGACAGGCCGGGGCACGCTACCGTCGGGCGCATGTTCGCACTCGTCGTGAAATTCACGCTCATCGACCAGGCCGCCGCCGACGCCTTCGACCAGGTGGTCGCTGACCTCGTCGCCCAGATCACCGAGCATGAGCCCGGCACGCTGGTCTACGCCACGCACACCGTCGAGGGCGAACCGCTGTCGCGGCTCTTCTACGAGGTCTACGCCGACAAGGCGGCGTTCGAGGCGCACGAACAGCAGCCGCACACCCGTGCGTTCCTCGACGGCCGCGGCAAGTACGTCGAGTCGGCTCGTGTCGAGTTCCTGGGCGATGCGCCGGCGAAGGGCCTTCCCGCTTAGAGCCGTTCGGCGATTCCGAGTTATACGGCGTATCCGTGCACGCTGTCGACCGCGCGCGCTTCGGCGCGGGCGATCGCGCGGGTCGTCTCGTGGACCATCGGGTTGTAGCGGGTCTGCGCCGGTGAGA
This sequence comes from Nocardia sp. NPDC055029, assembly GCF_053608525.1. Taxonomy (NCBI): domain Bacteria; kingdom Bacillati; phylum Actinomycetota; class Actinomycetes; order Mycobacteriales; family Nocardiaceae; genus Nocardia; species Nocardia sp. NPDC055029. The sequence goes on from NZ_JBSGVQ010000005.1 coordinate 125,837, forward strand.
TCCGCTTCGCGCTGAGCAGCGCGTCGAACGCGCGCCGCCGGTCGCCGTGCAGCAGGTAGGCGCGCGACAGGTCGATGTAGTGGTGCCCGACGCGCTCGCTGGGTGAGCCGTCCGGAATGACCGTCTCCCGCGCTTCGGCGAGGTGGTCATCGGCGAGCGCGCGGCGCCCGGACCGCGACGCGGCCAGACCGGACTGCAGGTGCAGGCCGCCCCACGCGATGAGGTCGTCGCGGGCGCCGGCGCCGAGCCGCGGCTCGATCAGCACGTTCAAGTATCCATCGCACGGTCGCTTCGATGGTGAAAGGCGTCTACGGCGGCTTCGACGGTGGGATAGAAGTGCGTCCCGTCGAACCGGTCACTGACACCGAAGCGAATGATCTTGTCCTTGATCGGCCCCTTCATCTCGGCGAAGACCAATCGAATTCCCTTGCCTGCCAAGTAATTGTCGAGATCGACGAGTTCGTCGACGGCCGTCGTATCGAGATCGGTGATGGGTTCTGCGGCGATGATGACCCATTCGACCGGGGACGGAGCGTTCGCGACGACCGAGCGTACGTATTCGTCGAAGATCTGTCCGTTGGCGAAGAACAAGGGCGCGTCGAACCGCACCAGCACCAGGCCCGCGATACGTTGGCCGTCGGGGTGACGCTCGATGTCGTGGTAGCCGGGACGGTCCTTCGTCTGGACGAGCTCGGTGCGATAGGGCTGCCAAGCTCGCGCGACCACCGCGACGAACGAAAGACCGATCGCGACGATGATCCCCTGCAACACGCCTACCAGCGCGACCCCGACGAAGGCGGCCGTCGCGAGCGCGAACTCCACCGAACTCATGTGCCACATCCGGACCATGCCGCGGACGTCGATCAACGCGGTGGCCGCGACGATGACGACGGCCCCGAGCGCGGCGTCGGGCAGATACGCGGTGAGTCCGGGGGCGAGCAGCACGAAGAGCAGAACGGAGATCGCGCCGACGACACACGCCAATTGCGTGTGGGCGCCGCTCTGTTCGGCGACCGGAGTTCGTGACCCGCTCGCGGAGACAGGAAATCCACCGAACAGTCCACCCGCCACATTGGCGACCCCGATCGCCTTCATCTCGGTGCTGCCGTCGACATCTTCCCCGTGCCGGGAAGCGAAGGTCCGCGACAGCACGCCGCTGTCGGCGAACGCGATCAGCGCGATCCCCGCCGCGGGTCCGATCAGGTGCCCGATGTCGGCCCAGCTGATGCCGCCGATGGAAGGCAGCGGCAGGCCTTCGGGCAGGGCACCGACCATCCCGATGTCGTCGGTGAGTCCGGCAGCGGCCGAGATCGCGATGGCGCCCGCGACCGCGACCAGCACCCCCGGCACCGCGGGCAGCCACCGGCGGAAGGCCAGGATGACAGCGAGCGAGCCGAGGCCGATAGCGGTCGCGATGGGATCGACATCGCTGCGGACCACGCTCTGCCCGATCTCGGCGATTTCGGCGAGCAGGCCGGTCGCATCGACGGAGAAGCCGAGCAGTTTGGGAAGTTGCCCGACGACGACGATGAGTGCGATCGCGTTCAGATAGCCGAGCCGGATGGGCTTGGACAGCAGTTCGGTGACGAACCCGAGACGAAGGAATCCACCGACGAGCAGAATGAGCCCGACGAGGACGGCAAGGACTCCCGCCAGGGCCAGCGCACGGTCGGGATCATCGACGGCGGCCAGTGGTAGCACCGCGGCCGCGATCAGCGGGGCGAGTGAGGAATCCGGGCCGAGAACAAGGATTCTGGACGGCCCGACCACCGCGTAGGCCAGCAGCGGCACGATGGTCGCGTAGAGCCCGGCGTACGCGGGAAGTCCCGCTGCTTCGGCGTAGCCCATACCGGCGGGGATCAACAGCGCGGTCAGGACGAGGCCCGCGGTGACATCGGCTCGCAGCCACGCACGGCGATATCCGCGGGCTGTCGCGATCCCGGGTAAGGCGGTCACGCGCTCCTTCCACGGCATGGTCGGGTTGTCTCAGCGTACTCGTGCCCGCGCGGGAAAGGCCGCCACCGGGGCCGACGGCTCGACGACGGCGTGCACCGTGTCCGTGGCAGCCATAGCGCGCCGTCCTTTTCTCGATCAGAGCACTTCAGCAGGTGGGGGAACCTCTAGATCGTAGCCATCGTCTCAGCGCTGTGTGGCCCCTCGCCGATGGCCACGATCGGGTAGACGCCGACAGCTTGCCGAGCGGCCTTCTCGACGAGCAGCGGAACGAAATCCCGGACGCGGGCGTCGGCGAATCGCTCGTGAATACGGCGAACCAGGAGCTCGATCTCCGCCGGTGATTCCGCGGGGAAACGGGCGATCAGGCGTTCTATCACCTGATCGATCTGCACAGATTCGTTGTCGTCTCGCATCACCCACCGCCTGCTCGCTCGGGACTCGCCGGTCGCGTCATCTCGCCCACTGGGAATCGTCGGCTCCGCACCCTTCGACGGTCAGGCGCGAGAGCACATCCACGACGTTCGCCGGGCCGCCGGCCAGCAGGGCACCGCGTTGCCGGACGGCGCCGTTGCCGCCGGCGAGAACTGCCGCCAGCGTGTCGGAGGTGAATTCGTAGTCACCGGATTCCTCCAGGGCAGGACGGACGTGGCGAAGCAATCGGGCGAGGGCATGGTGACGACCCGCGACGGCTGTGGGGAATCGAGTACTGGCGAGCCCGGCGCGGGCGGCGGAGCGGCACGCTGAGCGCAGGCGCGTTCGGGCGACAGGAACGGCGAGGTGCCCACGGCCGATGGCGGCGACCGAGGTGATGACGAGGGCCCGCGCCAGACTCGCCAACAGTGTGGTTTCCACGACGGTGGCGGGCACGTCGCTGATCCGGATCTCGATCGTCGGCAGATGATCGGACAATCGCACATCCCAATAGACCATCCCGGGGTCGAGAATCTGGCCGTCTTCGGCGAGTCCCGCGACGATGTCGTCGTAGTGCGCTGCTGACCGGAAATACGGTGGTGGGCCCGCGCTGGGCCACCGCTCCCACAGCATGTGGCGCCAACTGGCGTGCCCGGTGTCGATGCCCTCGGCGATCGGTGAATTCGCTGTCAACGCCAACAGCGTGGGCAGCCAACGACGCAGGTGATTGCTGACCTGCACCGCGAGGTCGCGCTCGGGGACGCAGACATGGACATGGCAACCGCAGGTCACCTGCTGGACCAGCGCCCCGAAGCATTCGGCCATGCGCTGGTATCTCGGCGTGTCGGTGATGGAACCGGCAGGCGGGCCCCAGATCGGAACCCCGACCGCCAGCGGAAGCGAACCGGACCGAGCCGCGGCGTCGATGATCGCGCCCCTGGCCCGCCGAACCTCGCGATGCACCGCCTCGATACTCGCGCAGACCGGAGTGCAGGTTTCGATCTGGCATTGCGAGAGTTCCAGCTGCACGTCGATGTCGGTCTCGGCTGCCGCCACGGTGGTGCTGGTCAGGGACGGGCGGCCGGTGGCCGGGTCGATCAGCACGAACTCTTCCTCCACACCGACGGTGAACGCGCGGACATCGTTGCGGTGCAACCGATCGCGTTGGTTGATCGACAGGGACGCCATCGTTCCTCCTGGTCGGCGCCTCGCCCACCGCTGGGCGAGCTATCGAGGAGACATCCGACGAGAACTCAGCGTTCGGGTCGCCAGGTGCAGACAGCCCAGATGACCACGACACTCAGCGCGATGATCACGATGGACCATGCCGGGTAGTACGGCAGGGACATGAAGTTCGCGATGATGACCAGCGCGGCGATTCCCAGCGCGCCGTACCGACCCCATGTCGATCCGATCGCGAGGCCGAGGCCACAGATCAAGGCGACGGCACCCAGCACGACATGAATCCAGCCCCACGTCGTGGTGTCGAACTCGTAGACGTATTCGATTCCGGCGACGTAGAACTTGTCGTCCACGATCGCGGAGATACCCTGCAGAATGGAGACCGCCGCCAAGATGACGAGCATGAACGCGGCCGCGATGGATATCCCCTCGGCGACGGCCTGCCGCTCGACGGGCTCTGCCCCGGGTGTGACGTCGGGCGTCGAAGACGTGTGTGCGGTCATGGTCGACTCCTCGGTGATGCTGAGGACCGCCCACTCGACACCAGGCAAATCCGCCGTTGAATGGATGCAGGTCCTGTCGGAAACTTCTACTTGTTCGAATCCATTTGTCAGTGGACCACCTGTGGTGGTTAGTCACGATAAGGGATGCCCCTTTTCCGTGCGCGACTGCTCGCTCGGTGTCGTGGCGCATCATCGAGAATCGTATGGCCCCGCGAAAGTATCTGCGGGGGTAAACTATCCGCATTCGTGGGGTTGCTCAGAGTTTACCGGAACGGATTCCTGTAAACAAGATGTGGCTGGACAAGACGTCGCGCAATCACGAGAGATGAGCGCGATCGGGCGGCCGACCGTGGACCGGCACAGATCGGCGGTCCCGAGGTGCCATCGTCCCACCCTCGACGGGCCGCACTCCACGTTGCTATCGGTTCGATAACCAGGCCACAGGATGGATTGTTCGGAAGAAACCGGTCGATTAGTATCCGAGCTGGCTCGATTCCATCCAAATTTCGCTGAGATCGTCAGATGACGGGTTCGAGCAGGGCCCGACGTCGCTGTCGATGGCGTCGGATATTCGACTGTGCAGGCGCACGCCACGGGCCAGACTCGGATTCACATTCGCCGACACCTGAGCTTCGAAGGCGACGAATCGCACAAACACTGCTGAACAATCTCGATCGTCGTGCCGGATTCTCTCACCGGTACCGCCGATGGCCGTCTACGGGCTCGCGTGCGTCTTCCTGTACTTGATCCCGGCGATCGTGTTCCTGCTGCCGACCTCACTGGTCTCCCCCGAACTGGCTCGGCTACCCGGGCAGGAACCGGTCTCGTCCGATGCGCAGGGCGGTGACGGTGGCCACGATCACACCTTGCGGGTCGCCTGTCGATCGCCGACGAAGTCGGCGCGCAAGTAGAGCTGCCCCAACGTTTCTGCGTGCTGGACGGTGAGGTCGATGAGCTCCCGCGCGCTGGCGTCGATCGCCCCGGCCTGCCAGGTGACCATCATCTCGAACCAGCCGCCGAGGAACATGATGGCACTGAGCCGAAAGGCTTTCGCGTCGATGTCTTTGCGGCCGTAGGGAATCGCCGCGTCGACGAAGACATCGGTCAACATGTGCAGCAGCTCGTGGCGGCGATGTTCGAGCACCCCGTTACCGGCATGATCACCGAAGAGAATCTGCGCTCGACGCGGGTCGTCAGCGACCCGATCGGTCACCAGCACGACACCTCGGCGCAGGATCGTGACCGGATGATCGCCGGTGGATTCGGCGAGCATCGCGGTCAGATCGGCCAGGACGCCATCGCGTTCCTCGTCCCAGATGGCGGCCAACAGGGCTTCCCGGTCCTCGAAACTGCCCCAGAAATAGCGGTCGGCGATCTTCGTCCGGGCACATACCTGACGCATCGTGACCGCAGCCCAACCGGACTCGACCCAGATGTCCTTGGCAGCGTCGACCAGCTTGTCGCGGCGTTCGGCCTGCCGCTCGTCGGCCGTTCGGCCGCCCCACAGCCGCTCAGAGTTCGGCATGGTTCCATCTTGACAAGTCGCAGCCGCCCTTCTCTAATTTGTAGGCATCCGCCTAAATTGTTGACACCTGCCAACAACCTATCGGGCGGTCGTTCGGCTCGCAACGTCGCGAAAGGAGCGCTGATGTACCGCACTCTTGTGCACGGACTCGAGCGCCGCGCAGCGCAGGTTCTCGACCTGTACCCAGCCACCTCTCGACCATTGGCGGCACCCCCTCCCGACTCCGGCCTGCTGCCGGTTCCAGGCGATCCCGGAGCCCCGCTCCTCGGGCGAACTCTGACGATGCTGACCGAGCCGCTGGAAGGAGCTCGCGCCGTCATCGACAAGTACGGCGCAGTGTCCTGGACCAATCTGCTGGGGCGCCCGTACGTGCTGGCTACCGGACCCGAGGCGCTCGAAGCGCTGTGGATGAACCGGGACAAGGCGTTCTCCAGCGAGAAGGGCTTCGAGTGGGCGATCGGACCGTTCTTCCGCCGGGGCGTTCTGCTGCTGGACTTCGAGGAGCACACGCACCATCGGCGAATCCTGCAGCAAGCGTTCACCCGCCAACGCCTGATCAGCTACCTCGAACTACTGAAGCCGGGCATCGAGCGGGAACTCGACGCATGGCAGCCCGGCGCGGACTTCCCGGCATATTCCCACGTCAAGGCCATGCTGCTGCATCTGGCGTCCGAGGTCTTCGTCGGCACCGAGCTCGGCGCGGAGTCGGCGAAGATCGAGCAGGCCTTCGTGTCCACCCTCGAGGGTGGACAAGCCCTTGTCCGCACCAATGTGCCCGGCGGCAAATGGTCCCGCGGCCTCCGTGGCCGCCGCACGTTGCAGAAGTACTTCCGCGAGCAACTGCCCGCCAAACGGGCCGGGAACGACAACGATCTGTTCAGCGTGCTGTGCCGAGCCCGCAGCCAGGACGGCCGCGCCTTCACCGATGACGACGTGGTCAACCACATGATCTTCACCCTCATGGCCGCACATGACACCAGCGCGCTCGCGCTGTCGATGTTCATCATGCTGCTCGGCAAGCATCCACAGTGGCAGCAGCGGCTGCGCGCGGAGTCGATCGCGCTGGGAAAACCGGTCCTGGACTACGACGACATCGAGCAGCTGGCATCGATGGACCTCGCCTTCAGGGAAACACTCCGCATGTACGCGCCGGCGGGGACGCTGTTCCGGCAGGCTATCCGGGACACCGAGTTGCTCGGCTACCACATTCCCGCAGGCACCGACGTCATGATCGGAGCGTTCCCGACCATGCGCAACGAGCGTTGGTGGGCTCGTCCGGATGAGTTCGATCCCGAACGCTTCGCCGAGCATCGCCGTGAAGATCGCTCTCACAAGATGGCCTGGGCACCGTTCGGCGGTGGCGCACACAAGTGCATCGGCCTGTATTTCGGTGGCATGACGGTCAAGTCGGTGATGCATCGACTGTTGCTGAATTTCGAGTGGAGCGTGCCCGCCGACTACGAACCACCACTGGCCTGGGGCACCGGACCGATCCCGATGGACGGCGGCCCGATCACCCTGCGCAGGCGCACAGCCGGAACACCTCCTGGGAACGTGACATGACCAGGCTCATCGCGGCCACCCAGCAGCCAGTTCAGCCCGTGATCCGCCTGAGCGGGACGGAGCGATCTTCCCAGGTCGCCTGACGGGATCGGCGGCATCGAAACGGCCGGGTGAGCGGGTCGCGTGAGTCGACATGCCGCTCGCACCTCCGCTACCGGTGGTTTCGCCTGCGCGCGGTCCAGTACGCGAAAGCTCCCGATGAATGGGATACCCCGCATTTGATTCGGGCAAATAGCTGCTTCTGTGAGTCGCGACACCCCAAGTTCCGGTTCTTCGGCATACCTGAAGTGGCGTTCGCCACGATGAAAGGCATTCTCACCCATGCGAATCCGATCTCTTCGATTGTCCAGTGCGGTGATGGCGGCCGCGGTCGCGGCCACAACCGCTACCACCGGCGTCGCGTCCGCCGATATCGACTTCGGAAGTTCCGGCAGCAGCTCTGGCAGCAGCGGCGACATGGTCATCACCCTGGTGCGCCATGCCGAGTCCCTCGGCAACACCTCCGGCCTGATCGACACCAAGGTGCCCGGACCCGACCTGACCTCACGCGGCCGAACACAGGCAGACAATCTGGCCATCCAGCTGGCCGACAAGAATTACGATTGCGCCTTCGCGTCCAACATGGTGCGTACCGAGCAGACTGCGGCACCGACCGTTGCCAAGCAGGACCTGAGCCTTAACATTCAGCCCGGTTTCCGGGAGATCGAGGCAGGCCAGTACGAGGGCACGCCGGAGGCCGAGGCGCTGTCCGGGTACCTACAGGCGCCGATCAAGTGGCTCTCCGGCGACCTGAACGCACGGATTCCAGGCTCCATCGACGGCAACGAGTTCGACGGCCGCGTCGATCAGGCACTGCTCGAAGTGCAGCGCCGCGGCTGCGCCAACCCGGTGATCTTCTCGCACGGCGGCACCATCATGTTCTGGTCGATGATGAACGCCGACAACGCCGACAAGAGCAAACTCGGCACCGATCCGATGCGCAACGGCGGCCGCGTCGTCCTCGAGGGCAGCCCGCAGAAGGGCTGGACGATTGTCGAGTGGGTCGGCCACCCGGACCTGGGCTGATTCACCCTTCCGCGCCCCGGATGTCACCGACACAATCGATGGCACTGGGGCGCGGTTGCATCTCAGCCCAGGGTTCCCCATGGCGCAGTCGTCCACCGCACCCGATGGGATCACCGTCGTCGAACTGGTCGCCCGCGGAAGGTTCCCGCACCAGCGGCTGCTGCGCCAATGATCACGCGCCGACGAAGGCGCTGTCGCCCAAGCACTCTCGGCCACCGTCACCGCGGACCTGTCGACCGCCTGGTCGACGAACCTACGACCCTACCTCCGTTCACACCCGATGCGCCGGAGCACATCCCCGAACCTCATGCCGCAGATCGTCTGATGGCCATGACCGTCGCAGGGCGGGGCGTTACTGCGGTCAGGAGGGTGTATCGGTCACCGAAACACGTGGCGGCGAATCCAGCGTCCTGGCTGTATCTCGTCGAGACCGAGGTCGGTGTGGAGGAGGCGAGACTTTCCGACTACCTGAGTTCTCAGCTGTGGCACGAGTTGCAAGAAAAGCAGCTGGTCGAGACATACCCTGCCGGGGCTGTTCTACCGACCTATCATTCTGCCGCGTTGGCAGCATCGAAGCTGCTCTAGCCCTGAACAATTGAGCAAGAGGCGCTGCCCCTCAGCCCACGCAATCCACCCTGCGCGCTCATGCCGATTATCGAGTGGTGGGCGCCGAACGAGCGTTGATACCGTGCAAGCGTTCGACGATCAGTGATTACGAAGGGGGCGTATATGCCCGTGGTGCGGCGCTTCTGGATCGAATTCGATCGAGGCCACGAGTCAGCCCTCTGGTGGATCGCGCCGTATGCCGGTGTCACCGGCTACGACGAGCAGGACTGTCTGGCAATGGTGGCGAATAACCGCTCATGCCGCCTACCGCGCTGAGCCAAGCGGCCACGTCGTGGTAGCTGGCCGGCCAGACCGGTTGCGGCTCAGAATATCCGGTGGTGCCGATCAGCGGATCTCGACCACCACTTTGCCCAGGGCGCGTCCCGCACCGACGTGGGCCAGCGCGTTCGCGGTCTCGTCGAGGGGGAAATTGCGGTCGATGTGGATACCGATCCGTCCCGCGACACACGACTCCGCGAGGGGTGTGAAGTGCGCGGGCCCTTCCTTCACCGCGAGGACCCCGAGCTTGCGGCCGGTCACCATTCCGGCGACCACGCCGACCGTCGTCAACCGCAGCAACGCGCGCGTGGTGCCGCCGACGCAGCGGTACCGGCCACCACGCGCGACCGACCTGCGATAGGCGAAGACCGACCGGTGGGCGACGAGGTCGAGTACCCGGTCGTACGGTCCGGTTCGGGTGAAGTCCTCAGCGCGATAGTCGATGACCTCGTCGGCGCCGAGCGTGCGCATGAACGCCAGTTTGGCGGCGTTGTCCACCCCGGTCACATGCGCCCCGGCACTCTTGGCCAACTGGATAGCAAACGCTCCGGACCCGCCGCCCGCTCCGTTGATCAACACCGACATGCCGGCGGTGATGCCGGCCGTGCCCTGCAGTGCTATCGCCCCCGCCTGTGGCAGCGTCGACGCCTCGGCGAAGCTCAGCGACACCGGTTTGTGGGCCAGCGCCGATTCAGGAACCACCGCATACTCCGCGAACCCACCCTTGAGCATGAGATTGTCGCCGTAGACCTCGTCACCCGGCGCGAACAGCGTGGCCTCGGAGCCGACGACTTCGACCCGTCCGGCGATATCGGATCCGAGAACCGGGCGTCCGGGTGCCCGGAGCCCGCCGATACGCGAATACAGCGGCGTCCCCCGCAATGTCTCCCAGTCGGAGAGGTTGATCGACGTCGCGTGCACCTGGACGAGCACCTGTTTCGGCCCTGGGGAAGGCGCTGGGACCTCCACGACCGACAGCACCTCGGGGCCGCCGTAGTGGTCGTACACGACGGCCCTCATGTGATTCCAGCACCGAGGATCGAGCGACAGCCTGACACACGACATACTCTAGTCGGCGGGCCGCCCCGCGACCGGCGAACTGTGCGTCGGCCTTGTCCTGTGCCCAGGTCAACGCGTCGGTGGCCGCACGGCGGAGCGGCTGCTACCGGCCACGCAGGCGAGCACGCGCGCCTGCGATGATCGTGATGATCATGACCGTCATAACCTGCAGCGCGGTGAGTGGAAGTGCAGGGGGTGACTGCGCGGGTGCGGCGTACTCGACTGGGGGCTGCGGCAGCGGCAGCGGCGGGATCGCTGCGGGGATCGCTGGGATCACCTCGGGCAATCGCACTGGGATAGGCACGACGGCCGGTGCCACCGCTGCCGGTGGAATGGTCAGGGGGATACCGGGTTCCGGCGGACCCGGGACCGATAGCAACAGCGCGCAGGTCAGCAGGGCGCTGCCGGTCGCGGCGCTGCCGACCGCCACACTGCCCGCACCGGCCGAGCCGGAGCCGACGATTCCGCTGGAACCGGGGCCGATCAGGCTCGAGCCCAAGCCGCTACCGGTGACGATGCCGGACCCCAGCGCGGCGCTGCCGACTGCCGCGCTGCCGACGCAGGCGGGAAGCACATGATCGGGGTTGGGGAGCAGCAGGCCGCCGAGCGTGCCCGGGGCGGCGGTCGGAGTCGTCAGTGCCGTACCAGGCGCGCGATCGGATGGCGTGGGATCCACGGCGGTTGGATCGATCATCGCGGTGCCACTGGGAGTGCTCGGGCCGATGCCGAGAGCTTGCGCGGCCGCCGGATTCGGGACCATCCCCGCCGAGCTGCCGGTCGGCGCCGCCGACCAGCCCGGTCCACTCGCGAGGCTGCTGCCGGTGCCGAGCCCCAGCTCCTGCCCGTCTGATTGTCCGTCGCTCGGGGCGGCCACGGTGCCCGGAGCCGCACTGCCGCTGATGATCTGGTCGATCGCCGGAATTCCCGGGGAAGCCGCGGCGAGCGGTGCATGGACGACAAGCAGAGTTGCAGCCACCGATCCTGCCGCGAATCCTTGTACTGTTCTTCGTCTTCCGCCCACCGTGCCTCCAAACACCCAGTACTGATCGCTGTTTGATCCGGTCAACGAGGAATATCGCCGCTGGGCGACGATTCCGCGGCAAGGTGCTGGAAGCGTGCGAGCGCGAGTTCGTAGGCGTCCTTGGCGACGTGGTTACCCCCGGCGAACGGCCGATCCAGTTGATAGACAGCCACAATGACCGCACCGATCACCAGACCGAACAACCCGGTCATGAGGATGCTGCGCTTGGTGACCACCACACCGGAGAAGACGGTGCCGAACAACAGCATGGCAGTGGCGAACCACAGGGCGATGTAGAGGAAACCGGGCAACCGATAACCGGCGTCCAGGCCACGGTCGAAGCGGGCCTCGGTGATCGCCGCAACGGCGGTGGCAGTATCGTCCTGGTCCGCCTTCGCCTCCGCGGTGGCGGTAGGCACGGAATTCACCGCCTCCCGCAGATCATCCAGCGTTGCCTGCGTGGACGGACTCAGCCGGCGCTGTTCGTCCATGATCTGCCACTCCTCGTTGATCACCTGCCGGGTGTAGGCCGTCACGAGGGTTTGGATCTTCTCACGATCCGGCTCGGGCATGCTGTTCGCGGACTCGTACACGCTCACCAGGGCCTTGCCCTCCGACACGGTGTGCGCATGCGAGGTGTCGTACTGCTGCCACAGAATCACCACCACGAACGCCACGATGGCGGCGAAGAACATGTTGACCATGTCCAGCATCATCGAACCAGCACCCGAATCGTCGTCGTGCCGCCACGATTCGGGCCGCACCCGATCCCCCAGCACCAAGATCCCCACCGCGACGCCCACGAAGAGCGCCAATACCGCCAGCTGCAACAGAATTCCTAGCATTCCGCGACTCCGTTCCTGCCGGGGGGTGGAAGCGATCACAGGGTATTCGCGGTGGCCGGGCGGATGGATGGCGATCCGATTCCCTTTCACCCCAACGATTTACGACCGACTGGTCGCTTTCGGGGCGCTGCCGCCGCGCCAACCAACTCCGTGCCCACTCGAGGTTCATCCCACCCCGAGCGCTGGGCACTCCGCTCACAAGCCGAAGCCAGAAGCAGGAACACTCCCCCGACCGCGGGTGGGTCGTGCGGCCCGGTGGCCCCGTCACCGGATCTGAAATGAAACTGTGTCTGAAAGTGTCGGCGAAACCGACGGCGAGTGGCGAGAATTGGCCCGACGGTTCGGCGCGACTCACCACCTGCCGCATCGTCACGACTCCCTTCGGCAACAGAGGAATTGGACGATGAACAGGTTGTCGAGATCCGCCGCGGCGACGTTGGTTGCCGCCGTCGTCGCGACCGGGACCGCGGCGGCCGGCGTCGCGCGGGCGGAATCGCCGGGCGCGCAGCCCTGCACCCCGTACACCGCAGTTTTCGGGCCGGGGACCTGGGAGACCACGCTGGGCGCCGATCCTGAGGTGCCCGTCGGCATGCTCCGGCCCGTCGGCGATGGCCTGCGACGGCAGTTCGGCCGTGACATCTCGGTGCTCTATGCCCCTTATGCCGCAAGCGCTTTCGACCAGGGTATGAGCTACGCGGAGTCCCTGAGCACCCTGGAATCCGGCTTGCGCCAGATGCTGCGCGGCCTGTGCAGCTCGACGCGGGTCATCCTCGCCGGCTACAGCCAGGGCGCGGACGGCATCGGCGATCTCGCCACCGAGATCGGCAACGGCGACGGTCCCATCGATGCCGATCGAGTGGTCGGTGTCGGACTACTGGCCGATCCGCATCGTGACCCGAATACCACACTCTCCCTGGGAAATCCGCAGCCCGGCCGAGGCATAGCCGGAACGCGAAGCCGGGATTTCGGCGCGTTGAGCGATCGGGTTCGCACCCTGTGTGCCGACGGCGACCTGTACTGCTCCCTCGATGCCGCCACCTCGCCGTTCCTCGCCGTGTTGGGCAGGGTCCTGAGCGGTGATCCCACACCGATCGCGAACTTCCTCCCCGCCACGGCCGATCCCAGCAACCTGATCGCGCAAGCCGTCACCATGGGCGCGGGCTGGACCGCCACCGCGGCGAACCTGCCTACCATTCTCGACAACCTCACCCGCCTCCCGGAGTTCATCGCGGCGGGTGACATTCGCGGTGCGCACCAGACCGCGCGTGACCTGAACGTTGACCTGGCCCCGTTGGTCCAGGCCGCCGCGGGTGTAGACCGAGTCCTGGTCGCCCAGGTCATCCGCGCAGCCGCCGCCGTCGACCCCTCTGGTCGGACCGCAGGCGTCAGCGTCATCGCCGACGCCCTGATGCACATCGATTTTCTGAGCATCGCCGACAGGGTCGGCCAGATTCAGGAAATCCTCTGGCGTGCGGTCGAATCCCTCGATCGCAACGACCCCATCGCCGCCGCCGCCGACCTGGCGACCTTGGCCGTCACCGGCGCCGACCTCACCGGCTCCGTGCTCGGCCCCGTCGCCGCAGGCATCCGAGCCGACCTCCACGCAACCACCCGAACCCTGCTCAGCATCACCGACCCCGCCACCGTCGATGAGCTCGTCCAACTGGGCCGCCAAGGCGTGGACATGGCCAACTTCTACGCCTCCGCCGCCCACATCGACTACGGCGACGACGTCCCCATCCTCCTGAGCTACCTGAGCTCCCAGGTCGTTTCATAGCCTTGGCGGCCCGTGGGATGGACGCGGACCCGACTCAGCGCGCCGAGGCGATCTCCGTCGCGGGGACGACACTGCGCAGGGCATCGACGACGGTGTCGATCAGCGCGTCGGCGCGTTCGGGCGAGAACAGGCCATCGATGTAGCCGAGATTCAACGACAACTCGCTGGTGCCCAGGCCGACGGTCAGCATCATGAGACCGCTGATCGACATGCCGGAGACGAATTCGGCGCCCGAGATCTCCCAGTCACCGATGCGGGCGGGGAAATCGCGGGTGTCGAGCGAGGTCAGGCACAGGTTGCCCGGACCGCGGGCGTCCAGTAGCCCGACCACCTTGTCCGGGTGTGCCGGTGTCTCGGGCAGCATGAAGCCGATTCCGCCCAGGTTGGCCAGGTGCTGGCGCTGTTCGATCCGGCGCGCGAAGTCGGCGGCGAACGCGATGGCCGTCAACCACAGTGGTTGGCCCGCCGGCGTCGGCAGGGCGATCATCGCCTGATAGGCACCGGTGTGGGCGGGGGTCAGCGGCCGGTCGAGCTGCTCGCGGAACAGTACCGAGACGCCGACCGGGAAATGGGCGTCCGGCGCACCGGCATCGCTACCGGCGGCCCGCGCCAGCGCGGCGGCGACCAGACTCGACAGGGGCACCGCACGCTCGTCACAGGCGGCCAGGAGCGCCTGGTACTCGGTCCCGTCCAGCACTCGCCGCGTCAGCTTGGTGAAACGCTGCGTCGGCGCCACATCGGCACCGGCGCCGAGCCGCACCGGCTTGACCCGGAGATCACGCACCCCGTCGACCGCGAGGCGGGCGATGGCCTTGCGCTTGCCGCGCCAGCCGTGGAAAGGCTTGGGGAACAGGGCTTCCGGTGCGGGCGGGGCAGGCACCTCGGCGACCCAGCCACCCGCGCCGGCGGCGAGCTCGAGCACCTGCCGGGCGAACGACAGCACGGTGACCGCGTCGGCGATGGTGTAGGTGGAGGTCAGCACGAGATCGTGGACGTGGGGGGCGACGGTGATCAGGGTGGCCCGCAGCAGCGGTGCCTCCGCGTCGAATCGGGTCCGCAACTCGGCGTCGGCCTCGGCGACCCAGTCACCGGACGCTACCTCGCGCAACGGAATCGGGCGCAGCGCGACCGGAACGAACCGTGGATCGCGGCCGCCGTCGCTGCGCACCACGGCGTGCAGCATCGGGTGGCGCCGGACCAGAGCCGCCAGACCGGCGCGCACCGCGTCCGCGTCGAGATCGCCGGTGACGCGCACTCGCGACACGATGTGCAGGGGCGCCACCTGGTCCACGGTCCAGTGCCAGCGTTCCAGCGTGGACAACGGCCGCGGCAGCGCGGCCACCGGCGCGGGATCGCCCAGGCCCGGCCAGGTCATCGGCTCGGCCAGACTCGCCTGCAGCTTGGCCTCGTTGCCCTTGGCGATGAAGCTGTCGCGAATCGCGATCACCGCGCGATTGCGGGTCTGTTCGAGTCGGCCGAGCTTGCGGGAACCGTCGACGAGCATGGTGGTGCGCGGAATCCGCCGCTGCTCGTAGACCCGCAGCGCGGTCTCGGCGTCGTCGTGGGTGGCCAGCGCGTGCGCGAGCACCACGGCGTCCTCGATCGCCGAGTTCGCGCCCTGGCCCAGGCTGGGCAGCATCGGGTGGGCGGCGTCGCCGAGCAGGGTCACCCGGCCGCGACCCCAGGCGGTCAGCGGTGGCCGGTCCTGCGCGGGCAGTGCGAGAATGTCCGATTCCAGGGTGGCCGTGATGATTTCGGTGATCTCCGGTGCCCAGCTCGCGAATCTGCGCAGCAGGTCGTCTTTGCCGTGCCGCCAGTCGGCGGCCTGCTCGGCGGTCGTGGTCATGGTGGCCCACCAGTAGACGTTGCCGTGCCCGATGTCGTGGATGCCGAAGCGCATGCCCCGGCCCCAGTAGTGGATCGAAGCACCCGGTTCGATCGCCGGATGGGCGAACGGCACCAGTGCCAGCCAGCAAACGAACTTGCCCGGTCGAGGAGCCTGCGATCCGTGCAGCTGAGCACGGATCGCGGAGTTGATGCCGTCCGCGCCGACGAGGACATCGGCGGAAAGAACACGGCCGTCGGCGAATTCGACCTGCACCGCGTCGGCGGTCTCGGTGAAGCCGACCGCCTCGGCGCCCAGCTCGACCCGCAAGTCCTCGCCGCAGGCCGCCAGCAACACATCGTGCAGGCTCTTGCGGCTGACCGCGACGGCGGGCGCGCCCAGCTCGGCATCGATGGTCGCCACGTCGACGCGCCGCAGGTCCGAGCCGTCTGGTCGGCGGAAGGTAAACGATCGGGCCTGTCCGCCGACGCGGAGCAGCTCCTCATCGATGCCGAGATCAAGGGTGCGCAATGCGTTCATCGCGTTCGACTGCACCGACAGCCCGAATCCGGCCGCGCGCAGTTCGGGGCCGCGCTCGCACAGCACGACATCGATTCCGGCCCGGCGCAGGGCCGCGGCGGCGGTGAGTCCGCCGATTCCGGCGCCGACCACAAGTGCCGACTTGGCGGGAGAGATCACTGGATTTCCTTGCTGTGTAGTGGGATTCGTCGTCATGCGGTCGCCGCCGCCTGGCCGAGCAAGCGGGCGAGGCGGGCCGCCACCTCGGCGACCTGCGGGGACTGGATCAATGTCAGGTGATCACCGGGTACTTCGATCACCTCGAGATGCCCGGTCGCGTAGGCGTCCCAGCCGTTGGTGGGATCTCGATGCAGGGTGCCCGCCCGATCGTGGGCAGGGCGGAGCACCTGCGGCAGCGGCTCCGCGGCACGCAGCAAGGTGATGTCGCCGTCGTAGGCTCGTGGCCGGTACGCGTCGATCGCCCGCCACCCTGCCACGAACACCTCGAACAACCGCCGGACCAGTGCACGGGATCCGGTGGGCGGCAGCACGCCCGCGTCGACAGCGGTGGCGAGGATGAAGTCGAAGACCTCCTCCTCGGTGGCGAGGTCGACCGGGATCTCGATCACCGCGGTGTCGGCGCCGCGCGCCAGCCACAGCAGCTCCCAGAGGAAGAACTCGTAGAGCGCGTGCTCCGGCACCGGCATGCCGTCACCGTGACGCACGGTCATGGTGTCGATCAGGACCAGGCTGCCGATCTCGTGACCGGCATCGGCCAGCTGGTGGGCCATCTCGAAGGCGACCATGCCACCCAATGACCAGCCGCCCAGATGGTAGGGCCCGGTCGGCTGGACGCGGCGCATCGCGGCGATGTAGTTGCCCGCCATCTCGGCGATGGACTCGGCCGGGGTGCTGCCGGTCTCCAGGCCGGCTGCCTGCAAGCCGTACAGCGGTTGTCCGTCGGGCAGATGCTTGCTCAATTCGACGTAGCAGAGCACATTTCCGCCGATCGGGTGCACCAGGAACAGCGGGGTTCCGGTCCCAGGACGCAACGGCACCAGTGGATCGAACCCTGTCTCGGCCCGTTCGTCGAGCTGTCCGGCCAGCGCGGCGACCGTGGGACCGGTGGCCAGGGTCGAGACCGGCAGTGACACCCCGTAGCGCTGTTCGATGGACACGATCAGCCGCATCGCGGTCAGCGAGGTGCCGCCGAGGGCGAAGAAGTCGTCGTGCACGCCGACCTCGGGGAGGCCGAGTGCTTCGGCCATCAGCGCCGCCAGTCCGGATTCGGCGGCTGTGCGCGGGCGGACCCGGTTCGCCGAGGTGGCGGCGGGCAGTGCCATCCCGGCCAGGACCGCGTCGGCCCGTTTGCCGCTCGGTGTCAGCGGCAGCGCGTCGAGCCAGACCAGGCGGCTGGGAATCATGTAGTCCGGCAACCATTCCCGCAGTGCCGCGACGATCCCCGGCTCGTCGACCTCCGCGCGGGAGCCGACCAGGAACGCCACCAGCAGCGTCTGCGCGCTGGAACCCCCTGCGGCGGTGTGCGCCACCACCGCGACCTCGCTGACGCCGGGCAGGTCCGCGGTGACGCGGTGCAGCGCCAGCTCCACCTCCATCGGTTCCACCCGGTGGCCGCGGATCTTGACCTGGCCACCGCGGCGGCCGTCGCTGACCACCTCGCCGCCGGGCAGCCTGCGACCGATGTCGCCGGTCCGGTACAGCCGCTGCCCCGGTGCGAACGGGTGCGGGACGAAAGCCGCCTCGGTGAGGTCGGGCCGGTGCTCGTAGCCGTGCGCGAGTGCGGCTCCGCCGAGGTAGATCTCGCCGGGCGCGCCGCCGGGAACCGGGCGCAGCCGGTCGTCGAGGACGAGGATCTCCACACCGTCGATGGCGGTGCCGATCGGTGGCAGCGCCGGGAACAGCGCCGGGTCGCCGGTCATAGTGTAGCGGGTGGCGACGTGGGTTTCGGTGGGGCCGTATTGGTTCTCCAGCAGTACGTCGGTTCCGGCCGCGCACAGCGCCCTGATCTCGTCGGTGACGCGGAGCTGCTCGCCGGAGGAGATGATCACCCGCAGCCCGGCCGGTGCGGTGCCGAGCCGGATCGCGGCCTCGGACAGCTGCTGCAAGGCCACATAGGGCAGGAAGATCCGTTCCGCGCCGGTGCTCGCGAGCACCCGGGCCAGCGCGGGCAGGTCGCGACGCTGGTCCTCGTCGAGCAGGATGAGGCGGCCGCCACCGCACAGTGTCGAGTAGATCTCCTGGAACGACACGTCGAACGACAGCGGTGCGAATTGTGTCGTGGCAGGCGCGGTGTCGCGGCCGGGAAGCAGGCCGCTCGCCGTCGAGAGTTGCCAGCGGATCAGATTGGCCAGTGCGCGATGGGGCATGGCCACGCCCTTCGGTGTCCCGGTAGAGCCCGAGGTGAACAACACGTAGGCGGTGGCTGCGGGATCGCCGTCGGGAAGCGCAACCGTCGTCCCGGGGGCGACCAGTTCGTCGAGGGACAGCCGCGCGTGCTCCGGTGGCACCAAGGCTTCGTGGTTCTGGCCGGTGATCACCGCGAACGGCCGTGCCTGCGCGAGCATCGCGTGCAGCCGCGGCAGCGGATAGGTCACGTCGAGCGGCACGCAGGCAGCGCCCGCCTTGGCGATTCCGAGCACCGTCGCGATCTGCTCGGGCGACCGGTCCACCGCCAGCGCGATGCGGTCGCCCGGGCGTGCGCCACGCGCCACCAGGGTCGCCGCGATGCGGTCGGCCAGGGCGCGCAGTTGCGCGTAGGTCAGTGTCCGGGAGCCGAATTCGATGGCCACGGCGTCCGGGGAGCCGGCAGCGCGGGCGTCGAACAGATCGATCACGGTGCCCGACGACGTCGCGGCGGACAGGGTCTCCGGCACCCCACCCAGGGAACCCAAGTCCGCCGCTTCCATGGGGTCGCCGGTGAGGAGGTCCAGAACTCGCAGGTAGGTCTCGCCGATGGCGGCCAGCTGCTCGCGGGTGTACGCGGCGGGGTCGCCGTCGATGCGCAGCGCCAGCGTCCCGTCGAGCGGGTTACGGATGGCGTTGATCAGCAGCGCGAAGTTGGTGTCCTCGCGAATATCGATCCCGAGCAGGGCGACATCGAGCGCGTTCATGGCCGCGCCCGCCGCGTGGAAGTGCACGTAGTTGAACGCGGTGTCGAGGACGACACCGAACTCGCGCTGCACGTCGGTGAGCGGAAACCGCTTGTGCGGTGCGCTGTTGCGTTCCCGCTCGAAGACACCCGTCAGCACCTCGCGCCTGCTGCGACCGGCGAAGTCCAGCCGCAGCGGCATCGTGTTCAGGAACAGCCCGGCCATCCGCTCGGCGTCGATGCGCTCGGGCCGTCCGTGGGTGACGACGCCGGTGGTGACATCCGTGCGTCCCGACAGCAGGCCGACGGTGCACAGGTGCGCGGCCAGCAGGACGGCCTTGACCGGGATGTGCGCGGCGGCGGCGACCTCGTCGGCGCGGGACAGCAGATCCGCGCCGACCGGGACCGACACCGATATCCGTGCATCCGACGGCCCGGCGACAGGTGCCGCATCGAGGGGAAGATGGGGTCGCAGTCCGGGGATCCGGATCGTTTCGGCGCCGTCGAGCTCCCTGGCCCAGTGGTCCCGATCGGCGGGATCGGTCAGCGAGTCACGCTCGGCACGAACGTATTCCGCGAACGACGGGAGCTCCGCGGGGAAGGTGGCGACGCCCCGATAGTCCGCCAGCAGTTCGGAGATCAGCGTCGCGACACTCCAGCCGTCGAGGATGGCGTGGTGGAACGACAGCACCAGCTCGATCCGGTCGGCGAGCCGGAACACCGCGAGATCGAACAGGCCCGGCTGTTCGAAGATGTATCCGCGCCGTCGTCGTTGCTCGACATGCTCGCGAACCAGCGCCTCGGCCTCGTCGGTGCCGGTCGTGCGCAGGTCGACGATCGTCAACGGCGGTTCGAGGTGGGCGTGCACGAGTTGCAGCGGCTCGGAGTAGCCGGCCAGTTCGAAGGAGGTGCGCAGCATGGGGTGCCGGGCGATCGAGCGCGCCATCGCGGCCCGCAGGGCGTCCCCGTCCCACGGCATCCGCACCGAGTACCGGAAAACATCGTGGTAGAGCGATGATTCGGCGCGCTCACGGCTGTGGAACAGCATGCCGAGCTGCAACCTGGTCAACGGGTACGCGTCCACCACATGCCGCAGACTCGCGCGGTCGATCCCGGCCACCAGTTCGAACGGCGCGAGCGCGACAGCGGCGACGGCGCCGGTGCCTGCCCGTTCGGCCAGTTCGGCGATGGTGGGGCATTCGGCGATGTCGCGAGCGCTGATCACCAGTCCCCTGGCCTCGGCCCTGGCCCGGACGCGCAGCAGCAGGATCGAGTCACCGCCGAGGTCGTAGAAGTTGTCGAACACCGACACCGACTCGCGGTCGAGGACCTCGCGCCAGATCAGCGCCAGCTGTTCTTCGACGAGCGTTCGGGGCGCGGTGTACCCGGCGGAACGGTTCTCTGTGGTGATCGCGGCCAGCGCGGCACGGTCGGTCTTCCCGCTCGGAGTCAGCGGGATCGCGTCGACCCCGACGAACTGCGACGGAATCATGTACTCCGGCAGCGTCGTCGCCAACGCCTTGCGCAGCGCGCCGGGATCCGGGGTGGATTCGGTCACGCAGTAGGCGGCCAGATACGCGCCGCGGTCCGGCGATTGCTTGTCGATGACCGCCGCGGCGGTGATGGCAGGCAGCGCGGCCAGCGCGTTCTCGACCTCACCCAGCTCGACGCGGTTGCCGCGAATCTTCACCTGCCGGTCGATGCGGCCCAGGTACTCCAGTTCACCGTCGGCGAGGCGGCGGGCCAGATCGCCGGTGCGGTACATCCGCTCGCCCGGATGGAAGGGGTCGGCGACGAATTTCTCCGTCGTCAGCTCCGGGCGGTCGCGGTAGCCGCGCGCCAGTCCGGCCCCGGCGATGCACAGTTCACCCGCGACGCCGACCGGCTGCGGTTGGTCGGCCGGTCCGAGCACGTAGAGGCGCGTGTTGTCGATCGGTCGGCCGATCGGCACCCGGGTCACCGTCTCGGCCGGGTCCGTCGGGCAGTCGTGGAAGGACACGTCCACGGTGGCTTCGGTCGGGCCGTACAGGTTGACCAGCCGGGGCGCGTCGGCCCCGAGGCGGGCGAAAGCCCGGTTCCACCGGTTGACCTGATGCGGGAGCAGCGCTTCACCGCTGCAGAACACCGTGCGCAGACCGGCGGCCTCGGTCACCGCGGTCGGGTCGGACTCCAGCAGGTCGAGGAAGGGCGTCAGCATCGACGGGACGAAATGCATGACGGTGACGCCGAAGTCGGCGACAGCGGCGAGCAGCTCGCGCGGGTCCTTCTCGCCACCCGGCCGCAGCAGCGCCACCTGGGCGCCCTCGACGGCCCACCAGAACAGCTCCCACACCGACACGTCGAACGAGGACGGCGTCTTCTGCAGGATCACATCGGTGGGGCGCAGCGGGTACCGCCGCTGCATCCAGCCGATCCGGTTGATCACCGAATGATTCTCTACGACAACCCCTTTGGGCCTGCCGGTGGAGCCAGAGGTGTAGATCACATAGGCAGGGTCGGAGCCGACGGATACCGGAGTCCGCGCCGGTGTTCCCGTCGACCAGAGCTCCGGCGGCAGCACGATCGCGTCACCAGACACCTCGGCGGCGGTCAGCACTACCTTGGCGGCGCTGTCGGCCAGGAGGTAGGCGACCCGATCGGCCGGGTAGCCGGGATCGATCGGGACATAGGCGGCGCCGGCGTGCAGGGTGGCCAGGATCGCCACGAGCATGTCCGGCCCGCGATCGAGCAGCACCGCGACCAGATCGCCAGCCCCGACCCCGGATTCGCGGAGCAACCCGGACAGGGTGGCGGTGCGGTCGACGAGGTCGCGGTAGGTGATCGCGTCCCCGGTGGCGGTGTGCACCGCGACCGCGTCCGGCGTGCGCTCGGCCCTGGCCAGGATTTCGGCGATGACAGTGCTCTGGTCCGCATAGGGCCGCGATGTCGCGCGATCGCGATCGACGAGCAGGTCGTGCTCGGTCGCCGACAGCATCGGCAGCCGCGAGGGATCGCTGTCGACGGCGTCGACGCCTGCGCGCAACAAGGCGACCAGATGGTCGGCGACGGATTCGATCGGGTAGTCGGCGTCGAAGATGTCGGTCGCGTGATCGAGCCGGATCAGCAGCGGACCGTCGTCATCGATCTCGGAGATCGTCCAGGCCATGGCCAGCGGGCTGTAGCCCTGCGAGGGCTGTTGCACCTCCTCCAGTCCCTCGATGAGCCCGGCGGCCGAGGGCAGGCGGGGATAGGCGACGGTCACGTCGAACAGCTGTTTGGCCGGATGGCCGAGACGGCGCAGCTCGCCCATGAGGTCGCCGAGCGGGTAGCGCTCGTGTTGCTTCATCCGGCGCACATCGGCTTTCACCGCCGCGACCAGCTCGCGCACGGTGGCGCGGCCGCCGGTGTGGATCGGCAGCGGGAGGGTGTTGGCGAAGTGGCCGATGGTGGCCTGCTCGGTGGGGTTGTTGCGGTTACCGAAGGGGATGCCGATGACGACGTCCTCGGCGCGCAGCACGCGCGAGAGGTAGAGGCCGAGCATCGCGCAGAAGTACGGGTACAGCGACAGGCCGGACGCGCGAATACGGTTGACCAGCAACCGATCCAGGGTGAACTCGTAGGCCGCGACCGGTGCCAGCCCCTCGGTCGCGCGCGGTCGGTCGAACAGGGCGGGGGTCGTCCCGGCGAGCTGGGACACCACCGCGTCACGGTCGATGCCGTAGTGATCGCTCGCGCGGTAGTCGCGTTCGAAGGCCAGGCACCGCAGGAACGACGATCCCGGCAACTCGATCGGGTTCCCCGACATCGTCGTGGCGTAGTCGGTGAGGACCTGGGCGCCGATGTGGAACAGTCCCGTCGCGTCGGCAGCGACATGGTGCGTGGTCAGGACGACGTAGGACGAGCCAGCTCCCGCGTGGATGATGTGCGCCCGGAACGGCACCGCGCCGAGGAGGTCGATCGCGGAGCCGGTGCACTGCTCGATCCGGCGCTGCGCCTCGGCGCGCGGATCGGGGGCGTCGCCGACGTCGATCACCTGGACCGGCGGCATCGGCCCGGTCGACAACTCCTGGGCCGGGACACCGTCGACGACGCGGTAGCGCAGCCGCAGCCCATCGTTGCGCGCCCAGGTCCGCTCGATCGCGGCGATCATCGCGGCGTCATCGATGGCGAGGGCGAAGCGGCCGACCACGCTGGAGAGATAGCTGGGCAGACCGGGAAAGTGTTCCACGACGGTCCAGATGTCGCGCTGGTAGGCGGTGAGTGGATAGCGCATGGAAACGGACATGGATATACCCCTGAGGTGAAGCGCTGAAGTGTGCTCGATCGCGCGGCACTGCTGCGATCGGAGTTCCGTCCGGTGGTGGTATTCGCCCGGCTGATCGGGCGATGTCACAAATGATCCGTGTGCTCGACTGGCACTACGGCCACTGTGTCACGCACGCTGGCTGATAGCCAATGTTGTTGTGCGGTAACGGAAGTCACCTATAGGGGAAAATCGGCCGGATCGGTGGGGAATTGTCCGGATCGCTGGTCGCGCGCGACGAAGCGGCGGACGGAACACTGCATCAGGAACCAAACCGCCGCCCGGCAGCCGGATCAGTTCTCGCGGACGGCGATGTGACGATGGACTCGTCGGAGCACGCCCGGCGCCCACCAGTTGGCGGCGCCGAGCAGGCGCATGAAGGCGGGCACCAACACGCCACGGATCACCGTGGCGTCCATCAGCACCGCCAGCGTCAGGCCCACGCCCATCAGCTTGGTGAAAGCGACCTGGGAGAAGGCCAGCCCGAGGCAGACGATCGCCATCAGGGCGGCAGCGGCGGTGACGATGCGGCCGGTCCGCTCCAGTCCGTAGGCGACCGCGTCGGCGGTCACACCGCGCATCCGGTACTCCTCGGCGATCCGCGACAGCAGGAACACCTCGTAGTCCATCGACAACCCGAAAGCCAAGCAGAAGACGAGCACCGGCACCGGCGCGGCGAGATAGCCCGTCTCGGTGAAGTCACCGACCAGCCACTTCAGGTGCCCGTCCTGGAAGATGTAGACCATCGCGCCGAAGGTCGCCGACAGGCTCAACGTGTTGAGCAGCACCGCCTTCAGCGGGATCACCACGCTGCCGGTGAACGCGAACAACAGCACCAGCATCGCGATCACGATGAGCGCGACGACCAGGGGCAGGCGCCCCGCCAACCCGGATTTGGTATCGGCGTTCTCGGCCGTGGCGCCACCGACCAGCAGCGGCGCGGGCGAGGCCGTGCGGCGGATGTCGTCGAGCAGGACCTCGGCTGCCTGCGAATACGGATCGAGGTCGGGGATGACCGTCAGGTGCGCGCCGTCGGGCCCGGGCAGACCGCGCACCAGCCGCACGTGGGGCAGGTTCTGGAGCCGCTGGGTCAGGTCGGACAGTTCGGCCGTGGAGATCGGCCCGTCGACCACCACATCGAAGCGGCCCGCCGCGGTCGCCGGGAAGTCGGCGCGCAGGACGTCGCCGACCTGTCTGCTCTCCACCGTGGGGGGCAGGGCCCGATCGTCGGTCAGGCCAAGCCGCAGGCCGGTGAACGGCAGGCCGAGCAGGATCACCACCAGCAACGCGGCACCGCCGAAGAGCCAGGGACGCATCGTGACTCGCCGCGCGATGCGGTACCAGAAGCCCTGCTCGGGCGGCGTCGGCGCCGGTTCGGGCCGCCCGCGCAGCCGTCGCAGGCCGCGACGCAGATCGAGCGCATCGATGCGGTGACCGAACAGCATCAGCAAGGCCGGGAGCAAGGTCACTGTGGCGAGTGCGGCCAGCAGTGTCACCGAGAGACAGGCCGCGGCCAGCGAGCGCAGGAACGGCATCGGGAACACCAGCATCGCCAGCATCGCGATGACGATCGTGGCGGCCGAGAACAGGACGGTGCGACCGGCGGTCGTCACGGTCGCCCGCACTGCGCTCGGCACGTCGCGGCCGGCGCGCCGTTCCTCGCGGAACCGGCTGACCACGAACAGGCTGTAGTCGATGCCGAGACCGAGACCGAGCACCGTGGTGAGATTCAATGCGTAGCTGGAGACCTGGGTGAACTCGGTGAGCACGCGCAGGATTCCGAAGGTGCCGATGATCGACACCAGCCCGAGTACCAGCGGCAGTCCAGCGGCGACCAGGCTGCCGAAAACCAGCACCAACAGGACGAGCAGGATCGGGATCGATACCGCCTCACCGACTTTCAAGTCACGCGAGAGCTGTTCGGTGACATCGTGATAGCTCACCGCGGCGCCACCCAGGCGCAGGTGGAGCACGCCGTAGTCCCGGTCCCGATAGCTGTCGACCAACCGCGAGACCACCGACTCCACCACGATCTGGTCACCCGGAATATCTACGGCGACCAGCGCCTTTCCACGGTCGGCGTCGCGGAGGAACTCGGGCGATCCGGTGGACCAGTACGAGCTCACCGAACGCACACCCGGCACGGCGGCCAGCTCGGTGGTCAGCTGCCGACCGGCGGTGGCGACCGCGGGCGTGTCCACGGTGCCCACCTCGGCCGGAACCTCCACCAGCACCAGGACATTCGGAGTTCCGGTGGTGTACTTTTCGGCCAGGATCCTGGCGGCGCGCGCGGATTCGGCATCCGCGTTCCAGAACCCGCCGCCGGAGAGCCGCTGCTGCACCGACGCGCCGCCCGCGCCGGCGAGGAGAAGCAGCAACACCACCACCGCGACCACCGTTTTCGGTCGCCCCACAGTCAGCCGCGCGAGTACTCGCACTGTCCCTCATCTCCTCGCGGGCACCGCACAGGCACTCCGGCGCCGGTCTCGGCGCGACGACCATCTCACCGCCGCGGTTCGGGCGTGTCGGGGTCGGCGCCGGTGCCTCCCGCAACCCGGGTCGGAGCCAGTATCGATGCGCGAATGAGCTGTGTCACTGCATCATTCGACGAATCTTTCGCTCCCGACTGAGCTTCGGCGACAGAAGCCGACCCCCGGAAGTGCGCCTCAGACAGCCCCGGCGCGGCGAGGGGAACTCGCTGCGCCGGGTCGCCCTGGGACGGCCTACTTGGTGGTGTCGATGATGTCGCCGACGAGACTCCACCGGTCACCGGTCAGACGCTGGATCTGCAGCGCCTCGATCGGGAACGCGTCGCCTGCGCCCGTTTTCAGCGTCACGCCCGGCAGCAGGAGATCGACCGGGATGTTGTTCAGGTTGCGCATGGAATCGCGCAGCCCCTCCCGGGTCGGGCAGCTCGCCGCCGCCAGGGTCTTGGCGAAACTGTCCGCACTCGCCCAGCCGATGATCGCGTACACGCTGGTCGGATCGATGCCCTGGCCGTAGCGGGCCAGCTTGTCCTTGTACTCGCGCATCGCCGGGTCGGTGTCGCGGGAAGGGTCGGCGGGGTCCTTGGTGTAGGCGGCCGAGATGACGCCCTGGACGTTGTCGAAGCCGACCGACTTCAGCGTGGTCACCGAGTTGGCGACGGTGGTCACGATGTGGCGGGGGTTCCACTCGGTGGCGCGCGCGTCCGCGGCCAGCGCCTGCGCGGCGAACTTCGGCGTCGAGAAGTTCAGCAGCACATCGGCCTTCGATCCGGACAGGGTGCGCAGCTGCGGTTCGACGGTCGGGTCGGTCACCTCGTAGCTCTGCTCGGCCACGATCCGCACACCACTGCCCGAGACGGCGGCGCGGAAGCTGTCGAGCAGATCCTTGCCGAAGTCGTCGTTCTGATACAACACGGCGACGGTGGCGTCCGGCCGTTCCTGACGCACGTAGCTGGCGTACGCGCGCGCCTCGGACCGGTAGCTGGGCTGCCAGCCGATGGTCCACGGGTGGGCGGTGTCGGCGCCCCACTTCGTCGCGCCACCGGCGACGAACACCTGCGGAACCTGTCGCTGATTCAGGTAGTCCCACACCGCGGACGAGGTCGCGGTACCCAGGGTCGGGAAGATCGCGAACACCTGGTCCTGCTCGACCAGCCGCCGGGTCTCCTCCACGGTCTTGGGCGGCTGATACGCGTCGTCGCGCACCAGGTACTCCACCTTCCGGCCGTTGATCCCGCCCTTTTCGGCATTGAGATAGTCGAAGTAGGCGCGTCCGGCCTTGCCCGCCTCGCCGTAGGCCGACGCGGGCCCCGACAGCGGGTACACCCCACCCAGTTTGACGCTGGTGTCGGTGATGCCGACGGTCTGCTGCCCCTGGCAGTCGCCGCCGGCGGTGGTCGCCGTGTCGCCACGCCCACCGCAGGCGGTGAGTGTGAGCAGCGCCGCCGCGGCGACGCCGGCGATCCGAATTGCCTTGGTTCCCATTATTTCTCGCCTTTCCGAACAAGCACGGGAATGATCTGACGGCTGAGACGGCCGGCGAGTCCGGCCAATCCGGTCGGTGCGATGTACATCAGGGCGATCACGACAAGACCGAAGATCACCCCGGGCGCGGCGTCGTTGACGTCCTGCGCCAGGCTCGGCACGTACATCACGAACGCGGCGCCGAGCACCGCACCCCACAGCGATCCGAGACCGCCGACGACGATGCCCGCGAGCAGCGTGATCGACAGGCCGACGGTG
Source organism: Nocardia sp. NPDC055029 (assembly GCF_053608525.1). Classification (NCBI taxonomy): domain Bacteria; kingdom Bacillati; phylum Actinomycetota; class Actinomycetes; order Mycobacteriales; family Nocardiaceae; genus Nocardia; species Nocardia sp. NPDC055029. Next base: position 153,593 of record NZ_JBSGVQ010000005.1, read on the forward strand.
AACGAGTCCGGCGAGACATAGGCGATCACCCAGGTGTAGACGCACCCGGCGATGCCGGCCAGCATGGCGCTCCAGGCGAAGGCGAGGGTCTTGTAGTACGCCAGGCGTACACCCATCATTTCGGCGACGATCTCGTTGTCACGGATCGCCCGCAGCGCCCGCCCGACGCGCGACCGCAAGAGTCCGGCCACCAGCGCGAAACACCCTGCCGCCGTGGCCAAGGCCAGGAAGTACAGCCACTGATCCTCGGCCAGTCCGGTCCAGGCGGGCGCGGCGGGCTTGGCGACGGTCAGCCCCATCGAGCCGCCGGTGATCGAGTCGAAGCGTTTCAGCAGCGGCACCGTGAAGATGGCGATGGCCAGCGTCACCAGGGCCAGATACAGCCCACGCAGCCGCAGCGCCGGAATGCCGACCGCGACACCGAGCACGAAGGTCACCGCGGCCGCCACCGGCAGCGCCGCGAGATACGGTGTGTCCCAGCGCTGCATCAGCACCGCCGTCACATAGGCACCGGCACCGAAGAACGCGCCGTGCCCGAGCGAGATCTGCCCGGTGTAGCCGACGAGCAGATTCAGGCCGAGCAGCGCGACGGCGTAGACCAGCACCATCGACAGCTGGAAGGTGTAGAACGGCGCCAGCTGGAACGGCGCCACACAGGCCACCACGGCCACCGCCGCGAGCACCAGCGCGGTCCGGTTCCGCAGCACGAACCCGCTCCGGCGCACCGGCTGTGCGGTCGCCTCGGCAGCCGGACGGGATTCCCGAATCTCGATGTCGCTCATACTCGTTGCACCGCCGCCGTACCGAACAGACCCTGCGGACGAACCAGCAGGACCAGAAGAATGATCAACAGCGGCACGCCGATCTTGAGTTCGGTGCCGATCGCCTCGATATAGGCGCCTGCCAGCGTCTCGGTGACACCGACGATCAGACCGCCCGCGACCGCGCCGACCGGGGAGTCGAACCCACCCAGCGTCGCCGCCGCGAAGGCGTAGATGAGCACGCCGCCCATCATGTTGGGTTCGAGGAAGAGCATCGGCGCCGCGAGAATTCCCGACACCGCCCCGACCAGCGCCGCCAAGCCCCAGCCGAGCGCCAGCACGGCGCCGACCCGAATGCCGGTCAACCGGGCCGACTCCGGATTCGCGGCGACCGCCCGCATTCCGAGCCCGATCTTGGTGAAGCGGAACAGCGCGAACAGCAGGGTCATCACCACCGCGACCACCGCGAGCACCCCGAGACTCTGATAGCTCGCGCTCACCCCGCCGGTACTGATCGCGCCGCCGGGGAACGGACTGGGGAACGACTGGAGCTGAAACGACCAGATCCAGCCCGCGGCGGCATTGACGAAGAAGTACAGCCCGACCGTGACGATCACCAGGGTCAGTTCCGGCGCGCCTTCGACCGGCCGGATCACCACCCGCTCGATCAGCATGCCGCCGGCGAAGGAGACCGCGAGGGCCGTGATCATGGCCAGCCACAACGGCATTCCGCTCTGGCCGAACTGCCAGGCCAGGAACGCCGAGAACATGGCGAGTTCACCCTGGGCGAAGTTCGCCACCCCGGTGAATCGGTAGATGAGGACGAGCGCCAGCGCGAGGCTCGCGTAGATCGCGCCCGCGGTGAGACCGCCCAGTGTGTGTTCGAGCAATTGATTCATACCTGGTATCCGAGATAGGAGCGTGCGATCTGTTCGTCGGCGTTGATCTGTTCCGGCGTGCCCGACAGCACGACCCGGCCCGTCTCGAGCACGTGCGCCCGATCCGCGATGGCCAGCGCGAGGTGCGCGTTCTGTTCGACGACCACCACCGTGGTCTGCTCCGCCGTGTTGACGGCGGCGATGATGCCGAACAGCTCCTGGGTGACCAGCGGCGACAAACCCAGCGACGGCTCGTCGAGCAGCAGCACCCGCGGCCGCATCATCAGGGCGCGCCCGATGGCCAGCATCTGCTGCTGTCCGCCGGACAGCCCGCCCGCCTGCTGATGCAGCTTGTCCTTCAGGATCGGGAAGTAACCGAAGACCCGGTCGAGGTCCGCGCGGATCGCCGCGGCATCGCGCCGCGTGAACGCGCCGACGCGCAGATTGTCGGCCACGCTGAGCGGGGCGAACGTGCCACGCCCCTGCGGCACATGCGCGATGCCGAGCCGCGCCACCGCTTCGGGGTTGCGCTTGCCCAGCACCACCCCGTCGACCCGCACGCTGCCCGCCCGCGCGCGCACCATCCCGCTCAGCGTGCGCAACAACGTGGTCTTACCCGCGCCGTTGGGTCCGAGGATCGCGCACACCTCACCGCGCCCCACCGTCACACTCACCCCGTGCAGGACCTGCGCCGCGCCGTAACCGGCGTGCAGGTCGTCGACGACGAGAAACTCGCTCATGCCGGCTTCCCCAGGTAGGCGGCGATCACGTCGGGGTGCTGCTGCACCTGGGCGGGCGTGCCCTCGGCGATCACCCGGCCGAAGTCCAGGCACACCACCCGATCGCTGATCCCCATCACGAAACCCATGTGGTGTTCGACCACCATGACGGTGAGCCCGAGTTCGGCCCGCAGCTCGCGGACGAGCGCGGCGAACTCGGCCACCTCGCCGTGGCTGAGCCCGTTGACCGGCTCGTCCAGCATCAGCAGCCGCGGGCGGCAGGCCAGCGCTCTGGCCAGTTCGATGCGTTTGAGGGTGCCGAACGGCAATCCGGTGGCCGGGTGGTCGGCGACGTCGAGCAGGTCCAGGCGTTCCAGCACCTGGTGTACGTCGGCGGCGAGGCGCTTCTCCTCGCGCCGCACCACGGGCAGTCGCACCGCCGCCGCGCCGAATCCCGCCTTCGCCCGGTGATGTGCGCCGACCAGCACGTTGTCGCGGACGGACATGTGCTCGAAGAGACCTAGATTCTGGAACGTCCTGGCGATGCCGAGTCCGGCCAGCTCATCGGGGCGGCGCCGCAGCAGTGGCAGCCCGCGGTAGGTGACCGTGCCCGACACGGGCTTGCCGCGGCCGGTCAGGCAGTTGAACAGGGTGGTCTTGCCTGCTCCGTTCGGGCCGATCAGCCCGAGCATCTCCGACTCGCCGACGGCGAAGCCGACGTCGTCCAAGGCGGTGACCCCACCGAACCGGACGGTGATGTTCCGTATCTCCAGCAAGTCTTCCTCCGGCTCGCGATAGCGCGATTCCAGGTGCTGAACTGCTGGTTCGAGCAGGTCGGTCCACATCGCGCGCCAGTATCAAACCAAGCGCCGACAGCACCGGGAAGGCGCTGCGAGTAGCACCGATTGCCCGAGTGAAAACTCCCAATTATCCGAGTTCACCGGCCCGGACTCCTGTAGCCGGCACCGGCGTACCGGCTACGCGCGCAGGGTCTCCCGCACGTCCACGGCCTCGCGGGTGAGGTGGTCGCGTTCCGGGACACTGGTCGCCGTATCCGCCGCCTTCACGTACAGGTCGGCGGCCCGCGCGAGGTCGCCCGCGCGTTGTCAGCCTCTGGTTATTTGCGCTGGTTGGCGTTGAAGCGTGCCTTCTTCTGGCGATTCCCGCACGTGTTCATATCGCACCATTTGCGGGTGCGGCTCTGGCTGGTGTCGAAGAAGGCAGCCCGGCAGGTCGGCGCTGCGCACAAGGCCAATCTTCCGTCTCGTTCACCGCGATGATGCTGATCGCGTCGACAGCGATGACACCCAGGGCATCTTCGACGCAGGAAGCCGAGCCGAGTTGCCATCGACGGTTGCCCTCCGCCGTCAGGACGGCCGCGGCCCGACCCTGGATGCTGAAGTCATTGATGACGTGGACTGCAGACACAGGAAGGACGTCGTGGATCGCGGCCGCTGTCGCGGCGGCGTGAATCGATTCCCTCAGTTCCCGAGCACGTTCGAGCTGGGCGGTCGTGCAGGAGTCCACACCGAGGCCGTACTCGGCCAGCCAGTCGACGAGTCGCTGCGGCGTGGGAATGCGCGTCCGAGCATTCGAAGCCCACGCAACCGACGCCGACCTCGACGATCTGCGCGCGCGATTGGCTGCGGCGCGACTGCCGGAAGCTGAAACGGTCTATCGCGCCGCACCCGACGCTCGCCGATGGGGCCAGGGTGTGCCGCTAGCCGACCTCGTCGAGGTCGTGAACTACTGGCGCACCGGGTACGACTGGCGATCGTTCGAAGAGCGCCTCAACCGAATTGGCCAGTTCCGCACGCTCATTGATGGTCTGGGGATCCATTTCCTGCACCGCCGCTCCGCGCGCGCAGATGCCACTCCCCTGATCCTGACGCACGGCTGGCCGGACAGCATTGCTCGATTCATCGATGTCATAGACGAGCTGGCAGACCCGAAAGAGGCAGGCGCGCCGGCGTTCCATGTTGTGGTTCCGTCGCTACCGGGCTTCGGTTACAGCGACAAGCCGGCCACGACCTGGTGGGGAACCGAAAAGATCGCGGCCGCATGGGTGGAACTGATGGGAAGGCTCGGCTACGGCACGTTCGTAGCCCACGGCGGCGACTCGGGCGGCAATATCACCACAGTTCTCGGCGGCCGATTCCCGGCACAGGTTCTCGGCATCCACACAACGTTCGCGGAGGCACCACCCGGGCTGACTACGGACGGGCTGACGGCGGCCGAGCGCACATGGACCGAGGAAACCCGCGATTTCTGGCGCCACCGTGCGGCATACGCCAAGCAGCAGGCGACCCGACCGCAGACCATCGGCTACTCGCTCGTCGACTCACCGGTGGGGCTCCTCGCCTGGATCCTCGACAAATTCGCCGAGTGGAGCGATACCGAGGACAGCCCGTTCGAGACGATGTCCCGAGACCGCATTCTCGACGACGTCACCCTGTATTGGCTCACCCGGACCGGCGCATCAGCGGCCCGTCTCTACTACGAAAGTCACAACTCGCTGGACCCCGAACTCCGGGTCGATGTCCCGTCGGCCCTCACCATGTACCCCCGCGATACCGAGAAGTGTCCGCGACCCTGGGCACAGCAGCGGTACCGGCAGATCGTCCGATGGACGACGCCCGCGACCGGGGGACACTTCCCATCGCTCGAGGTTCCCGAGTACTTCGTCAAGGACCTGCGAGAAGGCCTCGCGGCAGTACTGGCCGCCACTCGGTGAACGCGGCTAGCGCCCCGGATTCGGATGCAGTCCGAGGAGCTGAGCTGCGCGCCGAATGCTCGACCAGGCGAGCATCCCAAATCTGGCGGCCGATCACAGATTCAGGGCTAGCCGGCAGCACCCGAGTGCACGCACTCACGTCCTTTCGCGTCCGAGCCGCCGACGCCGACCACAACGGGGGATGCATGACGTGCTGGCATCTCATGGCCTCCCTCTCGCGTTCGACAGGCACTGCCTTCGATCTTCCTGGACAACTCCCCCTCGGGTGCAGGGCACAAACGCCCTCACCGAAGGGTCCTTGGTGTGTTGCCGAATGCCCCTCCTCAGGACCTGCGCCCCTTGTCGGTTCGCGGCTGAGGGTGCCAGGGTCGACGGTGACGATCGAACCTATCCTCGGAGCGACGACATGATGCGAGCATGGCGAGTCGATCACCCCGGCCAGGTCGCAACCGGCCCCCTTCGGTGGCGACGGGAGCTTGTCCCGGTACCCGGCGTCGGCGAGCTGCTGGTGCGTGTGCTCGCCTGCGGAGTCTGCCGAACCGATCTTCACGTGGTGGAAGGTGATCTGCCGGTCCACCGGCAGCAGGTGATCCCGGGACACGAGATCGTCGCCGAGGTGGTGGAGGCTCCCCGCGACTACGCCGACATCGCGGTGGGTGACCGGGTCGGTATTCCCTGGCTGCGGTACACATGCGGAGTGTGCCACTACTGCACGCGCGGAGCTGAGAATCTGTGCCCGCGATCGCGCTACACGGGGTGGGATGCCGACGGCGGATACGCCGAATTCACCACCGTTCCCGCTGAGTTCGCCCTGCCCTTGCCCGAGGGATACAGCGACGAGGAGCTGGCACCGCTGCTGTGTGCGGGGATCATCGGATACCACGCGTTGACGCGCGCCGAGGTCCCCGCGGACGGGGTGCTCGGAATCTACGGGTTCGGCGGCAGCGCGCACCTGACCGCGCAGGTAGCCCTTGCCCGAGGTGCCCGGGTCCATGTGATGACCCGGGACGCCGCGGCCAGGGAACTGGCTCTTGCGCTCGGCGCGGATTCAGCGCAAGGCGCGGCGGATCACCCCCCGGAAGCGCTGGACTCGGCGATCCTGTTCGCGCCGGTCGGTGAACTGGTGCCGCACGCGCTGGAAGCCCTCGACGCCGGCGGGACACTGGCGATCGCCGGCATCCATCTGACCGATGTTCCGCCGTTGAACTACCAGCGACACCTGTTCCGAGAACGCCAGATTCGCAGTGTCACCGCCAATACCCGGGCGCAGGCCCGAGAATTCCTCGCGGTGGCACAACGGCATCGGCTGGCAGTCACCACACATCGGTATCCACTCGATCAGGCCGATCGCGCACTGGTCGACCTGGCACGAGGCGGTTTCGACGGTGCGGCGGTGCTTGTGCCGTGACCGTCAGTCGTCTCCAGCTTCGCACCGGGCGATGATCAGCGGGCAAGCCACGCCGTGCAGGACCGCCTGGGCGACCGATCCGAGAGTCATCCCGGAGAACCCGCCCCTGCCTCGGCTGCCGACCACCACGAGTTGAGCTGTGGCGGACAAGTCGAGTACCGCCCTGGCGGGTTTGTCTTCGACCACGAGACGTCCGACCTCCACACCGGGGTACTTCTCGGCATACCCGGCCAGGCTCTCCGCCAGCAGCGCCTCGCCTTCGGTCTGCATGGTGGCGCGGGCCTCGTAACGGAAGAACTCCGACCACGCATGGACAGCGACCAGCCGGGCCCCGCGCTGGGAGGCCTCTTCGAACGCGATCGCGACCGCGTCGGCACTACAGGCGGACCCGTCGACACCGACAACCACGCGGCCGCCGGAATCGGCCTCCTGCTCAGGGATCACCGCTACCGGACAGTCGGAGTGTCGAGCAAGCGATGTGCTGACCGATCCGAGCAGGGTGCGTCGTATCGCGCCGCGCCCTCGGCTGCCGACGACGAGCAATCGCGCTGACGCGCTGTAGTGGCGCAGGACCGCCACCGTCGTTCCCATTGCCGCGGCCGTCTCGATCGGGATGTCGGCGATCGGCCCGACGACCTCCGCGGCGGCTGCGGCGCCCGCCGCGACAACGGACTCGCCGTGCTCACGCAGCCTTTCCTGGTCGAAGAGCGGCCCGGAAACACCAGGTCCGTACTCCACTGGGACATCGATGACGTAGACGATCTGCAACGGCGCGCGGTGGTGCGCGGCATACCGCGCTGCCCAGCGAAGCGCGGTCAGCGATTGTTCGGAACCGTCGGTTCCGACGACGACAGGGCGATTCCGATCGGAGTGCGGGGTCATGGTTCGCCTTTCTGAGCTCTCGATGTCACTTCAGCCGGGGTGGACGACCATTACCGGGCAGTCGGCGTGCTGTACCAGCCAATTGCTGGTCGAGCCGAGCAGCAATCCGCGGAAACCACCTCTGCCCCGGCTGCCGACCACCAGGAGTTGAGCGGTCCGCGACCACGTGGCCAGTCGTTCGCGCGGTCCGAAAACCTCGACCTCTCGCCGCACCGCGACATCGGGGAAACGCTCCGTCCACCCGGCCAGCCGCTCGGCGAGCAGCGCCGATTCGGCCTCCTCGAAGTCCGCGATCGGCAACTCGAGGTAGCCCGAGCCGCCGAAGGCACCTTGGGACAGATCGCTCCACGCGTGGACCGCGACGAGTTCGACCCCCCGCGCAGACGCCTCCGCGAACGCCGCCCCGATGGCGGGCTCACCGACCTCGCTGCCGTCGACACCGACGACGACCGGGCCCGTCCGTCGGTCAGGATCGGGGCCGCGGACGGTGACGACCGCACCGCGCGCGTGCGAACTCACGGCAAGCAGGGTCGAGCCGAGATGGGCGAGGGTGCCGGTGGATCCTGTCGCGCCCAGAACGACAAGGTAGGCCGTGGCCGAGCATTCGATGAGCGTCGCGGCCGGGTTTCCGGTGCTGAGCTCGGTGGTCACCGAGATGTCCGGCGCGGCGGCCTTGGCCTGGTCGCTCGCGGCGGCGAGCTCGCGTTCGGCGGCGAGCCGGATGTCCTGCATGGTCGCAAACGCGAACGCGTCGTAGGCATTGTGGGGTGTCACCGCGGCCACCGGGTTCATGGCGTGGATGATGTGCAGCTCGCGGTCCCGATCGGCGGCGAGACGGGCAGCCCATCGCAGGGCTGCGGCCGATGCGTCGGAGCCATCGATGCCGACGACGACGGGAGCCGACGTCGAGCGGTGCGCGTTCTCGCTGTGCTGTGTCAAGTCCATCCCTCAGTGGGCGATTCTTTCCTGCACCTCAGCGAGAAGTTCACGTAACCGCAGCTGGGACAGGGTTTCCGTCACCGGGGGCCGCCCACTGGTCGCCGACGAGTGGTCCATGTTCGGCATTGTTGCATGGGGGCGGAGAGGGTTTCGGGAACCGATCGGTGGTGTGGCGGGTCGCGGCCCTGCCCTACCGCACGCATCGTCGACAATGCCGTAATGCCCGCCTTAGGATTTCACGATGACCGAACCCAGGATCTTGCTCATCGGACGACGGCAGTCGACACTCGATGTGCTCGCGGAAGAGCTGCGCAGATTCGGCCGCGACGTCATGGCAACCAACGATCGCGCGATCGTTGAGGCGACGGTAACCGATGGTTCAGTCGATCTGGTCGTCATCGGCGGCGGACTCGACGATCCCGACCGAAATGCCATGCGCGACTTCGTGCTCGAGCTTCGGCCGAACCTCCCGGTGCACATGGTGCCGCGCCAGGCGAACGCCAGCCCAGCCACTGTCATACCGTTCACCAATGAGCAGGTCGTGCTCTACAAGGTGCATGCTGCGGCGGCGAGCGACCCGACGGACACACGAACCAGATAGTCCACCTTGCCCGACCGCTCGATCGCAGCCGTCGATCCACCCTCACATCTCAGATTGTCCGAGTCGGACTCGCCAGGCGGCGGTAGGTCAGCGCGGGTCGGCCCCGGCCTTGGCCTTCTCCCGGGCGAGCGCCCGGTCCCGTTGCTCCTCGAACCGGGGAACGCGGGTGCGTTCGAGATCGTGGAGGAATTCTGCGAGATCGTCGCGTGCCCGCTCACCCACCGGGCCGAAGTCGTCGCGCTCGAAGATCCTCCAGTGCCGTAGCACCGGTTGGAGGACCTCCTCCAGATGCTGGCGTAGGTCGTAGATGCCGTGTTTGGCCATCAGGACGCCGTGGCGGCGGAAGTTCGGCATTCCGGTGCCAGGCATCCGGAAGTTGCGCACGATGGCCGCGACGGCATCGATGGTCTGGTCGGGCGCCACATCCAGGGCAGCCCCGCAGAGGGTCCGATAGAAGATCATATGCAGGTTCTCGTCGGCGGCGATCCGGGCGAGCATCCGGTCGGCGACCGGATCCTCACACACGGCTGCCGTATTGCGGTGACTGACACGGGTGGCCAATTCCTGGAACGACACATACGCCACCGAGTACAGGAATCCGGGCTGGCCGGCTATGGCCTGGTCGGCGGGCGCACTGAACCCAGCCCCCACATGTGTCATCCGGTCGTTCTCGAGCGCGACCGGGTCGACGCCACGAGTCACGACAAGATAGTCACGAAGGACGATGGAATGGCGGGCTTCTTCGGCAGTCCACCGTCCGATCCAGGTCCCCCACGCACCGTCGCGGGAGAAGTTCTCGCTGATCTCACGGTGATAGGAGGGAAGATTGTCCTCGGTGAGCAGGTTGGTGATCAGTGACGCTTTGGCGACCTCGGAGAGCCTGGATTGTCTTGGCTCCCAATCGGTTCCACCGAGCAAGGCGAAGTTGCGGCCGTCCTCCCAGGGGACATAGTCGTGCGGATGCCAGTCCTTGGCCATGGCCAGGTGCTTGTTCACCGCGGTCTCGGCAACAGGTTCGAGCTCGGTGAGGATCTCGCGTTGGGTCAGCAGGCGTGCCACTGTCCTTGTCTGCCTTTCGATGTCGAGGAAGGGATTCAGCAGGTTCGAGTGCTGTCGCAGGCCCCGGAATCAGCGGGGGTGAGCAGGGTCAGGTCGGCGTCGTATCGGCGATAGAGCAGATGGCCACGCCCGGAGCCGTCATCGGTATAGAACAGAAACGGCAGCCCGTACCCGCACATCCGAATCACGGCCTCGGGTTCGGTGAGAACCGGTGCACACCGAGGGGTCAGGATGATCGGTGTGGTGTCCACACCGACACCCGCACGTGGCGGACGGAGCTCGCGTTGACGGGCCATGCGTACTCCGTACGGTCCGGCGCGGTAGACGACAGCATCTTGGCCGGTCTCGGCATCGACGAAGAAATGCACGTCGTAGTCCATCGCGTCCATCACCTGTGCCGCCGCGTATGGGCCGCACGTGACCGGAGCCACCATCTTTCGACGCGTCAGGCGTCCCGGCCCCGCCACCGCGAGGGCAGGCCGTGTCGGATCCGGCCACGGACGGGGCCGCCAGCACACCCCCCGCCGGGCCAGTCTTTCTTCGACTCGAGCAACAACCGGCAGCGCATCGCCTGGACCGCTCGTCGGAACCTGGATTCGAGCCGGGCCACCGATACTCAGATTGACCTGCACCAACATCGGCGCTTCGCGGCCCTGCGCACCAGCGATCCGCAGCCGACAGCCACCGGTGACACCCTCCTTGCGGAGCAGCCGGGCAACCGCTCCAGCGAAACGTTGACCCTCGAGTTTCGGCACACACCCGGCGGCGAAAACGACTATCTCTGGATATCTCGTCGTAGACCACGCTTGCGATATCGGTAGCAACTCTTCGTCCTCAGCTCTTGCACCCGCACCACCGAGGTGGTGCCAATGCACACCACACTGCCGCGGCCGTCGACATCAGTGCAGAGCCGACGGTCTATCCGCATAGGGACTTTCGTCATTTCCTACCTGTGGCGCGAGAGTCCGATCGTGCCGTCACCGACAGAGCTCGATGTCGAATCGAGGAAGACTGTTACACAAGATGATTCGCGTTGGCACTTCCTCACAATCCTCTCAGCCAGGAACACGCGCGCGGCGACCGATCTGCTGGTTTCGCCGATGGGACTTCGGTCCTCTGAGTCGAGGCCGGAAGGCCCTTTGCCAGGTCGGCGGCGCAAATGGAAGCTGTGACAGCAGTAGACAATTGGTCCGACCAAGTGAGGTGTGGATGCAAGCGGAATGGCGGCAGCGGGCTGCATGTCAAAATGTCTACCCGGACGTCTTCTTTCCACCACGCATAAACCGAGCCAGATACGTGACGGTGGCTCGGCGCATCTGCGGCGACTGCATGGTCGTTCGCGAATGCGCGTCGTTCGCCCTGGTGAACAGCATTACCCAAGGCATCTTTGCGGGAGTGGACATGGGCTCAGGGATAACTCCCCGACGCGGTGCTCTTGCGCTACTCCGCGACCTGTGCGAGAACGAATCCATCAGCAACCGTGGGGTAGTCCCGTGAGCTCGGCAGTTGTGGAAAGTGTGGCCGAGAAGGACGGCGGAGACCAAGGAATCGTCGTCTGCTGTTCCACTGGGCTCAGCACATGCGCGGGACACCACTGATGGAGCTGAAGCTGTTCGTGCCCATTGCCGGTGACCAGCGTGAAGCTGACCAGCCCCAGCCACGTTCCGTCGGTCCTGTTCACCGCACTTCAGTCGTTGATCTACGGGTCTACCGTTTGTGGGGGTGCATCGAGTGGAGGAGCAAAGGCGCGCTTCGTGACGGGCGTTGTGCACGACCGGCCGAGTCGCGGAGATTGTCCGCGGCCTCGTGCGCCGGGCTCGCCGCCGAGTAGTCCGCTGAGCCCGGCCGATCAGCGGACTCGGCGGTTAGTTGTTGGCGCGTTGGATGGAGCGTCGGACCAGGCTGCGGATGCCGGGGAGCTGGATTGCGCGGAGCACTAGTTCGCCCGCCCACACATGGGTGCGTGACGGCGGGGCGAATCGGCTGATTCCCCTCCGCGCCAACGCCTGTCGCTTCTTCACCTCCGGGCGCAACGCGGTCTCCCAGGTGTCGAGGGCGGCGGGAATGTCGTCGCCGTGTGTCGCCAGCGCGGTGCCGAGCCGGTCGGCGCCGTCGAGGGCGAGGGCGGCGCCGTAACCGGCGAATACCGTTACGCACCAGGCCGCGTCGCCGAGCAGGACGACTCGGCCCCGACTCCAGCGGTCCATCACGATCTGGCCGACCGAATCGAAGTAGGCGGTGCCGGGCTCGGCGTCGAGCTGACGGAGTGCGTCGGCGACACCGCCGCCGAGATCCCCGAACGCTCGGGTAAGGGCGGGTGCGGCACCGAGAGCGAGTTCGGTGTCAGGGGCGGGGCTGCGGTAGGCGAAGAACGCCGAGGACCTTTCCGGTCCCAGGTTCATCACCGCGGCCGTACGTCCGGGACCGATATACGTGGTGCCGACACCATCGGGCATGTGGGCGGACGGTGTTTCCAGCGGAAATGCGCCGACCATATGGCCCAGGTCCACGAAATACTCGGACTCGGCACCGAATACGAGCTCCCGAACCCGGGAGTGCACGCCGTCGGCGCCGACGAGGAGTTCGGTGTGGAGGTGGGTGTCGTCGCTGAGGGTGACTTCGACCGCCCCCGGGGTCTGGGTAATGGCCCGCACCGTGGTGCCGAAACGGATATCGGCGAACTCGGCGACCGCGTCGTACAGCGCTGACTCCAAATCGCCGCGGAACAAGCTCAAGGCCCGGTTCCCGACGGCGGCCTCGGTGACAGCGGCGGGAATCCTGAACTTCTCCCGGCCGTCGGCGTGGACGAGGACCGAGGTGAAGAATCCGATATCGCGCGGGGTCAACGCCGGTAGCAGCCCGAGCCGCTCGGTAGCGGCATATCCGGGTCCATGCAGGTTCACCAGGTAACCGCTACTGCGGCGACTCGGCGCGCGTTCGACCACGACGACGTCCCAGCCCTGCTGACGCAATCGCAACGCGGCAGCCAAGCCTGCGATCCCTGCGCCGACGACCGTCGCCCGCCTGCCCGATGACTCGGCTTGCTCACGCGCTGCGCTTTCGAAGGCTTCCATTGCGACTCCTCGGTTCGATGTGCTGTCGGCGAAACCACTCACGAACTATCGCCATGCGTCAACTAGTAGTTGACGAATGGCGTATCGTCAACTACTAGTTGACGCATGGTTCGCCGATCGCTACGAACCGCATCGGGGCTCCGACGGCGGCCAGTCGTTGTGCTGCACGAGATTCGCGACGGTGGCCAGGCCGAGCACTTCCCCGGCCTGGCCACCGGGTCGCAGGGGCCGGTCGCGGATTTGTTTGGCGGTCAGCGGATTCCGATCACGAGGGATTCGCGGGCGGCGTGGAAATGGCCTGGCGGGATCGGTTCAGTGTCAGCGCGCCGAGGACCAGCGCGATCAGTCCGAACACCATGGCTGCCCAGGCCCCGACTATCCCGTTGCCGGTACCGGGACCACCCTCGGCTGTGACCGCGAACCAGCTCCCCAGAGCCAGGCTGACCAGCCCTGAGACCAGCGCCAGCACAGCCTGGTACCGGCCGTTGCCGATGCCGCTTCGGCCGACCCGAGTGAACGCGCGGGTGCCGATCACTATTGCTGTGAGTCCCAGCAGCGCAGTCACGGTGGGCCCGAGTCGGCCGGAGGTCAACCCGGCATCGGCGGCGCTGCGTTCGACCTCGGCCGCAGCCGGTGCGGCAACCGCGATACTTCCGAGTAGGGCCGCTGCAACGACGGCAGGGAGATAACGGACAGACATCGGGCGCTCCTTCAACGTTCGGTGACGTGCTCGCGCTTCATCATGTCGCCGGAGACACCGCTGATCGTCGTGCAGGCGTGGACAATTCGTGCTGAGTTCGGTGCGGTAGTCGACTGCTGCGTATGCCGTAGCCGTCGCGGAACTACCGCGTTCGTGGTAGGCGGTTGATCGTCCGTGCGCCGGATTTGCTGCTACGCGATTGCGGCTAGGGTGCACCCATGAGCAGGGCGCGGATCGGCATCGCAGACTGGGCGGTCTCCGTCGCGGTCTCGGCCGTGCTGCTGGTCACCGCATTGTCCGGGCACCGGGATTCCACGAATCTCGATGCGCTTGGCTATGCGCTGTTGATGATCGCCGGGCTCTCGCTCGCCGCGGGTAGGCGGGCTCCGATCGCTGTCCTGGCGATCTCGGGATTGTGTGTGTTGGGTTATCAGGCAATCGGTTTCGAGATTCCCGCTATCGGGTTCCTGGTCGCGCTGTACGCCACTGTTCGGGCGGGGCAGCGACTCGTCGCAGTGGCGGGGTCGATACTGATGGTGCTCGCGCTGCCGTTCGCGATGCTGCTCGCTCATCCCCATTGGCCGCTGGGTGAGGCTTTCGCCCAGGCACGCGACGCGCTGCAACTGGCGTGGTTGATCGCGGCCGGTGCGGCCGGTGAGGCGCTGCGCCAAGCCGAGCGGCGCGCTGATGAAGCCGAACGCACTCGGGAGGAGACCGCGCGGCGCCGAGCCGATGAGGAGCGGTTGCATATCGCGCGGGAATTGCATGACTCGCTCACCCACCAGATCTCGGTGATCAAGATCCAGTCCGAGGCCGCGGTTCACGTCGCCCGCAAACGCGGCGAACAAGTGCCGGAGGCGCTGCTGGCGATCCGGGAGGCCGGCAGGGAAGCAGCCCGGGAACTACGTGCGACATTGGAGGCACTGCGCGAGGACGTGGCCGCGCCTCGGTACGGTCTTGAGCATGTTCCGGAGCTGCTGGAACGGTTCGGCGCAACGGGTTTGGACGCAACATTGACTATCGAGGGACAACATCGGAACGTTCCGGCCGCTGTGGACCGAACCGTCTACCGGATCGTTCAGGAATCGCTGACCAACATCTCCCGGCACGCAGACGCGGCGACGGCTTCGGTCCACATCGACTACTGCCCCGACCTGGTGGTCGTGAAGGTTGATGACGACGGCAAGGCCATGCTCGATGGTGCGCCGGCGTACGGGGTCGGGCTGCTCGGGATGCACGAACGAGTCGCGGCACTGGGCGGACGCTTATCTGCGGCGCCGCGCAGCGAGGGTGGCTTCGGCGTCCGCGCGGAACTTCCGGTGGCCCCGGCGTGATCCGTGTCCTGCTGGTCGATGACCAACCGCTCATTCGCAGTGGATTCCGTGCTCTTCTCGACCTCGAAGACGATATCGAGGTGGTGGCCGAGGCCGCCGATGGAAGCGAAGCCCTCACCCTGGCGCGGCAGCACCTGCCCGATGTAGCGCTCATCGACGTCCAGATGCCCGTTCTCGACGGCATCGAGGCGACACGACACATCGCGGCAGACCCCGCTCTGGCTGGGGTGCATGTCGTAATCCTCACCAACTACGGCCTGGACGAATACGTCTTTCATGCCCTTCGTGCCGGCGCCGCCGGGTTCCTGGTCAAAGACATCCGACCGGAAGACTTCCTGCATTCCGTTCGCGTCGCGGCCCGCGGCGATGCTCTGCTCGCCCCCTCGATCACCCGTCGACTGATCAACCGGTATGTCTCACAGCCGATGACGACCGGCACCGCGACCCGGCTGGACGGACTGACAATCCGGGAACGCGAGGCTGTGACTCTCGTTGCTCAGGGCCTGTCCAACGACGAGATCGCCGACCATATGGTCATCAGCCCATTCACCGCGAAAACCCACGTCAACCGGGCCATGACCAAACTCCACGCCCGAGACCGCGCCCAGTTGGTCGTCCTGGCCTACGAATCAGGCTTGGTCACCCCGCGCAACCTATGACGTCTGTCCTCCTCCACAGGTGAGGGCACACCGGTGTCGCGCCGTCCCGCCAGATAGAGAGTCGCCCAATTGCCCGGACCTTACTACATCACTCATGAATCACCGGTTGGCCGTGATAATTCCGATTACATAGCCATGGCCAACCTCGAACCATACGGCTTTCCGTCCTCCCTCGAACAGCTCTGGCTCACGTCGCGGGGTGAGGACACGTTCGAGGTTGCCTGCATCCCCTTCCGCGTCTACGGCCTCGCGCTCGGTGATCGAGTGGGGTTGGATCCGGCCGGTCAGCAGGTGACAGAACTGCTCGAGAAGTCCGGGCACCGCGTCTTCCGCGTCCTCCTGCTGCCGACGCTGTCAGACGACGAGGCCACACAACTGCACGGCGCCATCGACGACGCCACAGCGCGATGCCGCCTGACATCGGAATGGAACGGGGACCGCCATATCGCGATCGACCTGCCTCCCGGCAGCAACATCGATATCGTGTGGGCGCTGATCAAGGACGCTGCTGACGACGGACGGATCGCGTGGGAGTGGGGCGATGTCGAACAGTTCCAGGCCGGCGACGTGAAGTAGACCCGCCGCCATGGCCGTGGTTCGCCGCCGGCGGCAGCACGCGACCGGACGCCCATAAGGCTGTTATCCGGCTACCCATCGGCATACCTTGGCGTTTGGCCGCCGAGCCACAGCTAACCGCGCGGGTCGCGGCATTACAGTTCGCTGAAATGGCGGTGGTCGGGGGGACCTGTGAGGTCCGATGAGTTGCGCGGCGAATGCCGCGATCTGGTGGCGGTGCGTTCGCCCGACGGACGCATCCAGCGCCGGTCGGTGACAGCGAGAGCCCTTGATACAAGTCGATGGCGAGTCACGTTGACCGATGGGGCGGGCGGGGAATGGGTCGCCGATAGCGACGATGTGTTCGATGGATTCGCGGCGGTGCGAAAACTCCCGGAGGGCAGTGGTTTTCGAATTCTGGTCGTCGGCGCATGGCCGGAGTATCGGCCGACCCCGATGAGCAGTGGGATGGGTGGCGGGTTCGAGTTGTGGGCCCGTTACCGGTGTGGCCATCGTAATATGCCGCGCGGCACAAGCGGTCTCCAGGCGAGGGCTGAACCGATACTGCACAAGATCGCGCAATCCCAGCGATAGTCATTAGTGTGCGGTCGCGGCTCGGCATGCCGTTTCCCTCAGTGGATGGGACCGGGACCGGCGGCGATCTCCCGCCGCACGGTCTCGGCGACGCGGGAAAGCGCAGCGCCGAGGTGGCGGCGTTGCGCGGCCGTCAGCGGGTCGAAGACGAGACGACGCACCTGCTCGACATGTCCGGGCGCGCTGTCGACCACCTTCTGCCGACCTGCCTCGGTCAGCGTGGCCAGGGTGTAGCGGCCGTCGCTCGGGTCGATTCGGCGAAGGATCCACTGGCGTGCCTCGAAGCGGTCCATCAGCTTCGACAGCCGCGGGAGCGTGCTGTCGCAGTCGCGGGCCAGCTCGCTGAGCCGCATGGTGTCCTGATCGGCCATCGACAACCGTGCCAGCACGCTGTACTCGAAGTTCGACATACCGGCGTCGCGCTGCAACTGGCGGTCCAGGGCCGAGGGGAGCGCGATCACGACGGTGAGAAGGTCCTGCCAAAGCTCCTGCTGCTCGGCGTCGAGCCACGGTGACGGTTCGTCCATGTAGAGCATTTTACTTGCCAAGGAAACAGATATCTATTGCCCAGGCAAGTGAATCCGTCTACCTTGTGAGTTGCCCAGGCAAGTAAAATCTCGACCTAGAGGAACCTTCGATGATCAAAATCAGCATCTTCCTGACCCGGCGGGCCGACCTCACCCACGAGGAGTTCGTGGACTACTGGACGAACAAGCACACCCCGCTGATCGCGAGCCTGCCCGGCGTTGAAGTCCCGGTCCGGCGCTACGTGCAGCTCCTGCCCACCGACGACGAGATCCCCGGCGTCAACAGCATCTTCTACGACGGCGTCGCCGAGGTGTGGGTCGACGAAATCGCCGACGCTGCCCACTGGTTCACCTCCGACACCTACACCACCACCGTCGCCGCGGACGAGGAGCAGTTCATCGATCGCTCCCTGACCCGTTTCCTCTACACCACCGAGACCCCGATCTTCGGTTGAGCCCTTCGGAGTGTGCCTCGGGCGACCTGATGATCAGCTCGCCCGGGTCCTTCGAATAGGCAACGCAGAGCCCGTCACATGATCGGCAGAAGCGGATTCGCCAACCGCGCACCCAGCGGCAAGAGAGGGTGTTGCTAGCCGTGGCAACAGACCCGAACAAGCACTGTGTCGTCGGGCAGTGTCTCCAGGTAGTTTTCGATGCCGCCCGGTGGTATCAAGCAGTCGGGTTGGTCCTCACGGGACGTGGTCTCGCCCCAATCCTTATGTCGGCAAATGCCGCTCGACTCGACCCACCAACCGTCCAGGGTGAGTACATCGGGCCATGACAGGTTGTGCACCGCGACATTCAGCAAGGACTTCGGGCCGCCCGCGCACTCGCCTCGCTTGGAGGACAGCACGATGCCGAATTGGTTGGGGCCGTCGTGAATCAGCCGAGGATCGTCCTCATGACCCGGTCGGACGTAGAACCCGGCTCCTTCTCCGCCATCCCGAATCCGCCACGTGTCCCACATATCTCGCTCCGGGAACCCTTGCCGCATCTCGAATGGAGCGAGAGCTCGCGTGATCGCGGCTTCCACGTCATCGATCGCATCCGGCGGCAGACAGATCGTCACCCAGCGTTGCGCCAAACCACATCCCTCCCGCTGTACCGCGCGCCTCAGGTTACCTCGCGGAATCGACGAACGCAGATTCCTGACCGCTGTGACCAACCCGCCAGAAGAGTGCCCTGTCATCGGTGGCGTTGACGCTCGATCTCGACGAGCGCAGCCGCCGCCAGGCACAAGGATTGGCAGCAATCACCGTCAAGCTCGTGTTGCCCAGCAAGGCTCGCCGCGCGCAGCGACTCGAAGCAGACCTTCGCAACGACCGGCACGACGGATGACAGACCTCCCCCGCGAGCACCACGAATCAGCCTCCGGGAACACCGCGCACCCTGCGTTGGGTGTGCTCAGGAACGGGTGAAGCGGGACCTGAGCTTCTGCATGCCGACCATGACCTTCTCTGTCCCACTCCCTGGCGCTGGGAGCAGGCCCAACTGGGCGGCTATGTCGGTCATGTTGAAGATGATCCGCAGCTTGGCGACCTTTCCTTCCCGGTACTCGTGGATGTCGACGCCGTCGAATTCGATGCGCCTGCCGGTGGCGGGGATGCCAGGGGGGTCGAGCGGGCCTCGGTGGGTTGCGCCGGCCTTCCACCAGTAGGCGACTCGCGGGCCATCGGATGCCACGTGCGGGCCGGTGACCAACTCGAAGGTCAGATCGGGAAACGCGCGCCAGGTGTGCTCGAGGAATTCGCGCACGTCGGCTTTGCCGTGCATGGTCTGGGGCCAGGCAGAATCGTCGTAGACGATGTCGTCGGTGAGCAGTTCGAGGACCTGCTCGGGGTCGTGGGAGTTCCAGGCGGATCCCCAGCGCTCGGCGAACTCGTCGACCCAGGCCGTAGAAACTGATGATCTAGTCATAGTCTTCTCCTTGGACAATCAACAGGAGGCTCGAGGAAGTCCCGAGGGTGACGGCGAAAATGATGCCGACACCTGGGTGAGCAGTCCGAACTCATGACAGTGCGTGTCAGGACTCCTGGCTTCGCCTTCAAGTCGGCCGGCCACCAGAGAAACGGCTCCATCAGGTGACTGGTCGGCTCCATCGATGATTCTCCGTTCCAGCGCGCCCTGTCACTGGTGGTTCGCAGTCCTAATGACGATATGCATGCTTCACCCACGCGGGCGCCGAAGAAGTCACGCGCCGCCAGCTGTCGACGGCCGTTTCGATCGCCGAATCTGTCGCGCTCATCAGTCAGCAGGGGTCCGGGGATCGGCAAGTGCTTGACCGAGGTCGACGAGGAAGTTCGTCAGGACGTAGATCGCACCGAGTGTCAGGGTGATTCCGGCGATAGTGGTGTAGTCGCCGGCTTTGACGGCTTGCGCGGTGTAGAGGCCGAGGCCGGGCCAGGCGAAGATCAGTTCCAGCAGGATGGCGGCTCCGAACATGGCAGCGACCTGCATACCCGCGATCGCCAGTGTCGAGTTCACCGAATTCCGCAACGCGTGTTTGACGACGACGCGTAGCTCGGTCATGCCTTTGACACGGGCGGTGCGAACGAAGTCCGAGCGCAGGGTGTGCTGCAGGCTGCTCCGGAGTGCCCGGCCGATAGCGACCGCGGGGACCATGGACAAGCACACGACGGGAAGAATCAAGTGCTCGACCGCATCGATGAATACGCTCGGCCGCCCGGCAAGCAGCGAGTCGATGAGCAGGAACCCGGTCGGTCCGTCGGGTGCGTCACTGTAGGAGCTGCGTCCGCGCGCGGGGAGAACTCCGAACTCTTTGTAGAACAACAGGATTCCGAGCAAGGCGGCGAGGAATATCGGCATCGACGATCCGCCGATCAGCACGAATCGAAGGGCGCCCGACCCGGGCCACCGCAGTGCTGTCGCCATACCGAGCAGCAAGCCGAGCAGAACGGCCAGCACAAAGCCACAGATGATCAGTTCCGCTGTGGCGGGCAGAAAGTCGGCGATATCGGAGCTGACCGGCCGCCGCGTCACCGCGGACTGCCCGAAGTCGCCGGTAGCCGCCTTCTCGACGTAGTCGACATATTGCACCGGCAGCGGCCGATCGAGACCGAGTTCGTGCCGTGCTCGCTCGACGACCTCGGCGGAGGCCCTGTCGCCGACGAACGCTCGAGCCGGATCGACCGGCGAGACGTTCCGGAGCAGGAACACCACCGCGACGAGCGCGAGCAGCACGACGATGGTCGAACTGCCGCGCCGGGCTATGACTTCGAGCATTCGGAGTTTCTTTCTCGCGGTGGAAGAAAGGGGCAATGCCGGCTGGCGGTCAGCGATCGGTGAGGCGGTCGCGAATGACGTCACCGGCGAAGTTCGCGATCGTGGCGAGCACGAAGAGCCCGATCGCGGGCATGATCGGCACCCACCAGGAATCCAGCAGATAGGGAAGTCCCCTCGCGCACATCGCACCCAACTCGGGAGCAGGCGCGGGAGCACCGAGCCCGACGAAGGAGAGGCCGGACAGCATCAGGATCAAGGCGCCGACGTCGAGACTGGCCGCGATAATGGTCGGCGGCCACGCGCCAGGTAGCAGGTGCAGCCAGCCGAGCCGGAATCGGCCCGCACCGGACAGCCGCGCGGCGTCGATGTGCGGCAGCGATCGGAGCCTGGTCACCTCGCCCCGGACAACGCGCGCGTACAGCGGCCACCACACGAGTGCCACCGCCGCCAGCGTATGCACATACGACGGCCCGATCGCGGCTACGACGGCGATCGCGAGCAAGGACGCAGGCAGGGCGATGAAGATATCGGTGATACGCATCAGGATCCGGTCGACGACCCCGCCGAGGGTGCCGGCGACGAGCCCCACGGCGCCGCCGAAGACAATCCCGGACGCGATCACACAGAGGGCACCCCACCAGCTGGAGCGCATGCCGATCAGGACGCGGCTCAGGATGTCGCGCCCGACCTCGTCGGTGCCGAGCCAATGCGCCGCGTTGGGTGGGGTTGTCGGGCGCCCGACCGGGAGATCGGGGTTGAAGGGGGCAATCCACGACGCGCCGAGCATGACGGCGATCAGGGTCGCCAGCACACACAACGTGATCACATCACCTGGTTTGACGCGTCGGCGCGGCGCTACTGCTTCGGGCGCCGATTCACTGCCCGCGCCACTGCTGAGCAAGGATGACGTCGGAACGTTCGACTCCCCTGTCGGCTTGCTGCGCTGCTGTTTTGGTGCGCTCCGGATAGTCGGCACCGCAGCCACCAATGCCTTGCTGTAGGGGTGCGACGGTGCGTGGGCCACCTCCTCTGCGGCACCGACCTCGACGATCTCCCCGCGATACATCACGGCGACGCGGTCGGCGATGAAACGCGCCGCAGCCAGATCGTGGGTCACGAAGATGACCGTCAACCCGAACTCGCGCCGCAGCGTCTGAATCAAGTTCAACGTCGACGCCGCCAGCGGCGCGTCCAACGCCGAGGTCGGCTCGTCACACAGCAACACTGCCGGTACGACGATCGTCGCCCGCGCGAACGCGACGCGCTGGCGCTGCCCGGTAGACAAGCTGTTGGCCCGGAGGTCGGCGACGTCCGCCGGCAGCCCCACACGTTCGAGCGCTGCGATCACCCGTGCCCGGCGGTCGTCCCGGCCGAGTGTCCGTGGCAGCGGTTCACCGACCTGTCGGCCGACGGTCAGCCACGGTGTCAGCGACGCGCTGACATCCTGGAAGATCATCTGCGTCGATGACCCGGACAGCTCGATGACACCGCTGTCGGGCTTCTCCAATCCGGCCAGCATCCGCAGCAGTGTCGATTTGCCCGATCCGGACTCGCCCACCACCGCAACGGACTCGCCTGCTTCCACCTGCAGGTCGAGGTTGCGCAGCACCGACAGCACCTCGCGCCTGGCCAGACCGTTGCGAATTCGGAAGTCCTTGCCGACGGCAGTGCAGCGTACGGCCGGTCGCGAGCGGTCAGGGAGGCCCAGCGGCGGGAACGCGGGAGTCGGCCCACGTACCTGGGTCCGGTCGACCTCTGCCGGGAGGATGCACGCCGCGAGACCGGTGTGGGTGGCAGCCGGTACCAGGGGGATCAGCGACTTCTCGCAGTCGTCGGTGCGCAACGCGCATCGCGGAGCGAACGGACAACCCGGCGGAAGGGCACCGGGATTCGGGGGCATTCCGGTCAGCACTGGTATTCGGTGGCCCAACGGCAGGCCGAGATCGAGTCGCGAACCCAGGAGGCCGACCGTGTAGGGGTGAGATGGAGTGGCGAGGACATCGGTCATGGCGCCGATTTCGACGAGGCGGCCGCCGTACATGACCGCGACCCGGTCGGCGACCTCTGCGGCGACGCCGATGTCGTGGGTGATCAGCAACACCGAGCAACCGAGCTCGGCCCGCAGGTCGGAGAGCAACGCCAGAACCTGCGCCTGCACCGTGACATCGAGCGCCGAGGTCGGTTCGTCGGCAATGATCAGATCCGGCTGCGCGGCGATCGCGATCGCGATCATGACCCGTTGCCGCAATCCCGCGGAAAGCTCGTGGGGGTACGACCGAAGCCTGCGCCCTGCCTGCGCGACCCCGACCAGGTCGAGCAGCCGGACCGCCTCCGCGGTCGAGCCTGCGACTTCCCGCACCTGGTCGCCGATCCGCATCGTCGGATTCAGCGATGTCATCGGGTTCTGAAACACCGCACCCAGGTGGGCGCGCCGGACCCTGCGTCGCTCGGCAGGCGAGGCGGCGACCATGTCGACGCCACACACCTCTGCCCGCCCGGTGACGACGGCAGGTGGATCGCCGACCGGCACTCCGAGCAGGCTCAGCCCCACAACGCTCTTGCCGGAACCGGACTCGCCCACGAGCGCGATGATCTCCCCGGCCGCGATATCGATGTTCACTCCCCGAACCGCGCGCAGCGCGACGCCCCGGCGGCGGAACGTCACCTCGAGGTCGCTCACACAGGCACGGGGAGCGAGCGTGCCGGTTGGCCGCCCACCTTCGTCCCCGTCGGCTGCTCCGGTACGGAAGTGCTTCACCTCGCTGTCACCTTCCGAAGCAGGTTGACAGGCACCATTCCCGTGCCGAGCAGCGTGTGGACGATCTGGCCGATGCCGGAGGCGGTCACGATGACGTCTTCGATGTCGCAGAGGTTGATGACCCAGGCCTGATCCATCACGATCTCAGCGCCCTGGACCCAGTGCCTTTCGGCCGCCGTTTTGCTGGGTGATCGCTTCCCGGCGTCCATGACCGCGTCCAGCACGGTGTTCGAGTAGTTGAACCAGTTGATCGGCGATACGCCTGTGCGGAAGAAGATCCGCAGTGTGGTGTCGGCGTTGAGCGCGTCGCCGCCGGACCCGTGGACCAGCATGTGCGGTTGCTGCCCGACCGGCGTCGAATGCAGTGCGAATACCTGCGAGGTCGGCATGGCCCGCACCGTCGCGGCCAGTCCCAACGCTGCCAGCTGCGTCTGGAGGAGTTCGGCAACACGGGCATCGGTGGCACCACCGGCCTCGTCGTAGGCGAGGTCGATCTGCTTGTCGCTGTCCGGCAGTTTCGCGATCAGCGCCGTCAGCTCGGAGACGTCGTGGTCGGGCGCATCCGGCGCGACCCCGTCCGGCAACACTCCGGCAGGGTAGAACTGGGTGGATCGTGAGACTGTCGAGCCGTAGGCGGGTTCGATCAGCGCGGGAACGTCCACCGCCTTGCGCATCGCTCGACGGAACCCGGTATCGGAGAACGCACCCTTCTTCCAGTTCAGGAAGATCGAGGACTTGAACGCCGTCGGATGTTCCGTCACAGTCAACGCCGGGTTCGTCTTCATCGCCTCGATCGCGGCGATCGGCAGGCCCTTGGTGATAATGTCCAACTGGCCCTGCTCGAGCAGGAGGCGTTGCGTCGTGATGTCCGGGATGATCTCGATACGCAGTGTGGTGAATTCCGGTTTCGTTCCCCAGTAGCCCTCGTAGGCGGTGAGCGTGTAATGGCTGCTCGGCACGAACTCGGTGATCCGATAGGGCCCGGTTCCCGCATCGTGCGTACTCAACCAGCCCTGGGCCAGATCATCGTTCACGCTGTGGTCCTGCACCGCGGTCGGGCTCACTGCTTTGAGCCCCCAAGGGCAGGCCAAATAATCGAGGAACGGTTCGACAGGTTGTTTGAGCTCGATCACGAGCGTGGAGTCGTCGGGCGCCGACATCGACTCGATGTCGGCGATCAGGTAGGCAGGCGCTTGGTTGACGGCGGAACGCCGTGCATAGCTCTTGATGAACGTGGTGGCCGTCATCGGCGTTCCGTCGTGGAAGGTGACACCGGCACGTAGCTCGAACGTATAGGTGAGCCCGTCGTCGGAGATCGTCCACGTCTCGGCCAGTCCGGGCCCGATCTCGGGCGAATCGGGTTTGTAGGCGACCAAGCCTTCGTAGGCACTCAGGGTGACCTGCAGACCCTCTCCCTCGTAGAAGATGTCCGGGTCGGGCACTTGCATGTCCGCCAGGAATCCGAACCGGATCGTGTCACCGACCGTTCCGGCTCCACGGGATCCGCCCGAACATGCCGACAACAGCGCCGATACCCCCAGGGCTTCCGCCACCGCGACGAGCGCGGTGGCCTTCAGGAACGTCCGTCGGTCCGCAGTCGTGCTCATGTCGCAACGCACCTTTCAGAGTCGTCGATCACCAGCGAAGCCATCGCCGCACCCTGCGTCCGCGATCGTGCGAAACCGCAGCGCTCGCGGCAGTCGTACTCGCGTCTGATGTGTGGCGACGAACGTGCGACCTACCCCATGACGACCCCCAAGCCTTCGCGGGCGCGGTGCCAAGCACTACCGGCATCGCGAGCGACATCCGATTTCGTTCCGAGGTCCGCCGCCAAACCATCGCGGCGACCCGACACATGTTCCGAATCATCAGTGTCACACAGCAATCCGGATCCACATGCCGAAATCAGGTGTGGCACAACCGAACTTGGGACTCCACGGCGAGCGTCGGCGCGCTGGGAGTCGGGCGGCGCGCCGATGTCAGCGTGCACAGATGCCTGCGTTATGGCGGCGTCCGACGGGCTTTCGGAAGTCGAAGCAAGACCGGGAGATGCGGGGCCCGCGGCGCCGAAGGTTGTAGTCCACAGGGCTTGACACTCGGCGAACTTCCTCGGATCGCTGTGCACGCGTTGCGAATCCGGTCCACGACGCGAAAGGCGCCATAATGTGCGACATCTATTGACAGCGCGCCTGTGGTGATGCGATGTTGAATACAGTACAGTCCGCGACAGCCGAGACGTGGACGGACACGGCCTCAACAGTCTCACCGATCTGGTCCGTGCTTCTATTGTGTACCTCTACTCGATTATTGTCGGGCACCGGCCCGAGTTATTGTGCTCGGATATCATCATGCGTCCAGGGGTGAAGGCGTGAGCGACAAAGAAACCGATTCCGACTATTCCGGGTACACGCTCGTCGAGAGCCCCGGCGACAACTTCGACGACAATTTCCGCCCGCAGGTCTGCGACATGGCGGATCTGCACGGTGACGCGGCGGCACGAGATCGTTTCATCAACCAGCTCGGTACCGCCATGGAGGACGTCGGGATCGCGATTCTGATCAACCACGGTATCGACGCCGATGAATTTCAGACCACCGATGCCAATGCGTTGAACATTTTCACAACGACATCCAATGAACAGAAAATGAAGTTCGTTTCAACGGACTGTGCCTATGGTGAGCCCTATTATCTGGGGTACGTACCACTCCAGGAGAGCATGCCTGCGCTGCCGCATGCGGTGGAAGCATGGGAATTCGACAGATCCGCCTTCCGAATCACCGGGGAAGATGCGGACAAGGCTCTCGCCTCCTGGCCGGACGAGAAATTCGAAGCAGCATTCAGAGGTTTCTGGCACGCGTGCGAGGAGTTGACCCCGCAGCTCGGCAGAGCTCTGCTCCGGTACCTGGACGTCGATCTTTCGCTCTACGACGAGGACATCTCCCCCACGAACGACGTGCTGAGATTGAATCACTACCCGCCCATCAGCTCTCCCGTCGACGACCTTGCATCGCCGGCCCGCGTGCTGTCCCACGAGGACTATGGGCTGCTCAGCTTGATGACGGGAAGTCCGGTAGAAGGGCTACAGGTATATCGCCCTCGAAGCAAGGCGTGGAGCAGGGTGTGCACCCCGGCTGATTCCCTTGTTGTCATCAGCGGAGAATGGCTCAGATTTATCAGCAACGATCGCTTTCGTGCCTGCACTCATCGTGTCAGCGTGCCACGCGATCCCACCCAGCGCGCCGTGCCCCGGGTGACCGTTCTCTACACGCTTCATCCTTATGAAGCGGCGCTCGTCAAAGTATTGCCGGGGTTCCATCCGAAACATCCGTCGATCAGGGGCAGAGATTTCATGACACGGGTTGCCGACAGACTGTCCGAACGATGCCGTTTGTTGACGGATCAGCCATGAGATTCTCCTGGCCGAAGACCAAAACCCTTCCCAGCTCGGGCAATCCAGACTGCCCGAGCATATCGAGATCGGATGCGATTCAATGAGTAGTCGATTCAGCCCGAATATCCCTGGTCATGCCAGGAGCCGACGGTCGATCGACGGGGGGCGGTGACTGTGTTGTTTCTTCCTCGGTCCGACCTGGCTTCTTTGTTCGAGCAGGCTCGGTACCGCGCCTTCCAATTCGAGGTGGAGGATGAGCATGTCGTGAGCGACGAACACGAACCGATGCGCCGATATCAGGCCGGCCTGGTGCCGCTCGACCCGGACGATTACCCGGTGTTGTGGAAGGAATGGGAGGACCTGAGCGACGCGACCACCGCCAGAGGAGTCGCCATGCAACGTGTCCGGGTCGTCACCGAACCCCTGACCGAGTACATCCGTTTTCTCCACGCGGTGACCGGGCGCAACCAGGCACACGGTGAAGATATTCGCTGGCTCCCCCGTCACTGGTTGAATCCGGAGGACTACA
Organism: Nocardia sp. NPDC055029; assembly: GCF_053608525.1. Classification (NCBI taxonomy): domain Bacteria; kingdom Bacillati; phylum Actinomycetota; class Actinomycetes; order Mycobacteriales; family Nocardiaceae; genus Nocardia; species Nocardia sp. NPDC055029. The sequence continues at coordinate 180,938 of NZ_JBSGVQ010000005.1, forward strand.
CCACGGACGAGTGGTGCCTGATCGACGACGACACGCTTGCCTGGACGCTGTTCGATGAGGAGGATTTCGTGGGCTACGGGCTGACGGATGATCCGGTCGAAGTCGCACGCGCGATCGCCGTGCGCGACGCGCTGTGGGCAAAAGCTGTCCCCCACACCGACTACGTTCCAGCGGATCGATAGCCGACTGGCGTCGAACGGCCCTGGGGTTCAGCGCGACTCAGTTGCTGCAACCCCATACCGGCGCCGTTCGAGCACCCGATCGTCGAGGCCACAACGACCCCCGAACCAGTTCGAGCACGCCTCCGGCCCGATGCCCGAACGATCGCGGCGGCAACGACTGATACACCCGCAGGTACGCCTCGACCATTCGATCCGGGTGCCCGTCTCCGGCGACCGAGGCCAACGCGCCCGCGACGATCCTTTCCCGGATCCGCGGATCTCCGAGCTCGCGAAGACACCGGGGAATCTCGGAGAATGCCGCGCGCCGACGGTATTTCAGCCCGTTCACTCCATCGGTGACCATGTCGAAGCCGGGACTGTCGGGCACGATCACCGGACAGCCCGAGGCCATCGCCTCGATCATCACCATCGGATGCCCCTCGGACCGCGAGGTCGAGATCAGCGCGCCACCACCGGCGGCCACATCCCGATACAACTGCACCAGAGCGGCTTTCGAACACAGGCCGGGCCGGTAGTCCACCCGCCCGGCCAGCCAATCGTCGAGCCCCAGTGTCTCCGCATTGTCGTCGGTGTCGATGATCACGACCTCGAAATCCGCCAGCACACCGGCCGCCACCAGATACAACAGCCCGTGGATGCCTTTGGCCGGCCAGTCGGTATCCACCGCCCGGCCCACCCACAGCAGCTGGGGACGCGCACCCGCCCGCCCTGGCCCCGGCGTGCACACCGCCACATCCGGAGCATTCGCGATGACCTGAGGCGAGGTCGCCGTGCGCGTGATCAACGCCGCGGCCGCGTCGGCCGACACCGCTGTGTACCCGTCGAACCGCACCTCGGTCACATCGGTCGGGGTGCTGACGTGCGCGGTCACCACCGTCCCCGCGAACAGCGCCGCCCACCGCAGCAGCGAACCGAGACCGGGCCAGGTCGGGCACGCCGATGTCGCGTGCACCACCGTGAAATCACCCCGCGCGAGTCGTCCCGCCACCGGCGCGGGCGACCCGATCCACACGCCGAGCGCACACAGCGACCCGATCCGACCAGGGCTGCCCTGTGGCGCGTACGCCCCACACCGCACACCACGCTCCTCCAGCCCCCGTATCAGCACCTCGAGCACCGCTTCCACCCCGCCGTCGAAGACCGTCGCAACGAAGAGAACACGCACCTCGCCGGCGCGCCTCACATCCGGCCTCACGCCTAACCCTCCATCCCTGCTCGGCACCACCTCGATAGTCACCGGAGAGGGGATTCAGCCGTATCCCAGAGCACGGGACAAATCTTGGGATCGCTGTAGTCGACATCACCGTTCGGGAGTCGGCCACACATCTGATCGTTGACATGTGAGTGCAGTTTCCCATTTTCGTCGAAAACCCGTTGGTATCGGTTCGCGTCATCCTGCATGTGCACGATCAGTCCTACTCTCGCAAGGTTGCTCAGATTCGAGCCGCTGCCGTGAATCGTCATGCAGCTGTGAAAGCTCACTTGCCCCTTGCGTAACAAGAGCGGCACCCGACGAATCGGCATTCCGGTGCCCATGAGCAAACTGTCCGCCTTTTCCGGGTCTGCGCCGAAAATGAATTCGTCATTATAGCGAACCGCGCGTATTTGCTCGGTATCCGACCATCGATGGCTCCCATCGATCATTATCACGGGTCCCATGGATTCGTCACTGTCCTGTAGGGCGATCCACGCGGTCAACATTTTGGTGGAGGTACAGGTGTGCCAATGAACACGGTCGGAATGCCATTCGATGGTGTGCTCCGTGCGCGGTGGCTTGTATATCAAGCTGCTCAACCAGAGCCTGATCTGACTGGTCTGCGCCAGCCGCGCCGCAATGGCCCCGATCAAGGGCTGGAGCATGAAGCTTCCGAGACTGTTGCTGGTCAGAGCGACGTGATCGTTGAATCGGAGCTGATGAGGCGAGCCCTCGATCCAGTCGTCCATCTCGTCGAGCGTGATGGGTAACGCCCTGTCGCGCTCGCCCCTGTGGTGAGCCGCTAAGGCAGCCGACGCGGCGTCCACCACTTCGTCGGTGAACAATCGTGGTGTAACGAACCAGCCGTGCTGCTGATAGAACTCGACATCGTCGTCGGATGGCAGCAACTCCTGTTCGGTCGGCGACAACTCGAACATAATACCTCGTTCCAAATCTACAGAAAGAATATCTAAGACGGTGCGCTACTTATCCCACAGCACGGGACAAATTGTGGGGTCACTGTAGTCGAAATCGCCGTTCGGTAGCTTGCGGCACATCCGATCGTTGGCAGTAGTGAGCAATTCTCCCGCTTGATCGTAGACCGGTTGGTAGCGATTCACGCGATCCTGCATATCGACTGTTGCACCGACCCTGGCACGCCCGCTCAGATTGGGGCCGCTGCTGTGGAGCGTCAGGCAGTGATGGAAACTGACTTCTCCCTTGCGCAACAACATGGGAACGGTTCGCAGTGGCATGCCGGTGCGCTCGAGGCGGTCCTGCAACAATGCGGGATCGGCGCCGAAAAATGTTCGGCCGTATCTGATGGCACGAATGTCTTCGGTATCGGGCCAGCGGTGGCTTTCATCGATCATCACCACCGGACCCATGGACTCGTCACAGTCCTGCAGAGCGATCCACGCAGTCAACATATTGGTGGAGGTACAGGTACGCAGGTAGGCGCGTTCGGCATGCCATCCTATAGTGGTATCGCCGCCGGCGGTTTGTGGTTGCTTGTACACAATACTGCTCTGCCACAATCTGATCTGGCTCGTTTGCGCCAACCGCGCTGCAACGGCCGCGACTATCGGCTGCAGCATGAAATCGCGGAGGCGGCGATTTGTCAGCGCAACATAGTCGTTGAACCGGATCTGGTGAACCGCACCCGGGGCCCAGTCGTAGAGTTCGTCGATCGCGCCCGGGAGGACGTAATCACGCTCGCGTCGATGATGCGCCTCCAATGCGTTCAACGCATCGTCGACCGCTTCCTCGGTGAACAACCGTGGTGTGATGAACCAGCCGTGCTCCCGATAGAACTCGACATCGTCATCGGAAGGGAGCAATTCTTGTTCAGCACTTGTCAACTCGAACACCGAACACCTCTTTCACATCGGCAACACGACGTCCGGAAGCTGTGTCATTGCTGTCCGGACTCACTTCAGCCCCTCATCGACCGGCCCGGCGGTCGAGAACACGCAGATGCAGTCCTCCTGGTACCAAGGAGACGGAAAGTGGGGGGCGGATGCGCAGACCGGGGATGGTCTGCAACCGCCAGCGACTCGCGATAATCACCAAGGCCAGCACAACCTCGGTCATCCCGAAGGCTTCCCCGATACACTTCCTGGCCCCGCCGCCGAAGGGCAGCAGGCTTCCCGGGGGCGATGCCGCGCGTTCCGGCAGCCAACGGTCGGGATCGAAACGATCGGGCTCGTCGTAGAGGTCGGCCCGCCGGTGAATGAGGTACGGGCTCAGGGCGACGGTGCTGCCGACTGGTAGATCGTAGGGGCCGAGCCCCACCCCGGCGGTCACTGTCCGTGTGAAGAACCACGCAGGAGGATAGAGGCGAAGGGTTTCGGTGACGATCCTGCTCGCGACCTGCAGCCGCTCCAGGTCACTGTATTCGGGCTGCCGTCCCGAAAGCACCGCATCGATCTCGGCATGCAACTGCGCCTCGATGTCGGGGTGTTGCGCGAGCACACACAGCACCCACGCCAACGCCGAGGAAGTAGTCTCCGTTCCTGCGACGAAGAACGTGACGACAGCATCGCTGACATCGTCGTCGATGCTGCTCCGAGCGTCACTCTCACGGTCGTGGGCCGCCATCAGCGCCGAGAGCAGATCCCCGTTGTCGATGCCGCTCGCGCGGCGATCGGCGATGATGCCGTTCATCGTCTTCCGCAGCCGACGATTGGCGTGGTTGTACCGCCTGGTACCGGGAATCGGTAGACGGCTGATCACGTCGGGCAGCAGCGTGCGTTGAAAAGTGCCGTCGAAGGTGGCGGTGAGATCGCCGATCACCTCGTACAGCACCCCGGTCGGCAGGGTACTGGAGAACATGGCGGCACCGAATACCCTCGAGGTGATCGTGAACATCTCGGGACACACGTCGAGGACTTGACCTGAATGCCAACCGTTTACGACGGAGGCTATCTGGGTTGTCATCGTGTGCGCATAGTCCGCCAGACGTCTCGGATGAAAGGCAGGCTGGGCCAGGCGGCGCTTGTGCCGATGCTTGCTGTGTGTGCACGTGGCGACGCTTTCGCCCAGCCACTCCCGTTCTCGTTCCAGAAACAGACCACCCTTGTCGAAGGTCCGGTCGTCGATCAGAACTTTGCGCGTCAGCCCGGGATCACAGATCACCACAGCGGCCTTCGGGCCGAGGCGGATCTTCACGAGATCACCGTGTTCGGGTAGCTGAGCCAGAAATGTGAAGGGCTGCTTCAAGAACGGCAGGAGATGGCCGACCACAGGCCGGGCGCCCGGCGCAGTCGGTATCTCGCAGGAGAGCTCTGTCATGAGACGCTACGTTTCCCTTCATAGATCCCTGGACCATCGCCGCAGACGGCCCCGACCTGGCGAAGCCATCCGAACCAATCCTCGAGGCCCCAGGACCGGACAACGAGTCCGTCGGCGATCTGGTGAAATTCGTGAATCCGAATTCGGACAGCTCTTCCGGTGGCGGGAACACCGAGCCACTCCCCCTCGTGTACGCCGCGCATCTCCCCGCGGACCGCCACCATCCCGTTGCCGTCCTCCCCGCGTCCGTCGACGATCATGTGCACCACGATCGTGAAGTCGGAGAACGCGTGATCGATGGCGGCAACGAGACTTTCGATCCCCGCACGGCCTGACGCCGGCCCGGACGAGTCGTCGACCCAGTCAGGGGCCAGCACGCCGTCGAGTAGGCCGACGTCGCCGCTCAAACCGCGGTAGAACGTCGTGATCAGGTCGTCGACTGCTCGCGTCACCGGTGAGCTCCTCCCGCTTCTATTGCGTTCCGTGCGGCGCGGCCAAGAGCTTGTTGACGTACTCGAGGGCGAGCCGCGGCGTCCGGAGAATCTCGACGGTTTCATTCGGTAGCAGCATCGGTATGGGGACGTGCCATTCCCGCTGGATTCGTTCGGCCAATTCGATCGTGCCGAGCGAGTCCAGCCCGAGTTCCTCGAAGGGCTCGTCGAGTGTCTTCTCGGTGAGTTCCAGGTCGGCTCCTTCACACGCCCGATACAGTCGACTCAAATCATCGAGGGCGAACTCTCTCATCAGTACTCCTTGTCGGAAAGGCAGCGACTCACCGGCGCCTGAACCAGATCGGGTGGCAAAGGTCAGACGGTGGTTTCGTGGCAGGTGCACGCGGTGACACGGTCGAGGTGCGCAAGGTGCAGAATGTGACGTGCCGCTACCTGGATCGCGCTGAACGCGACGTGTTTGTAGGTACCGAAGAAGCCGCTCAGCAGGATACTGGCCGAGCGATTGTACACTTCATGCCACCAGTGATCGGGCACGTACAGTGCGTCACCGGCCTGGAGCTCGATTTCGAACAAACTCTTGTCGGAATTCGTCGACACCGCGGCTATCTCCGCCAAGGGCCGGGCCGAAAGACGTGCCCACGGGTCGTACTTCGCGGACAGCGCATCGGCCCCTTCGACGAAACCAGGCGGCGCTATGCGGAAGCGCTTGTTTCCGCGGATCGCTACGGCAATGTTTCCCAGCAGGTCGTAGTGAGCACCGGTGCGCGCGCCCGCGGGGCCAACCCAGACGCCGGGGGGTGGGGAGACCGCCCGCCGTGGGAAGAGTCTCTTTCGAGGCGATATGTCGGCCTGAAGCTGCGGGAACCTACGCAAAAGGTCGAATTCCTTGAGATACAGGGATTCCCCGCCGGGATCGTCGAGAGCGAGGAACTCCATGTACGCTCCCAGCGTCGACTCGGTGAAATGTGTCGCGGCGCTCTCACGATCCCCCCGAACCAACTCGATGGTCATCTCGGGCCGCAGCTTTCCGAGGAAGTCGAAATCCCACCGATGCACGGCCGGCCAACTGGCGGCCAGCCCCGGAAGGAACGCGGGTTCCTTTCTGGCGATGTACTCGCTCAATGGTCCGGTTGCCGGTCGTAGCTGCAGCACTTCTTCTCCCCTAGATCAAAGACCTGTGGATCACGACCCCGTAGTCCAGGGACTGCGGGTGGGGAAAGTAATTCGGCTTGACCGAGACTATCGTCGTGAAGCCGTTCAAATAGTAGTAGCGAAGCTGCCGGTCGATGGGCGCCCCGTCATCGTTTGTCGCCCGCACGTAGGAGAGGGGTGAGCCCTCCGGGTTGGCCTTGATCCATTCGCGCAGTCCAGGGACGGTCGACCCGCCGTACAGGTTCCGATAACCCAATTCGGCCAGCTGCGGCAAGAACGAGCGAAAGAGAGCTCCGGCCGCTGCGGAGCTGGTACTGGTCAGACTCACGCCGAACAGGCAATCGGTACTGCCGTGTGGGGGAAGTGGGGCGTAGGCACACGCTCTCCAATTCTCCGCCTCACGAATCGTTTCCTTGGTGACGGGCCGAGCGAACATGGACGCGAGGAGCCTGTCCCCGTCCTGCGAGAATGCGCCCGCGGCATGTTCGGGTAGCTGATCGATTCTCGCGAACAGCTCCTCGGCTGTCGCTGCCTGTTCGTGGTCCCACTTGGTGCGCTCCATGCTCACCAGTTGATCCAGGTCGGATAACCGAAGGTTGCGAACCGCGATATCGTCTCCACCGGCGGTTCGAACAGAAGTACGGGGAAGGTTTTCGCCTGTTGGCATGTGTTTTCCCTTCGAAAGCATTTTTCCGCCTACGGGAAGTCGAGGGGTCGGGAGCCGCTGTCTCGGTCGAGAACCTCGCTGATATGGGCGGCGAGGCGGGTCGGGGTCGGATGGTCCAGGATGCCTGCGACCGTGAGCCGGACGCCGGTAGCGCTGCTGAGGCGAGTGCGCAGCTCAACATTGGACAGCGAGTCGAACCCGGCGTCTCGGAAGGTCCGATCCGCGGCGAGGGCGTCGGGATCCTGGTGTCCCAGCACGACAGCGGCGTGGGTGCGAATCAAGGTTGTCAGTGCTTTGACCCGTTCGCTGGGTCGCAAGCCCAGAAGTTTCGGTCGGGGGAAGTCTTGTGTGGCGGAGCCGGACCCTTCGCCGACAGATGAAGGCGGGTGGTGCCGAGGCAGTTCGGCCAGGACCGCGGCCGGCGGCGTACCGGGGTCGATGGGCGAGAGCGCCGTCGCGGCGAGAAGGGGCTCATCCTGCTCCAGGGCCATGTCGAAAACGTCCAGCGCGCCGGCCGTGTCGAGTGGGACAAGACCTTGCCGGGCAAGACGTGCCAGGTCGGTGTCGTCGAGGTGGGCGGTGAGTGCGCTGGATTGCCGCCACAGTCCCCACGCGATGGATGTGGCAGGCAGGCCGATGCTGTGCCGGTGGTAGGCCAGCGCGTCGAGGAAGGCGTTCGCTGCCGCGTAGTTCGCTTGTCCGGCCGTGCCGACCACGTTGGCGATGGACGAGTACAGCACGAACGCGCGCAGGTTCATGTCCGCGGTGAGCTCATGGAGATGTCGGGCGGCGATCGCTTTGGGCGCCAGAACCCGCTGGAGCCGGTCGGGGGTGAGGTCGGTGAACAGACAATCGTCCAAGATCCCGGCGGCATGAACGACAGCGCCGAGTGGGTGGCGAGGCGAGATATCTCCGATCACCGAGGACAGGGCGGCGCGGTCTGCGACATCGCAGGCCGCCAGGGTGATCTGGGCACCCATTTCACCGAGTTCAGCTGCCAGTTTCCGGGCCTCGGCCGCCTCGTCGCCCTGGCGACTGACAAGGAGGAGGTGGCGGCAACCGTGCGCGGTGACGAGATGACGCGCGAGCAATCGACCCAGGCTTCCCGTACCGCCGGTGATCAGAACTGTCTCTTCGGGTGCGAGCGCAGTGGGCTGAGTCAGGACGAGTTTGCCCGTGCTGTGCCCCTGGCTGAGGTGTCGCAACACTTCCCTCGCGTGACCGATGTTCCAGGTTCGGACGGGCAGAGGGCTCAGCAGGCCGTCGGCGAACAGCGACTGGAGATGGCCGAGAACGACTTCCACACGAGACATCGGAAGTACCGCGATATTGATGCAATCGTAGGTGATTTCGGGATGCCCGGCGGTGACAGTGGCTGGATCCCTGAGGTCGGTCCTGCCCATCTCGAGGTAGATTCCACCGGGCCGGAGAAGCCGGAGCGAGGCATCCACCGCTTCGCCCGCGAGGCTGCCGAGGACGACATCCACACCGGTGAAATCCGTGACCTCGGTGAATTGCTGTTCGAATTCGAGGGTGCGGGAGTCGGCGATGCGTTCTCGCGGGACCCCCATCTTCTCGACGACCCCGTGCTTGGAAAGGCTTGCGGTCGCGTAGATCTCGGCGCCGAGCATGGCGGCGATCTGGACAGCGGCCATGCCGACTCCCCCGGCCGCCGAATGGATCAGGACCCGCATGCCCGGTTTCACCTCGGCGAGCTCGACGAGCGCGTGGTAGGCCGTGAGGAACACGATGGGCGCGCCTGCGGCCTGAGCACGGCTCCAGTGCGCGGGCACGGTGAGTACGGCACGTCGGTCGACGACGACGACGGGCCCGTAAGCCCCCGGCCTCGCGCCCGCATGCAGTACGACCGCGGCGACCCGGGCGCCGAGCTCTACGTCGCCGACCTGCTCGCCGACCTCCACCACGTCACCGGCCACTTCGAAACCGAGTGCGGTTTCGTCGAGCATGCCGAGCGCCACCAAAGGATCACGGAAGTTCACGCCGGTGGCCAGCACGCGGATGCGCACCTGGCCCGGTTCGAGCGGCATCGTGAGGTCGGGTGCCGGTGCGGCCGTGACACTGTCCAAGGTCTTGTCTCGACCTGGCACCAGCCTCCAGGGTTGCTCGATCGCAGGGGGCCGGAGAAGGCCTTCGGCCGCGGGAGCGAGGCGTGGGACCAACGCCCTCGCGCCGCGCAGAGCTACCTGCGGATGGTCGGTGGCGATCGCACCCGTCATCAACCGGTGATCGACTGGGCCTGCGTCGAGATCGATCAATTGCACACGGCCCGGATGCTCGCTCGAGACCGATCGCATCATGCCCGCGCATGCCGCGCCGAGAGCGTCCGGCGCGCTCTCCGCGATGCTCGCGCTGTGGGCGCGGCGTGTGACGCAGACGATCAGCGTCTTGTGGAGCAGCTCTTCGCGCAGAAGTGTCTGTGCATCGGCCATCGAGCGGGAAAGGTGTTCCCGCAGTGCGGTTTCTTCGGGCAGCTCGTCGCCCTGTGTCGAGGAACGAAGATCGAGCAGGACGACCTCCGGAACGTCTCGCCCGTGCCGCAGCGCAAGTAACAACGAGCGGGCGTCGGGGTGAACGTCGTTCCCTGGAAGGTCGCGATGTGAGCCGACAACCACCCATCGCGCACAATCCGCCTCGCCGACGGTGTCCACATCCACTGGCCTCCAATGGAATCGGAACGCATGGCGAGCGCCGGTGGCGAGCATTCCGCGCAGGCCACGTTTCGTCACCGGACGCAGGAGCAGATCTCGGAATTCGGCGACGGGGTTTCCGTCAGGGTCGGTGACCCGGACGTGGTGGCGGTCCTGTCCGGCCGGGCTTATCGTGGCGCGCAGATCGTCGGTCCGCCGCGGCAGTATCCGCGCGGATCCGATGGAGTACGGCAGTATCGTGCTCTGCTCGGCTCCGGTCAGCAGTAGGGCGTGCAGGATCGAGTCGACAAGAGCGGGATGAACAGCGAAGCCTTCGGTGTGCGCGGCCTGGTGCTGCGCCAGATGGACTTCGACGTACAGCGTGCCGTCTTTGCTCCACGCGGCCGTGAGGTTCTGGAAGGCGGCACCGTAGTCGTAACCTCTGTCCCGCAGCGCGCGATAGCATCCGTCCACAGATAGGCTATGACTGCCCGACGGAGGCCAAACCTGTTCCTGTGGAACGTCTTCGGTTTCTACCGCGACCATGTCGACGGTTGTTGCCTCGCCGTGGCAGCGCCATGGACCCTTGTCTCCACGATCACGGGAGTGCAGGGTCAACCGCCGGCGTCCGTCCTGTCCCACCGGGCCGCACATCACCTGGATATCGACTGCGATATCGGTCAGCGGCAAAGGAGAACTCAGGACCAGGTCCTGCACCCCGCTTGCCCCCGCCCGCACAGCGCACCAGGTGAGAATTTCGACCGTTACCGTGGCGGGAACGATGACCCGGTCGAGTACCTTGTGGTCTGCCAGCCACGAGTGTTCTGTCAGATCGAGGTGACCCACACACACCATGCCGCCGTCGGAAAGGTCGGTGGTGGCGGTGATGAGCGGGTGGTCTGCGATGTCGAACGATCCCTCTCGTCTATTCCGTGACGTACTGGTTGTCGGTAGCCAATAGGACCGACGTTGCAGCGCATACGTGGGCAGGTCGACCTCGCGGGCACCGGGATACAGTGCCTCCCAATCCACCTCGGCGCCCTGGGCGTGCGCGTCGGCCACGGCGGCAACAAAGTCTTCACCTCCTCCTCGCCCGCGCTGCAGCGTGCCGGTGACCCCGGCGTCGATGTCGACCATCGATGCGATCTCGGCGATGGCGCCGGTCAGTACGGGGTGCGGAGATACCTCGACGAATTGCCGATATCCCACGGTCAGCGCACGGCGTATCGCCTCGTCGAAATGCACTGTCCGGCGCAGGTTCTCGAACCAGTACGCAGCGTCCAGACTGGTCGAATCGATGATCTCGCCGGTGGTCGAGGAAATGATGGGCAGCCGGGCCGCACGCGATGGGATCGCGCCGAGATCGGCGAGGATACGATCGCGCAGTATCTCCATATGCCGGCTGTGGGAAGCGTAATCCACTGGCAGCAGCCGACCTTCGACACCGCGTTGGTCGCACTGCTGCAGAAACTCCGTCATCGCGTCGGCATCGCCGGCAACCACCGTGGCCGACGGTCCATTGACCACCGCCACCTCGAGCCGGCCGTTCCACCGGCACAGCGATTCCCTTGTGCGCTCGGCGGGCATCACCACCGACGCCATGGCTCCTCGCTGGTCGACCACCCGGAGCGCGGCGCTGCGCAGCGCCACTACGCGGGCGGCCTCGTCGAGTGTGAGGGCTCCGGCGATATGAGCTGCGGCGATCTCACCTTGACTGTGCCCGATGACGGCGGCGGGCCTGACCCCGAGGCTCTGCCACAATTCGGCCAGCGACACGTACATCGCGAACAGCAGCGGCTGGATCACCTCGGCCCGCTCGACTTGTGCGCTCCGTTCCCCACGCAACACCGCGACGACGTCGAAGTCGACGTAGGGCCTCAGCGCCTCCGCGCAGCGTGCCATCGATCGAGCGAAAACGGGCGAGTCGGTGAGCAGCCGATCGCCCATCCCGACCCATTGCGACCCTTGACCGGGAAAGACGAAAACGGGACCGGGTCCGTGCCGCACCTTCCCCACGGCAACGCCGAGCGGGGCCGAATCCGTGGCGAACGCGTCGAGCCTCCCGACCAGTTCCTCTTTCCCACCTCCGGTGACCACAGCTCGATGTGTCAGAGCGCTGCGCGTGGTGCCGAGCGACCAGCTGAGATCCACCTCCGAGAGGCCTCTATTGCTGCGCACGTGCGCGGCCAGCGCCGCGGCCTGTGCGACGAGAGCGGACGGCGACGCCGCGTACAACGACCACATCGGTAGCTGCGTGCGCAGTGGAGAAGGCTCACGCCCGCGCGTGGGCCGAGGCCCGACAGCGGCGGGCTCGGGCGCTTCTTCGAGGATGACGTGGGCGTTGGTGCCCGTGATCCCGTACGACAGGACGCCTGCCCGACGCGGTTCTGTCATACGCGGCCAGGGACGAGACTGCTGCAGCAGCCGCATCCCGCCCGTCGACCAGTCCACACCGGCGATGGGGTTCTCCACATGCAGTGTGGCGGGCAATCGCTCGTGCTGTAGCGCCAGCACCATTTTGACCAGGCCCGCGAGTCCGGCGGCGGCGAGTGTGTGGCCGATGTTCGACTTGACCGAACCCACCCACAGGGGGTCGTCCGCGGAATGGTGCCGTGCGTAACTGGTCTGCAGAGTCGCGGCCTCGGTGGTGTCGCCGAGGGGCGTTCCGGGGCCGTGCGCTTCGATCGCACCGACGTGCTGGGGAAGCAACCCTGCGTCGTCGAGGGCGGCGGCGATCACGGCCTGCTGCGCACGCCCGTTCGGCGCCTGCAGAGTGGCGCTTGCTCCGTCCTCGTTGACGGCGCTGCCGCGGATCACCGCCAGCACCGGCTTGCCGAGGAGCTGGGCTCGTTCCAACGGCATCAAGATCAACGATGCGACCCCCTCCGCCGGCGCGAATCCGTTGCCGTCGGCGGAGAATCCGCGGGAGTAGCCATCCACCGACAGGACCCTGTGCCGTGAGTATCGTGCCAGCATCGACGGATCGGAGATCGCGGTAGCGCCGCCGACGATCGTGACATCGCACTCACCGGAGCGGAGTGCTCGAACCGCCAGGTGCACGGCCACCAGAGCTGACGAACAGGCTGTATCCACCGTGATGGCAGGGCCGTTGAGGCCGAGGGCATAGGCGATCCTGCCCGAGGTCGCGCTCAGCATCGTCCCCATCAGCAGATGCCGCTCCAGGCCAGGAATTCTCGAGCCCGCCAGGCCGTAATAGCTGTCGGTCGCTCCGACATACACGCCGGAGCGGACGTTACTCAGCGACCGTGGGCTCAGGCGCGCACGTTCCAGTGCCAGCCAAGAACTTTCCAGCAGCATCCGCTGTTGCGGATCCATCGTGGTGGCCTCACGCGGGCCTATCCCGAACAGGCTCGCGTCGAATTCGCCGAGGTCACGCAGGAAGCCACCCCGCCGGATGTACGTGGACCCTTCGACGGCCGGGTCCTCGTTGTACACACGGCTGAGGTCCCACCCACGTTCGGTGGGGAGGCCGTAGGAAACATGTCGCCCTTGGGAAAGAAGCTTCCAATACTCGTCCGGATCATCGGCGCCGGGGAAACGACAGTCCATGCCTACGATCGCAATCAATCCACCCGGCCCGGAGTCTCTGTGGTCAATCATGGCACCATTCATTCCTCGCGTTCAGGCACAGTGGGGCAGACCGGATGTCAGGAAGAATCCCGCTCGGAGCGCGTCTAGTCGTCGTAGTCCACGTATTTGCCTGCCAGCTTCGCCATGAAGTCCTTGGCGCCGATGGGTCCGTACTTCGGTGTGCGGCCGGGCCATACCTCGAGAACCGAGTCCTCCCGGGGCAGAACGAGGTAGGGAACAGAGATCCGGGATACCGCCCGATGGCCCGGATCCCGAGGTGCGCACACCCGATGCGAACACGAACGGAAACGATCGTTGCTGACCATCTGGAGCCAGTCGCCGCTGTTCAAGATCATGGACCCGTGCGGGGCGGTGACCCTGCTCCAGGTTTTGCGCTGCGGGTGGAAGAGCTGCAGCCCTTCGATCGGATTGGCGGGCAGCAAGGTGATGAGGCCGTAGTCTTCGTGGGTCATGAAGCGACCCGTGTTCTCGGTATCACTCGCCCGGCCCGCCAGCGCCGGGTAGTGGTTGATCCGCAGTACGCCGTACGGTGGGGAAAGTTCCTCGTCGTAGATCGACGGATCGATGTTCAGATACTCGAGCAGGGTCCGGACGAGCGGCAGCGTCAGTTCCTCGCACGCCCGCCAATACGGCCGCAGACCGGTTTCGAACTTCTCCTCCGGCCAGAAGGTCAGCGCCTTGTCGTGATCCTCACCGGGCACACGGAAGGAATCACGAAAGAACTCCCATGCTTCCACGGCATTCGGCCGTGTCGGTGTCCACTCTTGGACCGCGAAGTACCCGCGGCGGAACGCTCCGCCGTACACGTAGTCGGTCGCGGCGAACTTCAGCTTCTGTTCCTCGGGAACCGAAGCGAACAGTTCCAGAGCGCACGCGTCGGTGGCCTGGAGCGAGTCGATATCGATCCCATGGTTCACCAAGATCGCCAGCCCGGTATCCTCCATGGCGCGACCGAGCATATCGACGAAGCGTTTCCGCGCGGCCGAGTCGCCCTGCAGGTCGGACATATCACAGATCGGCGGCTCGAAACTGTCGTCGAACACGTCGTCGGGGCTTTCCTCGAGCGAATAATCGAGGTCTTTCTCCACCACCCCGAACTTGCCGAGCGCTTCATTGGAATTGCTGGAACCCACGTTGTCACCTCTGAATGAATCCGAGCCGTCGACGGACGACTATATTTGCGCACGGCGTCGATCCGACGCACAGCAGACCTCAGCGATCCAGATACCTGGCAGCCAGCCTCGTCATGAAATCCCGGCCGCTGATCGGCTGATACTTCGGATCGAAGCCCGGCAGAACTTCCACGATCGACGTCTCGTGAGGGTGCACGACATAGGGAATGGTGAGGCGGGGCACGGCCCGCTGGGCGCGGTCGCGAGGGACGCTGACGCGATGGGTGCAGGAATGGAAGCGATCGTTGCTGATCATCTTCAGCCAGTCGCCGCTGTTCAGGACGAAGGACCCGGCCGGCGCGTGGACCCTGCTCCACGTCTTGTGTCGCGGGTGGTAGAGCTGCAGGCCCTCTACCGGGGTAGCGGGCAACAGCGTGATCAGCCCGTAGTCCTCGTGGGCGATGACTCGGCCGGTGTTCCCGGCATCCGCGACGGCATCGGCGATCGGCGGGTAGTGGTTGAACCTCAGCACACTGTTCGGCGGAGACAGCTCTTCGTCGTACAACGAAGGGTCGACGCCCAGATATCGGAACATGGCGTGCACGAGCGGAAGCACCATCCGCTCACAAGCCTGCCAGTAGGGTCGCAGCGCCACTTCGAAACGCTCACCCGGCCAGAAGGTGAGAGCCTTTTCCGGGTCTTCGCCCGGAATACGGAAAGCCGTTTTGTCGAGTTCCCACGCTTCTACCGAATTCGGCAGTGAAGCCGTACTTTCCTGGAGTGGGATGTACCCCATTTGCAGCGGCTCGCCGAATGTGCAGTCCGTCGCGATGTACCTCATCTTTTCTTCGATGGGTGTCGTCGTGAACATCTGCAGTGCCGCGTCAGCGGCGCCGGGCAGGACCGTTTCGGCACCATGGTTGATCAAGATGGCCAGTCCGACTTCCTCCATGGCTGCCCCGAGTCGGTCGATAAAGCGACTCCGCGCCGCCGCATCGCCGTCGAGATCCGCCATGTCGCACACTTGCGGCTCGAAGCTGTCGTCGAATATGTCGTCGGGATTTTCGATGAGCGAATATTCCAGACAGTTGAGATCATTCTCCACCACGGCGAATTCTGCGTGCTCTACATCGGATCTATTTGCACTCACACTGGCCCCTACAAGGTATTCGATCAGATGTCCGGGTAAAGTCCCACTCGGTGACTGGAAAGCTTGCGAAGGTCGAATAAGGGTGGAACTGCTGGGTAAACCAAGATTGCCTCACCACTGATGCGCTGTCAATAGTGGCCGGAGAAGCGACAAGACGCAGAGAATTTGCTCGCCCCGAAGCTATATTTCAGCAATCCGACCAGGCAGTCGGTCAAACTCTCGCGGCGACAAGCCATTCCTGTTTCACAGATCTTCGCAGTCCGACAATCGCCATGAACGCGCGGAGTATTACGACTGCCACCGGCGCGGAACTATTCCACCGGCAGCGGAAATAGTGGGCAACGACCGCGACTTACCGATCCCATGACATTTCGCAACGAGCAGCCCGTGCGACGTCATGGAGCCGCTGCCCTATCGTGGTCGGCTCGACTCGCGTCCATCACATGATGGCCCGCTAGCACCAGTCTACGGTGATTCACGTTGAGACAGTGGGTATTTCGAGCATTTCGACAGCGCTTCAGACTGAATGCCCCCGTCACAGCCGCTTCCACGCCTATACCGTCCCGGTAGCGATAGGGATGCCAAGCTTCGGCCCGGCTACCGCGCCCGCCTGGCACCAAACCCGTTGTCCGCGCATAGCTTTCGTGTCAGAATTGGTTCGGCTGTAGGGATGGTGCCGGCCGGTGGCCACGCCACGCTCGACGAGCGGCTCACCAGCTTCGCCGGAGGCCGTGAACGCATTCCGCTCGGCATCGAGTCCGGCACATCGACATGAACGAATCGCCGACGCGGCGGGGCAAACCGCCCGGTGACGGACCGTCGGGAGGCCGAAGTTCATCACTCTCGTGATCAGATCCTCAGTCGGTCCCGCGTCGTCGGCAAGCGACGATCACCACGTAGGAGTGGACCAGCGCAATGAAGCGGACACCGGCGTAACCCGCGCCCCACCCCGAATAGGAGCACAGCACCATGAGTGACCCCGCCGGCACCGTCTCGACCACCGTCTTTCTGGGAATACCGTTGGGGCAGTGGATCACCCGTAACGCATGGGCTGACATCCCACGGCAACCCCGTGCCCGGGTGGCTGTCCGCAGGCCTTCCGACTTCGCGGCCGGGCCTGGAGCCCTGGCCGTCATCACCCCCGCCAACCCCGGCGGTCCAGCATGACCGACGAGCTCCGGCGCACACCGGTGTTGACGGTGACGATCCCAGCGGCCTTGGCATGGACCCAGCACGCCCTGGTTTGGGCATGGACGGTCGTTCATCGGTGGCTGCGACCGTGAAAATGTGAGCCGACGCCGGCCGAACTACCACTCTCGGCGTCGCGGGTTCGAAGCTGCTCGCCAACAACGGATTCCGGTACCGGAATCCACCTCAGGTCTCCTGTTGGGCGTCGGCAGATTGCTGCTGACGCGTCGTGTTGGTTTCGGCGTGTGGTCGAGGAAGCGACAATACCGCGGCGCCAGCTCGACGGGGCCGCAGCGACGAAACGAGGCCTTCGCCGCCCAGACACTGGCAGTGCTACGCAGCTGGAAGATTGCGCTCGACGACCCGCGGGTTCCACGGCACCGCTCGCGGCTAGGAGTCGCGGCCGGTGGCCGATGGCCGCCCCGGGGCTCCTCCGAGCAGCGCATCGACCGCGTTGCTCACACGCAGCGGCGATCCGGTCGTGGACTCCCCCAGCTGTTCAGCCACCCACGCTCGACTGGGACCGGACTCGTGACGGCCTGCGACGAACCACACTCCGCGCGCGGGCTCGTCGGACTGATTGACGTACAGGTGCGGACGGGTGGAGTCGAAACACAGCGAGTCGCCGGCGGTGACGGTGTATTTGTCGAAGTCGAGCAGCAGGGTCAGCTCCCCGGCGAACAGGTAGGCGTACTCGGTTCCGGAGTGGCGCATCGGCATCCGGTCCGCCGAGCTCGCCGCGCCCGGTTCGTAGGTGACCAGCAGGGCATCCACATCAGCGCCCGAGCCGACCGCGAGTTTCTCCCACCGCACGCCATCGGCCATCTCGAGCACCGGATTGGTCGCACCGCGCTGCACCACTCGCGTCGCGGGATCGTCGACGGGTTCGGCGGACGGTTCGGCGTTTCGTCCGTACCTGATGTCCAGAAGCTCGTCGAGGGAGACTTCGAGGTGGTTCACCAAGGCGTACAGGGTGCTCACCGAAGGCTGGGATTTGCCGTTCTCGATCTGGGAGAGCTGGCTGGCCGAGATGCCGACCGCAGCCGCCACCGCGCGCAGGCTCGACCCGCGGTCCTGACGTGCCCGCTTCAGCGCGGGCCCGATCCTGTCCTGCATCAGCGCACTCCTCGTCCACTCGTCAACTATCAATGAACAATATCCGTTCACCCGAAATGAACATACCGCCCCGATGTGGCGCACCCCGGCGAACCCGTTGCGGCGCAGGGAATTCGCTGTTCACAGGCTGCATACAGGCAACTGTCAGACGCAACCTTCGACGGCAACTTGTTCACTCTCATGAAATATCCACCGCGAAGTGGTTGACATCACTCGCCAGATGTTTAATGATACTGAACACATTCGGTGGCTTTCGCCCCACTTCCGTCATCGACGACGAAGGAGACCCGTGTCTTCCCCGCTCGCTCCACCTCGGCCGATTCGGCTGTCCCAGCTTTCCACCACCATGGTCCAGCACCCGGCGACAAACTCTGCGGCGGGGCGAGGGTACTCATGCTGATCGGGTTCGCCGGCCTCGGCCGGATGGGCAGGCCCATGGCCGACCACCTGGCCGCCGCCGGGCACACCGTCCACGCTTATGACCCGATGGCCGATCAGGCCGGCGCGTCGGTGACGCTGGTCGAGGCCCCCGACGCGCTGGCCGGCACCGAACTGTCGATCAGCATGTTGCCCGACGGTGCGGTCACCCGTGCGCTGGTCACCGACAGCCTGCGTACCGTCGCGCCCGGCCACCTGCACATCGTCATGGGGACCGTCGGTCCCGAGGTCGTGCGCGAACTCGCCGCTCTGCCATGGCTGCAAGTCGTCGACGCACCGGTCTCGGGCAGCGTGTCCATGGCCGAGTCGGCGACGATCACCACCATGGTCGGCGCCGGTCCCGAACAGTTCGAGCGGGTACGCCCGGTGTTGGCCGCGATGACCGCAGCACAGTTCCACGCCGGCCCGGTCGGCGCCGGGTCCACGGCCAAACTCGCCGTCAACGCCGTCCTGGCGGGCCTGAGTCAGGCTGTGGCGGAAGGAATCCTGCTCGCCGAAGCAGGCGGCCTCGACCCCGCTACCTACTACGGCATCCTCGCAAGCAGCGCGGCGGGTGCGCCGTATGTCGGCTACAAGCAGCAGGCCTACCTCGCCCCGGAATCGACCCCGGTCGCGGCACCGGTGTCGCTGATCCGCAAGGACCTGGCCCTGGCGCTGGAGCTGGCCCACCGCCACCGGCTCACCCTGCCCGGATCCGAGGCCGCCTTCGCCGTGCTCGACGACGCTGTCACCAGCGGGCTGGCAGCAGCCGACATGGCCGAAGTCCTGACCACCTTGCGCCGCCGCAGCGCACTTGCGCTGTCCGAAACCCTTTCCCCCACACCGCAGACAGGAGCACTCTCATGACCGGCGACACCCTCGACACCACCGAGATCGAATCGACCATCCGCACACTCGAGGAGGCACGCTACGCCGCCGTGCTGGCCGGTGACATCGACGCTTTCGCCGCTACGGCGCACCCGCGACTGCTCTACACCCACTCCAACGCCGAAGTCGACACCCTCGACACCTACCTGGGCAAACTGCGTACCGGCCACTACGTCTACCACTCCATCGACCATCCTGTGCACCAGATCGTCGTCGTGGGCGACACCGCGGTGGTCTCCGGGGAGATGCACGCCGACATCACTGCAGGCGGGGTGCGCAAGCAGCTGGCCAACCGGGCCCAGGCGATCTGGGTGCGCGCGAACGACCAGTGGCTGCTGCTGGCCTACGGGCCCACCGTCATTCCCGGGGAGATCCGATGACAACCTTCACCTACGACGGCCTCCCCGGCCGTGTCGTCTTCGGCGCAGGCACGGCTCGCACCAGGTTGCTCGTCGAACTGGATCTGCTCGGCGCCCAGCGCATTCTGCTCATCGCCACCGACGCCGAAGGCGAGGTCGCGACCCGGATGTGCGCGCCGTTCGCCGACCGTGTCGTGGCCACCTTCGCCCAAGTCCGGCCCCATGTTCCCGTCGAGGTCGCCGAACTGGCCCGCAAGGCCGCCACGGAGGCTGATGCCGATCTGGTGCTGTCGGTAGGCGGCGGATCCACCACCGGCACAGCCAAAGCTGTCGCCCACACCACCGGACTGCCGATCCTCGCCGTCCCGACGACCTACGCCGGATCCGAGGTCACCCCGGTGTGGGGCATGACCGATCGCGGCCGCAAGACCACCGGTACCGATCAACGGGTCCTGCCCAAGACCGTGGTCTACGACCCTGAGCTCACCGCCTCACTGCCGGTGGACCTTTCCGTGGCCAGCGGCCTGAACGCGGTGGCACACTGTGTGGAGGCGTTCTGGGCGCCGCGGCGCAGCCCGGTGTCGAGCGCGGTTGCCGAGGACGGCATCCGTCATCTCGTCGCCGGATTGGCCACCCTCGCCGATGTCCCGACCGACCCGGCCAGTCGCAGTGAACTGCTGCTGGGTGCCTACTTGGCCGGATCGGCGTTCGCCGTAGCCGGATCGGGCCTGCACCACAAGATCTGTCACGTGCTCGGTGGTGCGTTCGACCTGCCCCACGCCCAGACCCACGCCATCGTGTTGCCTTACGTACTGGCCTACAACGCCCCCAACGCCGCCGAAGCCACCGACCGCATCACCCGAGCGCTGGGCCGCACCGACATCGTCGACGCATTGCGTGAACTCGGCGCCGGGCTGGGCGTTCCCGCCGGCCTTGGTGAGCTGGGCATGAGCGAAGCGGAGATAGATACCGTCATCGACGACATCACCGCGATCGCCCCTGCCGACAACCCCACGCCGGTCACCGAGGAAGGAGTGCGCGCCATCCTGTCCGGTGCGTGGGCCGGATCTGATCCAGCGGGACTGCAGCAATGAGCGCCGAGCAGGCTCTCGCAACGGATCGGGAAGCCGCCGTCACCGCGGAAGTCTTGGCCAGTTTCGCCGGCACTCCCGACCCACGCCTGCGCGCGGTGATGCACAGCCTCGTCCAGCACCTGCACGCTTTCGCCCGAGACATCCGGCTCACCGAGTCCGAGTGGGAAGCCGCGATCGAATTCCTTACCCGCGCAGGACATATCACCGACAGCCGACGGCAGGAGTTCATCCTGCTCTCCGACGTCCTCGGCCTGTCGATGCTCACCGTCGCGATCAACGAACCCGACGCACCCGGCGCCACGGAGTCGACGGTATTCGGGCCGTTCTTCGTCGACGACGCCCCCGAGATCGCCCTGGGCGGGGATATCGCCCAAGGCGCATCGGGAGTTCCCTGTCATGTGTCGGGCCAGGTGCGCTCGACCACCGGCGACCCGGTGGTCGGCGCCCGGATCGAGGTATGGGAAGCCGATGACGACGGCTATTACGACGTCCAATACCCCGACAACCGCACCGCGGGCCGCGGCTGGCTGAACTCTGGCGCCGACGGCGAGTACCGGTTCTGGTCGGTGCTTCCCGCCCCCTACCCGATCCCACACGACGGACCGGTCGGCGACCTGCTCACCGCCACCGGCCGCGGCCCCATGCGGCCCGCACACCTGCATTTCCTGGTCACCGCACCGGGCTTCCGGCAGCTGATCACCCACCTCTTCGTCGCCGGCGACGCCTACCTGGACTGCGACGCAGTGTTCGGTGTCAAGAACAGCCTCGTCGTCGAGGTCACCCGGCACACCGACACCGCCGCACCCGACGGCGCTCACCCCCGAGGTGAGTGGACGAGCATCACCTTCGATCTGGTGCTCGCTCCCCACGAAGCCCGATAGCCCGCTCACCAGCGGCAACTCGTCCGGGCGGCGCAGCCCCCGGAACCATACGACCGGCCCGTCGAGGCACGGATCGAACGGAACAAGCCGAAGCTCTCACCAGCATGTGCCGGCGGCGTGCCCAGGTTCTGATTCCACACCCAGCGTGGCAACGCTTCTGCCCGCTTTCGAAGATCACCGCTGCCCGGGGCACGACCCCAGCAGCTCACACTGGAGGTACAACGATGCGACGTACACGTTGGATCGTGCTCGGCGGGTGTTTCCTCGCCTACTTGTTCGACGCCCTGGAAATCGTCCTGCTGTCGATGGGGCTGCCCGCGATCCGCAAGGACATGGGCCTGACGATCACCCAGGGCGGCCTGTTGGCCACCGCCACCCTGGTCGGGATCGGCGTCAGCAGCGTGCTGGGCGGCTACATCGCCGACAACTTCGGCCGCAAGAAGGCACTGCTCGCCTCGCTGGCCACCTTCGGCCTGTTCACCGCCGCCATCGCGGTCGTCCCGAGTTTCGAGGTCTTCCTCCTGCTGCGGTTCCTGGCCGGTATCGGCCTCGGCGCGGTCTGGAGCGTGGTCTCGGCCTACGTTGTGGAAACCTGGCCGGAAAAGCACCGTGGTCGCGCCGCGGCGTTCGTGATCAGCGCATTCCCCGCCGGCGGTGCCATGGCCGCCACCATCTCGGGCTGGTTCCTGCCCGACTGGCGGCTGATGTTCCTGGTAGCAGGCGCCGCGGTCGTGCTGCCGATCGCCATTGTGGCGATCTTCTTCACCGAATCCGCCACCTGGGCCGCGCAGAAGGCCGAGACCGCCGAGGTCGTCTCCGTCCGTGATGTGCTGGGCTCTTCGCTGCGCCGCCGCACACTGCTCGGCACCCTCATGGCCGCCCTGGCCCTGTTCGGCTATTGGGGTGCGATGACCTGGTTGCCCACCTACCTCACCACCGAGCGAGGCCTCGACAAGGGATCGGTCGCACTGTTCGTCACCATCGTCAACCTGGGAATGTTCGCCGGTTACAACGGATTCGGCTACCTCGCCGACCACATCGGCCGCCACCGCACCATCGTCATCACCCTGTTCGGGGTCGCGGCGACCCTGCCGATCTACGCGATAACCACCGATCTGACCGCTCTGCTGTGGCTGGGCCCCCTCTTCGGCGCCTTCACCGCCTTCTTCGGCCTGTTCGGCTCCTACCTCGGCGAACTGTTCCCGACCAGGGCCCGCGCCACCGGTGCCGGGTTCTGCTTCAACGTCGGACGCGGTGTCTCGGCGCTGGCGCCGTTCATCCTGGCCGGGCTGGCCGCCAGCATCGGTTTCCAGGGCGGTCTGATCGTCTGCGCGGGCTTCTTCGCCCTCGCCGCGGTAGTGGCGTTGCTGCTGCCGCGCACCGGAGCCGTCACTGAAACTGTTGCCGCCCAAACGGTTTCCGACCCGCGCGACGGCGCTCCCGCCACCGTGTGACACCGCGGATCCGGGCCGGTGCCCTCACCGGCCCGGATCCAAACCCCCACTGAGACCGAACTCCTCCTTTCGAGCAGAAAGACACTGCTGTGCCATCGACGATGCGAGCCGCCTTCTACCATGGGCCACAGGACATTCGGGTAGAGGAAGTCCGGATTCCAACCCCCGGTCCCGGGGAAGCTCTGGTGAAAGTCCTGCGATCGGGAATCTGTGGCACCGATGCCGCCGAGTGGACCGCCGGGCCGAAAGTCTTTCCCGTCCACCAGCCGCACCCGCACAGCGGGCACCTCGGTCCGCTCATCCCCGGGCACGAATTCGTCGGCGAGATCGTCGAGGTCGACCCACAGTCCCCGCTGGTGCCGGGCACCCTGGTCGCCAGCGGCGCAGGCATCTGGTGCGGTGAGTGCCGGCGCTGCCACCAGGGCCGGACCAACAAGTGCACGCGGTACCGGACGCTGGGCCTCAATATCCACGGCGGGATGGCCGAATACGTCGCGGTGCCCACCGCGACACTGCGTACCCTGCCACCCGGCCTGAGCAGCGACCATGCCGCCCTGGCCCAACCGCTGGCCGTGGGCATCCACGCCGCGCGCCGCGCCGGCGCCGTGGCGGGAGATCGCGTCGTGGTGATCGGAGCGGGTGCGATCGGCTCGTTCGTGCTGGCCGGATTACGTCATCTCGGCGACTACGAGATCACCGTCGTCGACATCGCGGACTCACGCCTGGCTCGCGCCCAGCGCCTCGGTGCCGATATCACCGTGACCGCGTCGTCGTCGCTGACAGCGGACATCACCAACGCCCTCGACGGCGCCAAACCCGACGTGGTCATCGAGGCCAGCGGCGCGCCGGGCCAACTGGCACTCGCGCTGGACCTGGTCACCGACGGCGGCCGCGTCGAAGCCGTCGGTATCCCGAAGCAGAAACCCGAACTCGACCTGCACTCGATGATCTTCCGCGAGATCACCCTCGAAACCACACTGGCACACGTCTGCGATACCGATCTGCCCGCTGCCCTGCAGATCCTGACCGAAATGCCCATCCTCGGCGAGGAATTCGCCGAGCCGCCGGCCGGGTTGGCACAGCTCGGCGCATGCCTGGACCGCCTGGCCGCCGGACAGGTCGAAGGAAAAGTACTCATCGACCCCGGCGTCTGACCGGCCGAAAAGCGCACCTCGCTGCCCGACTCGGCGCCATCGGGTACAGCGCCGCGCTGACACCGACCGCCGCGGTCATCGAGACCGACGCCGCAGCGACGATCGCCGCCGACAACGACGTGCTCACCATTGGGTGTTCAAGGACCCGCTGCGAGACAGTAAAGAATCGATATCTACAGTCCGTCATGGAATGTCCAGCAGTGGGTTGCAGCAATGTCAAGGGCTCGGCATTGCGACTATTTCGAGCCTAGTTGGATCCTGAGCCTTGTGGGCACTCAGATTTTCGGACACAGGAATCTCCAGACAAGGGCATGATGCCTTGCTCTGAAATGCCCATCTCATGATGGGCGCCGTCGGGTTGAATAAGGACATGCAGTCGGCCGAGCTGGTTGTCGACGGTGTTCGCGTCTCTTTACGTGCAACGCGAGGTTGACCCATGGTTGCCGAAATGGTAACACGCATAGCAACTTTGACGTAAGACGCCGCGGCGCTCTATCTCGCGCTCGCGAGTCGACGAACATCGCAAGGTTTTGGCGCGCTCCCATTCGAGACGCAACACAGCGAGATGGGCAAGCGATCAGAACTAGCAGTGATCGAGCTCACAAAGGGGCCGTTCCTGGTTTCCTACGGTTTCGTTGCCGTAGGTTTCCCGGGTTACGGTTGCGTAGATCCCGGATTGTTGTGCATCGTTTCCCCATAACCGTCAACGCCGGGAAATGGAGTCGGAACGTGGGCCATTACATCGCGAATGTTCGGGACATCGAATTCAACTTGTTCGAAGTACTGGGATTGGATTCCATTCTTGATTCCGGGGCATTCGGCGACCTGGACTCCGAGACCGCGAAGGTGATGCTGAGCGAGGCTGCCGCCTTGGCTGAAGGTCCGCTGGCCGCATCGTTCGCCGTCGCCGACCGCAACCCACCCACGTTCATCCCCGAGGAACATCGCATCGTGGTGTCCGAGGCGCTGGCAGCCACCGTGAAGGTGGCCAAGGACGCACAGTGGTGGCGGGTCGGGATGGCCGAAGGCATGGGCGGCCAGCCGGCGCCGGCGGCACTGACCTGGGCGGTCAACGAGATACTCAGTTGTGCCGACCCTTCGGCGGCCTTCTTCTACAGCCTGGGCCCGGCAATGGCCACTGTGCTGTATGGCGTGGGCAACGAGCAGCAGAAGCGCTGGGCCAAGATCGGCATCGAACGAGGCTGGTCGGCGACGATGGTGCTCACCGAGCCGGATGCCGGCTCCGATGTCGGCGCCGGACGCACCAAGGCGATCGCCCAGGCCGACGGGACCTGGCACATCGAAGGCGTCAAGCGATTCATCTCTGGTGGCGATGTCGGCGACACCGCCGAGAACATCTTCCACCTCGTGCTGGCCCGTCCCGAGTTCGCGGGTCCGGGAACCAAGGGGCTGAGCCTGTTCTATGTCCCGAACCATCTGTTCGATCCCGAAACCCTGGATCTGCGTGACCGCAACGGTGTCTTCGTCACCGGCGTCGAGCACAAGATGGGACTGAAATCCTCGCCGACGTGCGAGATCACCTTCGGCGGACACGGAATCCCGGCCGTCGGCTATCTCGTAGGTGACGTGCACGACGGCATCGCCCAGATGTTCAAGGTGATCGAGAACGCTCGCATGACCGTCGGCGTGAAATCTGCGGGCACCTTGTCCACCGGGTATCTCAACGCGCTGGCCTACGCCAAAGAACGGGTCCAAGGCGCCGACATGGCCCAGATGCTGGACAAGACCGCTCCGCGGGTGCCGATCATCGCCCACCCTGACGTGCGGCGCAGTCTGATGCTGCAGAAGTCCTATGCCGAAGGTCTGCGCGCGGTCTATCTCTACACGGCAGCGCATCAGGACAGTGTTGTCGCCCAGGCGGTCTCGGGCGCGGATGCACAGATGGCGCGTCAGGTCGACGATCTGCTGCTGCCGATCGTCAAGGGCGTCGGGTCTGAACGAGCGTATGAGATGTTGACCGAGTCACTGCAGACCCTCGGTGGCTCGGGTTTCCTGCAGGACTATCCGATCGAGCAGTACGTCCGGGACGCCAAGATCGACTCGCTGTACGAGGGGACCACTGCCATCCAGGCTCTGGACTTCTTCTTCCGCAAGATCGTTCGCGGGCAGGGCGCCGCGCTGGCACATCTCACCGACCAGATCACACTCACCGTGAAATCCGACTGCGCGGCCGTCAAAGCCGATTTGCGACTGCTGGCCACCGCTCTGGCCGACGTCCAGGCCATGTCTGTCGCGCTGACCGGCTA
The DNA here is from genome assembly GCF_053608525.1 of Nocardia sp. NPDC055029. Lineage (NCBI taxonomy): Bacteria > Bacillati > Actinomycetota > Actinomycetes > Mycobacteriales > Nocardiaceae > Nocardia > Nocardia sp. NPDC055029. The sequence continues at coordinate 207,220 of NZ_JBSGVQ010000005.1, forward strand.
CATGATGTCCGCCGCGAAGGACCCGCGCGAGTTGTATAAGGTCGGCCTCGGTTCGGTGCGTTTCCTTGTGGCCGTGGGTGATTTGCTGATCGGCTGGCGGCTGCTGGAGCAAGCTATCGTCGCCGAGGCGGCGTTGACCGCCGGCACGGCAGCGCGTGATGCCTCCTTCTATCGCGGCAAGGTCGCCGTGGCAGGGTTCTTCGCCCGCAACGTGCTGCCGCAGTTGACTGCTACCCGTGGTGTCCTGGCCAATCTCGACCGCGAGATCATGGACCTCGACGAAGCCGCCTTCTGACCGGGTTGCGAGCATGCACCCCGAAGAAGAAGCCATCATCGACTTCGCCCTCCGGCTACAGCCGGTCGGCGGGCCGTCGGCGGAGGAGATCCGCGACAGCTTCTCGTTGTCCCGTAACCAATTTCGGGCCCGGGTCCGCGAGATTCTCGGCATGGATGATGCCGGCGGTAGCGAGCCCGTTGTTCACGCCGCGAGGGCACTGCTTCGCGACTATTTTTCCGAGATTCATGAGCGTGCATGCAGCGAGGCGTTGCCGGACGTCGAACGATTCTACGGAGCCCTCCTCGGCGCCGACCTCCGCTCGTGCGTCTGCGTTCAGACGACGCGGGACCTATTCCACAGGCAAACAGCCGAGGACAGTGGCGATTCCGCCAGAGTGTCGGTATCTTCTTTGACGTCCGAAAGCTATTCCAAGGCAGCATGTTTCGGTACCGCGGAGGGACGTCACCAGCTATGGGGGTAGGCGTCGTGGCGCAACCCGGCTTTTCACCGTCGCACCCGCGTAGCGAGATCGAGCAAGCCTGGTTATCGGCGACCCACTCCGCACGAAGTCGAGAGGCCGCTGTGACGAGAGCGGTCAAGATCGCATCGCGTCCGGCTCCCGCTGTCCGCCGACCGGATCCACCACACGTCGTAGCGCCCTCAGATCGGCCTCGATCGCCCGGAACAGCACATACACGACGATGAAGGCAAGGACCGCGCCAACGCACAACACTCGCACGGCCAGGAGCACCAACGGCATGTCGTCCGGGGGAAGCAAGGTCACCCCGGCAATCGCCAGCAGCGGCACCGCCGCCGCCACGGCGAGATACACGGTGCACCGGCGATCGAGTCCGCGCAGGCGCAGCGCATCGACCGCCGTGATGTCGCCGTGTGGGAGGAGCATCGGATACAGACAGCGCACCATGTAGAACGTCACCAGGAAGAATGGGTAGGCCACTGCCATCGCACCGCAGACCACTGCTCCGCCCAGGTAGTGCAGCAGCATTTCCCCGGTGAGCTCTTTGGTCGTGAAGTACATCACGAGCGGGATGATGATCGCCGCCAGAGTCCACAGCGAAAACGACACCAGCACAGCACGATCGCCGAACAACAGGGCGTCCGATCGTGCCCGGGCCAGCACCCGTGAGTCGTATTCCCGGCCCCGGCGCAGGCCGCGCGGGACGATGAGCAGATACCGCGCCATGTACAGCACCAGGGCGATGCCCAAGGGGAAGAACACCACGTTCGTCATGGCTGCGGTGAACCGTGCCGCGTGCTGCGCCGGGAGGCTCAGCCGTTCGAAGATCAGCGTCGCGTTGTGCTCGATGTTGTACGCCGATGCGAGCGCGTTCGGGATGATAAGGGCCAGCGCCACCACCGGCACCAGCCAGGGCCGTAGTCGCAGCCGCCAGCTGGACGGTGGCGGGTCGACCAGGTCTCGGGCGCGCTCGTCGAGGCACACCTCCAGCTGCTGAGCCAGTTCCGCGCCACCGGCCCACCGCTGGTCACGCTCGGGCGCCAGGCACATCAGCAGCACCCGGCGCAGCCCCGCCGGGCAGTCAGGCGGAATCCGCTCCAGCGCGCCCGGATCCACCCCGGCGCGACGGCGCTGCACCATGGCCGCCAGCGTGGTGGCATCGTCGTGTTCGCCCGCGGTGGTGTCGTCGAATGGCTTGTCCCCGGTGAGCAGCTCCCACAGCACAACGCCGAGCGAATAGATGTCCGCGCGGGTATCGAGATCGTCGACGGACCGGTCGTAGCCAGGGTGGCAGACCTCCAGCTGTTCGGGCGCCATGTACGACAATGTGCCGCCGAAATAGGCGACCGGGTTGGTCTCGTCGAGATCGCGGCTGAAACTGACGTTGAAATCGGCGAGCTTCGGCACGGCCTCGGCGGTGAGCAGCACATTGGCCGGTTTGACGTCACGGTGCAGCACGCCATTCGCGTCCGCGTAGGCCAGCGCCTCGGCGAGCCTGCGCCCGAGCCAGGCGACGGTTTCCGGCCACGACAGCCTCGCGATCTCCGCGCGCACACTGGAATCGGTCGGCCGGATCTCGGCCTTCTCCGCCATCGCGGCATCCACCGCGTCCAGCAGCAGCTGTCCGCTGCGCTGGTCCGGTGGGGTGGCCCGTACCCGGTGCAACACGCCCAGCAGGGTGCCGCCGGGCAGGAATTGCATATACAGCAGTCGCAGCCGAGGCCCACCGGGATCTCTGTCCAGGTCGGGCTCGTCCAGCAGCCGCTGATCGAAGACTCGCACGATGTAGTCGTGGTCGAGCTGGGCCAGGGTCTGCGGTTCGGTGCCGCGGTCGGCGGAGATCTTCACCGCGACCAGCCGCTGCAACGAGCGCTGCCGGGCCAGGAACACCCGAGCGAACGCACCGCTGCCCAGGGCCGTGAGCAGATCGAAATCATCGATGCGATCGCCGATCACGAGACGGCCCAGTCTGGTGGCCGGGGTACCGGTCGGGTCGTGGGCGGTGCGGGGGTCGGCGGCAGTGCGAGTCGCATCCCCCGACGAGGTGATCGAATCGACAGAGGTCGCGGCGGTAAGTTCCGGGCCGCCGCGCCGGGTGCTTTGGTCCTCGTGGTCGGCGTTGAGCAGCTCGCGCAGCCGCGCCGCCTGCTCGGGGTACTCCCGCAGATATTCGCCCGCATCCACGCGTTCGCCGCTGTGGCGGCGGATCACGAACTCGTCGTACACCAGACTGGCCGGAATTCGATCCCGCGTCAGCTCGGGAAATTCGGCACAGTATTCGCGCAGCCGCTTGGGCCTGGGGGTGGCCGCGACGGGATCGTCGGGGTGGGTCGCGGGCGGTCGGCGCAGCCGCCGATGCCGCAGGTCGATCCGGATCAGGTCGATCAGCGCATCCAGGCGTGCGCCCGGCAGGTAGTCGGCGATGAGCGGCGGCTCGACATCGGCTTCCCACGCGGCGGCGAAAGCAGCCACGGCGCCGAATTCGATTCCCGCCGTTGGTCGCCCGAACCCATTCCCGGAGTCGGAACTGTCGCTCATGTCTGCACCTATCGAGCCGGACTACGCGCTCCTCGGTCGGTGGGTCAGGAGGACACCATCACACGGCACTATCATCCCCCGAGCGACGCTGACAACCCTCGGCGCCCACGTCGGATCGGAGTTTCCACCGCCCCGGGGCCGCCGTCCAAATCACCACCACACGCGACCGTTACTCCGCGGCCCCCAGCTGCTGTGAATTCGGACGTCGTCTATCGGTGAATTCCGGTATCGGGCGGCAACGCTGAGATCCACTGGTATCGGCGAAATCTGGCTCTCAGATCGGGCCGAGGACCCCGGCCAGGCCGAGCACGAACAACACGGTTCCCAACGCGATAGCGACGACGTGTGGAAACATGACGTGAGCAAAGAACCACGGCTGCCGCCGCCACCACGAGGATGGGCGCTCCCCCGGTTTCGGATCGGCAGGGTCGGCCCGGTGCCCGTCGGGTCGGACCGGGTTTTCGGCGACCCACCAACTCCAGTCGATGAGCGGTGAGGATGCACGTTCGCCGCCGGGCAACGCTACCGAGAACAGCGTGTGCGCAGTCATTTCGATGGCACGCATGCGGGGGTAGTAGTGCACCTGGTGAGCTTTGGTGAATGCCTCGAGCAGCCAGAACGCGACCCCGCTGGCGGCAGCGACGAGGAACAAGCCGTAGTGGTTCTGCTGAAATCCCAGGCCCAGGGCGGCCAGACTCAGCGTGACCCCCCAGCCCTTGATGGTGAGCAGTCGTTGATCGAACCCGTTGACGATGTCGAGCAGTTGCGCGTACTCGGCACGCAGGTCCTCGTGCAGGCGAGCCAGGTCGCCAGACTCCGCAGATTCAACCATGTCGCTTCCCCGTTCACCTGTTATGCATGCGCGCCGACAATCCCGCCTCGTCGAATCCACAGATCAGGATCAGCTAGGAGAGTCATCGTTCCATCGCACGAGCGATCGGCACCGCGACGTCCGGGTCGGCGAGATAGTCTTCGATGGCATGGGGTCCGGTCGGGTTGTGGGTTCGCTCATCGGCGAGCTGGCCGGCGAAGGACTCGTCGAATGTTCCCGCCAACGGGTGGACGAGGGCGACGATGTCCAGCACGTCATAGGCGTTCAACCACGCAGCTGCGCGGGTCGGGACTTGCGCTGGGATACCGGGGCGCCGCCCGGCGACCTTGCCCAGAAGGTTCTTCTGCACGATCGGGAACCCCAACGGGCTGCCGGCGGTCACCAGCTGCCTGACCTTGTATGCCGCCGGGAGCCGGGTGAGCAGGTCGTAGGCGACGATGCTGCCCAGGCTGTGCCCGACGATTACGACATCACCACCCGACCCCATTTTCGCCCGTAGGTCCCGCTCGACGAGAGCGAGGACCTGCTCTCGCATCTCGGTCATTTCCAGGTAGTAGGCGACGTCGTCGAGGAATCGTTCGATGATCAGCGCGGGTGCCCCGGTCTTGCGGCTCAGGAATTGCAGGGCGCCACGCACCACCGGCAGCTTGAGCGCATCTCCGAACCCGAGCTCCTGCGCCACGTCGTGTTCGGTGAGCCCGACCCCGGGATCGGTGTAGCCGAGTTCTTTGACCGGGTCGTAGCGGATCGCGCCCGCGGCATCCAGAAGCAGAGCGACCTTTGTCTGCACCAGCTTCGCTTCGTCGGCGTCGGCAGCGGTGTCGAGCATTTCGAGCTCCGGCCGTCGGCCACCGCCTGCCTCGAAATCCTTGATGGCGGTGGCGAAGACGTTGCCGTAGAACGGGAACACGACGTGGGATTCGTCGATAGGACCGCGTCCAGCCGTGATCAATCCCTTGGCCAGGCCCCCGACCCATTTCCGCTTCATACCCAGGACGTAGGCCGCGAGCCGGTCAGGATCGCGAGCGATCTCGTCGTCACTCTCCTGGCTACGACCATGGATGAACAGCAGCGTTGTCGACATGGACCTGCTCCTAGTCTTGTTGCAGAACTTTGGTGAGCAATGCGGCCTGGTCCGTCGACAGGTTCAGCGTTTCCAGTCGAGCGACGATGCTCGATACACGTATGCCCGCGTTGGCGATCCAGTGGCGTAGGTGATCGGGTGTCTGTCGTGTGACGAGGTTGCCGTTGATGTCGATCTGCCTGCCCTGAGCGTCCTGTGCCTGTTCGGCACGATGGTGCAGCCCGACCAGCTCCCACTCGTCGTTGAACACCGGTGAACCGGACGATCCGGGCATCGTGTCGGTTTGATAGATCAGCCGTGTCGGGTCCACCTTCAGCAACAGGTTCTGTCGGAACGCCAGTTTGCGCGGATTCCCGCCCGGATGTTGGATGATGTTGAGTGGCTGGCCCTGGAGGACCTTCCCGATGGCCGGGTTCAATCGGATCCGGCCGAATCTGGTCGCCGCCGCTCTTCCGTTGGGCAGTGCGGCGACTGCCACCAACGCGAAGTCGAGTTCCCGGTCGCCGGTGACGAAGAACCGGTCCGGGTCCAACCTCAAGCTCACCGAGGAACGGATCTGGCCGGCTTCGTTTTCCTCGAACCGGAAGACCGCGCGGACCCGAGGATCTTGTGCCGATTCCAACGTCGGGAACACGTGCCAGTTGGTGAGCAGCAGCTCGTCCGACACCAGGAAGCCGGTCGCCGGTCCGCGGGGTGTCTTGATCAGAGCGACCGAATCCGCGGCCGCGGCTGCCCGCTTGAGCCACAACCCGGGCACCATGTCGTCATCGCCCATCGCCTGCTCGAGCTCGCGGTCGATCACCACGTGATCGGCGTTGTCCGGGATGTCGATGCCGCGAAGATTCGCTGCCGCCATCTTGCGACCGACCGGCTCTGACCGCCAGGCCTGCGCGGGGTCGGCCAGCACCGAGGCAATGTGTTCGACGTTGCCTGGAGTCACGATCGGCCCGCCGTCTGTCGGCACCAGTGGGTCGACCCGCTCGATCGAGCTGATGTCGCCGGACGCGCGGCGTCCATCGTCCATATCGCACCGCCCCGTACCTCGTTCGGCCACGGAAACCACAACGATATTGCACTCTATTCCCCGCAGGACCACGGTCTTGCACACCGCTACGCAATCGTGACGGCTGGAAGCTCAGGACGTCGCGAAGTCAGAGTTGACGACGAGCATCCGGACAACACCGGCCCCGCCGGTGCCGTTAAGGCTCGGTGGGGCCGGTATACCGACAGACGAGCGTGAGCTACCCCAGCCAGGTGCGGACCATTCCTGTGTCGTTGGTACACCCGGTCAGTCACCGCTATCCGCTCGCGATGGCGGCACCATCGCTTGTGGTCGCGGCAGCGGGGGTATCGGCGTTGGACGGGTTCGATGTCGGGTCTCCGGGCGTGGTCGCCGGCGGCGGTGTGTTGTCGACCGGTTCGGAGGGAGCGCTGCCCGTGGGCGGATTCGTCGGGGGGTCGGCCGGCTGGGACGGTGTCGGATCCGGCGGCGCTTCTGGCAGCTGTCGAGGATCGTCGTGATGCTGCCGGCCACGATGGTCCTCAGGTTCTGGGTAGTGGACCGCTATGACCGGGAAGTCGGTCGATTCGGCCAGGACGACAGCTGCTGAATGGTCGTCACTCGGCGTCGTCGGCGGATCGAACCGTTCGGGTGTAGCTGGTCGGGGCCGTGGCTCGAGCGGCACATGAGTCCCGCTTGCCGGAGGCGGATCGAATGGCCAGCTCATACCAGGCGCTGCGGTCCATAACTCCGTGCTCGCTCGACTCGACGAAGCGGGCACGACGTTGTGTGGGGCGGTCTCCTGGATGACCGGCGTGGGCTCCGGTGTGCCGCGGACGGACCCTTCGAAGAGTGTGGGCGAGGGATGCTCGCCTGTGTGGGCGAGGCCGGGTTCGCGCTCGCCGATGTCGAGGCTGACGAATCCGGCTCCGGCTGAGGCGAAGACCGGCGCCGCGATCGTTGCCAGTGCCAGTGCGATCCGGGGAGCCGCTCGACGTAGCGGCGCCATCACGATGTCGGGTGTGGGGCGTGCGGCGCCCAGCACGGCCGCGCCCAGCGCGATGGAGTGCGCTGGCATGTTGCCTCGCACGACCGGGCATCGCAGCAGATCCGCGAGTGCGTGGGCCACCTCAGCCGGGGTGGCCGCTCCGCCGACAAGCAGGACCGCGCCCAACTGCTCAGCTGGAAGCCCGGCGGCGCGCAGACATTCGTCGATCAGCGGTGCAGAATCGCGCACGAGCGCGGCGCGGACATTGCCGGCCAGCCGGGAATCGGCCGTACCCGAGCCGGGTTCGATGTCGTGGCCATGGTCATGGATCGCCGCGGCAACCGCCGCTGCCGTACAGCGGCCACCGAAGCGGTACGAACGCACCGGCGTTCCAGCGATCCTGTGGCCGGTTTCGTCGTCGATGACGACGGCGAGGTCGAGCGAGGTCGCACCCAGGTCATAGACCAGGACCGGCCCGGGATTTGCAGCAGCGTCAGGATCTTCACGGTCGACCCGGTGATTCAGCGCTGCGGCGCAGGCCAGCGGCTCGGTCACGAGGTCGACGGCGTCCAGCCCGCATCGATCCAGGGCTTGCCGCAAGGAGGCGAGCTGACTGCACCGGTAGACGGCAGGATGAGCGAGCACGGTGTGCTCGGCAACCGCGCCGACGGCTGCCAGCATGTCTTCGACCGCGTGCGCGATCAGGTCGGCAGCCGCCGCCTCCGGCATCGAGAACTGCTGTGGGGCACACAGCAGATCGCCGAACCCGCGAAAGTTTTCGACTGTGCCGGAGCCGGTCGAGGTCGCGGTGCGCCCGCCGCTGACGAGTGGCTCTGCGCCGGCGCCGACAGACACGCACACCATGTTCTGCGCGCCGACAGACACGCCCCACCCACTACTCATCCTCACCGTCCTCCTGCGGTCGGTGTGCGTTCTCCGTGCATCTTTACCCGAACCGAAGTTGTAGTTTAGCCTTCCCTAACTGATTGCTGGGTTGTTACATGGAGACGTATATGGCTGAAGAGTTCCTGGTCGTTCGACCGAATGATGTGTTGCCGCCGGTAGTCTGGGGCACACCCCATGCTCAGGTGCCGACGGTCCGCGTCCGGAATCGGTGGCCGGCTCCCGAACCAGCACGCCCGATCGGACTTCTGGACTCGTGGTGGCTGATCGGTGCCTGCTCGGTGGCCTCGACAGCGGTACTCGCGGCCGCGCTGTGGGTCGCTGCGCACGTTCATCCAGAGCCCGCTCTGCACACAGCGGGGCTGTTCGTGCATCTGGCCGCGCTGGTCCTGGGATTCGGCGGTGTCCTGATCGCCGACTATCTGACGTTGTTATGGCTGCTGGGGCGAAGCACTCTGGCCGAGGCGATGGCTGGGGTCTCCCGCATGCACGTACCGATCTGGGCGGGACTGGCCGCACTGGTCGCCAGTGGGTGCGTGTTGGAGCCGAATCTGAGTTCGCCTCTCACGCAGACAAAGATGGTGTTCACCGCGTTGCTCACGATCAACGGCATCCAGGCCACGCTGCTCAGCCGTCGACTTTCTGACGCTACGTCCGCTCCATTGCCCGCAGGGTTGCTGCTGTGGGGAGCGGCCTCGGGAGCGATCTCCCAGGTTTGCTGGTGGGGTGCGATCGCGATCGGTTTCTGGAACGCGCAGCACTGATTCGGCCATGACGCGGTGGCCCGGCTGCTCGATCGCCGCCCGTTCCCCCTCTACACCCAGTGAAACCCTTCACGGGACCGCCTGCGCGGTAACCCGTTTCGACAAATCGGCACCGCGTATTCGCATGGCTTCCAGGCGCGGCGATTCGGATCCTGTTCCAGCGCAAGGAAACCGAGTCGCATCGACGTCTGGAGCCGTAGACTTGGAGGTCTCGGACGAGTATCACCGGAGCCGACTTGAGACCTGAGCGGGATCGCACACCATCGCGTCTGCGGCGCACGCTCTCGCTCGGACGATTGCTTGTCGTTCTCGTCGGCGTGAGTGTGATCGTGTTCGCGCTCACCGCTGCCATCGACCCCTATCGTCAGACAAGGCAGTTCCACCATGCTCTGCGATGTGAGCAGACCGGAGGCACCTGTTTCACCCAGGAGTCTGTCTCGATCAGTGAGCGGCGTACTTATGAAACGACTTCCACGACGACCGGCAGCGACGGCACAACAAGCACCACCAGGACAACCCATTACGAGCTCACATGGCAGCGCGGCGATGGTTCCCGCCAATCCCACGAGGTGAGCTGGGATCTCTACGACAGGTCTCGAGCGGGCCTGCCGGCGAGTCTGCAGGTGTGGCGCGGGCAAGTCGTCGGCATCACGGTCGACGGGCGGACGGATACGTTCTCACCGAGTGAAACCGACCTGCTCGGCCTATGGTTGTGGCTGGCCTTCATCGGTCTCGGAATCGCGCTGTGGGGTCTGCTCGGCTGGTGGGACGGATGGTTCTTTCTCTATTATCGGGCGTTCGCATGGTCGTTCGTCGGCTTCGTGCCCTTCTGCTTCCTGGTGCCCGGCGTGTTGAGCTACGGCGCGGAGTTCAGTGTCGAATTCCTCGTGACTGTCGTCTTTGCCGGCTTCTTCACTGTTGTCGGGGCAATACTGCTGGCCGGCTCACTGTCTTTCCGGGATCGGTGGTGGCCGTATCACCGCAATCGCAAACTCATTCGACGATACATTCGGCGGCCCGGAATCGGGGGCGGGTAACGTACTCAGCCCCTGATCGCTATTCGGGACAGCCTCGTCAGATGCCGAGCCCGGCACGCAGAGTGGGCCACGAGTCGTGTAGCGCCTGTTGCCAGTACGGCCAGGAATGGGTGCCGAACGCTGTGTACCGCACAGTGGGTCGCAGGCCCGCACCCCGCATCAATCCTTCGACGGTCCGGGTACAGGCGTGTGCGCCTTCCTCCAGGCTGATTGCCCCGGCGAGGTCGAGCGGGTAGGAGTAGCTGGGGTCGAAGTCGACATCGGCCGGGCCCTGCGAGCCGCTGCCGACAGACATGTACAACGCGGTGTTGCGAAGGGCGCCCAAGTGTTTGGTGGGATCGTGGGCTGCCCAGCCGGGCGCGAGCGAGCCGCCCCACATCTTGTCCGGGTTCCCGCCACGGTGATGCACCGCAGCACGGACCATGGGCTGGCCGACGCCGCCTGTGAGCAGACAACCGCTGAAGACACCGACGGCCCGGTAGAGGCCAGGGTTACGGAAGGCAAGCGTTGCCGCGGCCTGCCCGCCCATCGACAGCCCTGCGACCGCGTTCACACCGTTTCCCGAGAGCTCTTGATTCATCAATCGCGGCAGTTCGTGAGTCAGGAACTGTTCCCACCGGTTGTGACCGAGCGCGTCGTCGTCTTCGAGCCAATCGGTGTAGAACGTGCCGCCACCGCCGATCGGCATCACCACGTTGACATTCTTGTCCGCGAAGAAGACCGGCGCATCGGTGCGCATCGTCCAGGTACTCTGCGCCTGATCATCACGCGCGCCCGTGCCATCGAGCAGATACAGGGTGGGACGTGGTGCGGATCCCCGCGGATGCAGCACGTCCAGGCCGACCACGCGGCCCATCGCCGGTGAATAGACGTAGAGCTGCTCCCAGGTGTCACTGCGCGCGACGCGATGGTCGATCGTCGCAGTGGCAGCATGCGCCGGGCCCGGCACCAGCAGCGAGGCGAAGATGCCGAGAGCCGCTACCGCGCCGAGGATCTGGCGGTGCATCGCGGTGAACCGAGAAGGTGATGCTGTCATCAGATCCTCCCGGACCCGGACGGTCGCCGGATCCGAAAGGCATACCGTTCCTGTCTCGAAGCTTGTTACTCCAAAATTGATTCGCGCTTGACCAGGGCGTCCTAGGTCGGGCGAGACGGCAGAGTCCGGGTTTCGTGGGAAGGCTCGGCCGACGCACCCCCGCACCGCAGGTATGCCTGTTGCCGAAGCGTGGCTGTGGCCACTGATCCTCGAGGGCACTATGAGCCCGTCGCTGCGCGCCGGGTTCGGCGGCGCATGCCTCGCGAGGACAACCACGCCTACAACGCCTCCCGCCTCCGCCGGGGGCGGTGCGCTCCTACCGGAGAGCGGAGGCAGTCACAGGGTTACGGAGCGTGCTGCGGCGAGAACGATGGCGACAGCGGTGAGGACGGTTGCCGGGAGGGCTCCCTTGTAGTCACCGACACGCAGGTGTGTGGCGACTGCACCGATGAAGTAGAGCGCCAAGCCGACGGCAGCGGCGATGCCGACAGGCTCCCACCAGAGTCCGATGATCAGACCACCGACGCCGGCTATCTGGGCGAGGCCCAGGAACGGCAGCACGCTGTACGGCAGGCCGAGGGTGGACATCTGGTCGACGAGCCGCTGAGGCCGGGTGAATTTGGCTCCGGCGGAAGCCAGGAGCACCACTGACGTCAGGGCGGCGATGGTGACATAGACGATGAACATGGTGAAACCTCGATTGTTGGGCGAAGCGGAGTGGGACATGTGCCGACCTGGCACGGTTCGCCGGTCAGGCACTTTCGAACAGCCGGGTGCAGAGTTGCGCGGGCTGGGAGATCACGGCGTCGTGGTCGGCGGTCCGAGTGTGGACACGGAACGGTTCGGTCCGCCGTTGAACCCGAGTTTCAGGATCGGCCGAAGTGTGGCGTCTTCGAACGTGGTGTGCTGCATACGTTTGAAGGTAGGTATCCGTTAGGTACCAAAAGGTACCCTTCGGCTTGTGAGCCTCCGCCCCGGAACCGTGTTCCTCGCCGACTGCCCTGCCCGCATGGCCATCGAGATCATCTCCAGCAAATGGGCCGTGGTCACACTCTTCGCCCTGAGCGACGGCCCCCTGCGCCACGGTGAGCTGGTCGAATTGATCGGTGGCGTCTCGCGCAAGGTGCTGACGCAGACGCTGCGCCGCCTACAGGACAACGGGCTCATCGAACGGCGCACGTACGCCGAAGCGCCACCCCGCGTGGAGTACAGCATGACCGAGCTCGGGCGCACCCTGGAGGAGCCCATCAGAAAGCTCACCGAGTGGGCAAGAGTCAATGGTGAGGCGGTCGTCGCCTTTCACGAGGCCGCCGAGCAGAGGCGGCTGTCAGCGACGTCGATCGGTCCGTGATCAGCCGTGGCGGCCTGGCGGTGTCGGCGTCGCACCGGCCCACCGCCTCAGCCGCGCAACTTCCTGATCGTGTCATTCGAGCGCAATCGACGAAAGCAGGAATAATCGATGATTTGGCAAATCGATCTATGATCGGAGCATGACTCGGACAGCCCACACCCCGACCTCGCCGGCGAAGCAGATGCTTTCCGAGCAGGTCTACGCGCACTTGCGGAACGCGATCATGCGCGGCGAGTACGCACCCGGTGATGCGCTCAAACCGCAGGATCTCTCCAGGCAACACGAGGTGAGTCTGGCCGTGGTGCGTGAAGCGCTGGTGCGGCTGGTCGGCGAGGGCTTGGCCGAACGGCTGACCAATCGCGGCTTCGCGGTCCCCGCCTTTTCCGATCACCGCTGGCAGCAGATCGGCGAGGCCCGCCGGGCCATCGAGCCAGTCCTGCTACGGATGTCGATCGAACGGGGTGACCTCGACTGGGAGGGCGATGTCCGAGCTGCCTACCACCGGTTCGCGCGCACTCCGGCATTCACCCCGGAGGACGGCGAGTACTACAGCGAGGCATGGGCCGAGGCTCATCGGGTCTTTCACCGCGCCCTCTTGGAAGGGTGTGGAAACCCGGTGCTGCTGGAAATTTTCGACCGGCTGTGGGTCGCGAGCGAGCTCGCTCGCCGCTGGTCGGCACACCGCAGCCCGGAGCGAGACGGCGTCGACGAGCATCGCCGATTGGAGGAGGCGACACTCGCCCGTGACGCCGACGCCGCTGTCGACATCCTGACTCGACACCTCACCCTGACGACAGCCGCACTGACAGAGCAAGAAGGCTGACCCCAGCGCCTGATCTCCCACGATCCGCACCCGACGGGCTGGACCTACTACCCGAGAGCACCTCGGGGGTGTGGTCAGCTGAAGCAGCCGGGTCGAGGAGTCGTTCAGCTCGAGCGAGAGTAGAGGTGATGCGTCGGATCCGTGAATACCGATCGGTAGTCCGGAAATCGTTCCGCCGGCGCGATATGGCTGCCGACGTAGCCGCACATCCCCGCCAGCGGCGGACAGCACACGTGAGCGTCTAGCCACACCCTCCGCACTCGTCACCGGATCCATGGCCGGGAAAGCGTCAGGACGCTCAGTCATCGGCAAGTCCTCCGGGGCGGTATCGGCAGCGGCACTTCGGGATCCGCGGCAGCCGCGTCTCGGAGGCCTGCGGGTTGCCCTGGCGGCTACGCCGACCCGCTGCGATCCTACCCGTCCGGCCCCGGCGAACAATTCGAAAGCTTTCCGGAATTAACTATTCAGAGTAAATATCTAATCGCGAATAATGATAATTCCGACATGTTAGGATTCACGATTTCGGCCACAGAAAGAGCAGAGCGGGCTATATTTTTTGAACACCCATTTGCGGCTCGACATCCCGTCACACCGCTGCTCGATATTTCTGGAGATCGCCATGAGATCGACCTCTTCCCTCTTTCGCGCCGGATTTCTCGCTCCGGTGGCCGTCGCAACCGTATTCTGCTTGGCCGCACCGGTAAATGCCGCCCCCGTCAGCGTGAATTGGAGCTGCCGGGGCACCGTCTTCGGTATCGGCCAAACCTCGAGCATGAACACATCGGTCACCGGCACCGCGCCGAGCTCGGTGGCGTCGGGTTCCGCGGTGGCCATCACGATCACGCCGGGCGCCTCGTCGGTTCCCAGTTCTGCGTCTGGCTTCACCGTGAACAACATCAGCAACCTGAAGATGACCATTCCGACTCCCGCGAATTCGACCTTGGTCTCGGCGACCGCCTCCGGGGGTACCGTGGCCGGCTCGGTAGCGACGTCGGGTGGGAATGTCGTTCTCACCGTGCCGGGTCCGATCGCGGGCGGCACCAGCTTCACTCCCCCCGCGGTGACCATCAACGTCACCGCTGGTGTCGCCGGTACACCGATCACCAGCAAGTACGCGGGGACCAGCTACGCCAGTCCCGGCATGACGATGACAACCAACGTCTCTTTCGTCGGCAACGTCGCGACCTCGTGCTACCCGAACCCGTCCCCGACCCTCACCACCACCAATGTGACCTGAGCCCGCGTATCAGCGCCGGCGTGCACACGTCCGGCCTGCGGCGAACACCTCCGGACCGGGTTGCGCAAGCAACCCGGTCCGACCTCACCCGACCCGCACCTGACGACTACGGTTTCCCGATAGTGGTTGCCCCACTTGACGTTTGGTGAACAGCGGCCACTTCGAGCGAATTTCTCGATGCGCGGTGTCGCATCCCCGGCCATGTCGTACAGTGCATGTCCGACACCGCCACGAACGCTCCGAAGGCCGGAGCGGGTGCCGCTTTCGTGATGTTCGTCAGCCACGGGTCCAAGCTGCCGGTCGATCGATTGACAGGAGCCACCATGCCCGCTTTCACACCCCGACCCCGCCGGCCGGAGTCGGACGCCGGCGAACGAGCACGCCCTGATCGGTGAGTTCTGGTGAGCGGTTCTAGGTTTCACGTGATCGATGGAAAGCCTGTGTGCCCGACAACAAGCGAACCCGCCAGGATCCCCGTCGAGCTCAAAAGGGCGCTGGAGTTCTATCACGGATCCGTCGAGGATCTGATCCGCGAGGTGATCAGAGTGCTCGGCGTGAACGAGACCGATCGGCGCGCACTGGAGATCGTCCTGCTGGAAGACGAGAAATCCACGACGCCCGGAATGCTTGCCGAACGGCTCGGACTCACCTCCGCCGGTGTCACGATCATGCTCAACCGGCTGGAGAAGCAAGGCTATATCGCCCGCTCGCTGCACCCGACCGATCGTCGTCGCGTGATCGTGATGGCCACCGAACTCGCGGCCCATCGCGTACAGGAACTCGTCGTACCGATGATCGTCGAGAGCTACAAGATGTTGCTGAGCTATTACGACACCGCCGAACTCGAAACAATCGCCGACTTTCTCACCCGCGCCGGCGAGTTGCAGCGAATACACCGGCAACGGCTGCGCGAGGTCGATCCCTACTCGAATCCCTGACACACACCCACGCCGACCGCGATATGTGCCGTCGTCGATAATCACGGTCGGCACAGTTCCAGGGAGAAAGCAGGAGCTGGATGCCCAACGTCGACAACACCGAAGAACCGGTGACGGAGCCGGACAGCGACCCGACAATTCTCCGGCGACACGACCGGCCCGCACCGACGTCAGCAGCCGACCGGCTTCGACGACAGCTGACGCGCGCGGGCGTGGCGGCGGCGCTGGTGGCCACGGCCATCGGGACGACGCTCGCCGTCCGAGCCGACTCGGGCCCGCCGGTCCGGGCGAACGAGGCGAACACTTTCTCGTGCGAACCCACCGTAGCCCCGGCCGATTCCAGCGTGGCCGCAAGCGAGGCCGCCGTGCTGCCCCCGAGGGCTGCCTCCGACATACCGAGCGAGGCCGTCGCCCCAGGCGACATCGACGGTGGCGACACACCGACCACCGACCCTGCCCCCGCGAGCACAGTGAGTTCGACGGAAACACCGACGGTCGCGCCGACCGAAACCGCCCCGGGGAACTCGACGGTGATCTCGGTGAGTGCGAGTTTCTCTGCCACGGCGAGCATTTCGCTCAAGAGCACATCCAGTGCGCAGGACCCGGGCACGGTTCCCACGACCTCGACATCCACGGTGACTGTTCCCCTGACCCCGTCGGACGCGGTCACCCCCGGCCCGAGCACGGTGACGGCCGATCCGTCGACCATCACCGTCACGACCGCGGTGCCGACCACCACGAAGCCCGCGCCGTCCAGCACCACGACGATCACGATCCCGGCCGGTTCTGCCACGACGTCGGTGTCGCCGACGTTCTCCACGCCACCACCGACGACGGCAAGCACCTCGGCACGGCCCCCGGCGACGCCGACGACGACCATGCGGCGGCTGTCGCCGAAGCCTCCACCACCGACGACATCGCGCTCGATTCCATCCATCGCGCGCCCACCGGCCCGGTCGCCCCAGGCGACGCCGACGGGGTAGATGGCTCGTCGGACCTTGCGGTGGTGTCGATTTCGGACGTGCCTCAGTACCGGGTGGGGCTACAGGGATTGGACGACCCCGCGCCGACCGCCAGGTCGCACACGCCTCCGGTGACCATCTGGATCGGGGTGATCGCCATCAGCACGATGAATCCGATGAGATCACCCCGCTGAGCGAGTTCGACCGCGGATTGCGCAGCCCTGGAGGCGGAGTCGACGACCGACGAACCGGTGCCGGCGTCGGCGACGGGACCGGTCGGCTGAGCTGTCGCGTTCGGTGCGGTGCCGAGAACGGCCGCCGACGCGAGTGCGGCACCGGCGAGAAAGAGCGATGGACGCATCGTGCGTCTCCTTACTTCGGGGGATCGAAACAGCGGAATTGGACACGGCTCAGCGGTGCGGCCTGCTCATGTCGCGGTTCATCGTCGGGATCTCGATGCTGATCGGCATGCGCAGTTCGGCCAGGTAGATCAGGGCCGCCTTGCGCAGGAACTCGTCGAGCAGCCAGTACGGATCGCCGATCGGCGGGACCGCGGTGAGCAGGCCCTCGCGCACAGCGATGAACGGACCCCAGGAGACACGCAGCAACGGATCCCAGACGGGTTCGCGGGGTATGGCCAGCCCGTCGGCGATGGTGTCACCGAGCAGGAAGCGGGTGAACGCACCGAGGACCGGCTTGCTCAGGATGGCGAAGTCGATGTTGGCGCCCAGTCCCAGCAGCCGGTCGGCGAGTTTGACGCCTTCGGGAGTCACCGCGAGGATCGGGTCGAGAACCTGCGCGGCTTGACCGTTCGCCTGCGGCCAGGAGTTCGGGATGTACTCGTCACGGACACCGAGCAGGTGCGCGGCCACCTGCCAGGAGTGCAAGAAGCCCTCGGACTCGTTCGCGGGGATCGGCACGTTCCACGAGAGCAGGTACTTCATCACCGTGGTGGCCAGGCTGTGCCAGGTGACCATGATGTCGTTCTGGCTGATCGGTATGTCCTCCTCGGCGGAGTGCACCCAGTGCGACGACTGCGGCAGCAGGTGCCGCACCGCGGCGTGCACCAGGCGGGTCTTGACGCACGTGACGATCATTTCCCCGTCGGCGGCATAAGAATTCGCGGTGCCGATGTCGTAGCCGAGCTTGGCGGTCTTGGTGATGCGGTCCTTGAGATCGTGCCCGCCCTTGGAGTAATAGACCGCCTTGGCCTCCTTGGGAATGACGGTGCTCATCATGCCGCTGGCGAATCCGTACAGGACCCCGAGGTAGAGGCCCCGCTTCTTGTTGAATTGGATCGCCGCGTCGAGCTTGCCAGGGTCGGTCCAGGGCGGCAACCTGCGCGCGTTTTCCATGAAATCCCGGAGATCGGCGGGCAATCCGGCCGGTAGTGGTTGCCCGTTGGTCTTCCAGGTCCGTAGCAGTTCGTTGACCCGGGGGACGTCGCCCCGGTCGATCAGCCCGGGGACCAGGGCATCGGCTTCGGGATCCCACACCGTCATCGGATCCGCGCCCGAGCCCGAGCCCGCGATGGATCCCTCCGGTGACCAGCTCCACGGTTCCGAGCGTGCGGGCGTGGCGAGGGCGAAGGCGCCCACCACCCCCAGCATCCCGCCGAATTTCATTGCATTGCGCCTGTTCAGTGCGTCCATGGCGCCACTCCTCGTTGAGTATCAAGCAATCCGACCGTCGTAGCACGATGAGCCTTCACCCACCATCGCTTGACGGAATAGAGATTAACTTAACACCACAGGCGGGCGCAGGGATGCGTTCTGATTCACACCCTTCAACAGCCGAATTATTGCCATACACGCAGGAATAGACCGGACATTTTCTGGCAGAACGCCTGTTGATCTACCCTCCCGTCACCTATGCAACCTAGCGTTCTTCCTCGAAACGAGAAGTAACTTATAACGCGGCAGTCCTCAGGACACGCACTGGCGCTGTCGGACGCGCTCCCTCACTGGCCAACTCGTGCCGGCGTCGATCCGCGCCCACCTCCGATCGAATCAAGGCTGTCCCTGGCGTATCGGCCGAGCGGCTGCCGTCACCTACCCACGGCCGATGCACCCGCACGGCACGCGCCTGCCGAGGTCAGGCGCGGTGGAGGGCGAGGACAGGGATGGTGCGGATCCCGGCGGTCTTCTCCGCGTAGCCGGCGAATCCTGGATAGCGGCGGGCTTGTTCCGCAAAGATGCGGTCCCGGTCAGCGCCGGCGATCTCGGCGACGGTGACCGGGTATGTGTCAGTACCGATCTCGATGTCGGCGGCGCCTGCCGTGGTGAGGTTGTAATACCAGGCGGGGTTGGTGGGTGCGCCGGCCTTGCTGGCGAAGACGTAGATGGTGTCGGGGTCGTGTTCGTCTGCCAGATACATCATCGGGGTGATGAGTTCGCGGCCGGTTTTGCGGCCGCGGTGATGGACCAGCACCATCGGGGCGCCTTCGAAGTTGCCGCCGACGCGGCCCTGGTTGGCACGGAACTCGGCGATGATCTTGGTGTTCCAGTCCTCGGGTGTGCTCATGGTCCGGATTCTCCCGTCGGGTACCTCCATGACCTCGGAACCGCTGCGGCGCGGCGACGAAAGTGCTGGGCTGTCGCGTCAGAAGCCGCCACCACAGGAGGAGAAGCTGTCGTAGCCGGAGTGGCCGCCGTAGCTGGAGTGGCCGCCGATGGATGGGCCGGAACGGGTCGGCGGGCGGGACGGGATGCGCCGGGAATCGTTCCAATGGCCGGGAGCTACCACGGCCCACCAGGTGGTGAAATCCGCGCCGCTGACGTGCTCGATCTCGGCGCGATCGGCGGCGGCCCAGTGCACGGTGTAGCCGGTGAGATGGTGGGTGGGGCGCTGGAGCTCGTCGATCAGTTCGCCGGTGGTCAGGGTCGAGTCGTCGGCGCGGAAGACGTGGACGGTTCGGTCGGATTCGGTGACGCGGTAGCTCCATCGGGTCTGGGCGGCCAGCTCGGTGAAGCGGTCATCGCGTCTTTCCCGCTCGCGCTGGGCTTTCCAGAGTCGTGCCTGTTCTTCCTGTGCGCGTGCGTCGGCCTCGTGCACGCGGGGCTCGACCTGCTCGCGGACGGGGCGATAGCGCTCGGCGATGTCGTGCAGCCGCTGTTCGAGTCCGTCGAATGCCTGCCGTGACGCGGCCCGGCTGCGGCGGCGGGCCGCCGCCCAGCCCGAATCACGCCGCAGTCCGTGTGAGAAGCCGCCCTCGATCCGCATGCCGAGATCATGGACGAGCTGCTGTTCGGTGGTCCACAGCGCATCCAGCGCCTCGGTCTGGGCCCGGATCCACGCCGCGCAGTCCCCGGCGGTGGCCTCGACCCGGATACTTCGTGTCGCCGTCCTCCGGTCGAGGCAGGTCCACCCGCGCTCGTCCCGGCCCTCTGGCGTGTCGACGGCATAGATCTCGACGAATGCCCGGCCCGGGTCGAACCCCGCCATCTGCCGGTCGTTCAGGGCATAGCGGAAATTGAACGAATAGCGGTACAGCGTCACCGATACCATCTTGTTCCTCCCCCACGGGTACCTCCACGGTACCGCCGGTGGGGTCAGGACGGGTCGGGCCAGGCTCGGGACGGGAGGGCCCCTTGATCTTTCGTCTTGTGCGGCATGGGCGTGTGTCGGGAAGCTACTTGGTGACGGTTGGGTCGGCTTGTGCGTCGTTGACGGTGTTGGCGTAGTCGATCTCGGCCATATGATCCTCGGCCCAGGTGCGCAGTGCCGCCAAGCGGACCTCCAGGGACAAGCCCAGTTCGGTGAGCCGATAGTGCACGCGCGGTGGCACTGTCGGCTCCACCCGGCGGGTGACCAGACCGTCCCGGACCAGATTGTGCAGGGTCACCGACAGCATCTTCTGGGACACACCGGGCATTCGCCGCCGCAGCTCGGCAAACCGAACCTCGCCCGGCGCGGCCTGCGCGAGCACCTTGACCGCCATCGATGTCCATTTCGTGCCGATGCGGTCCAGCAATTGACGTGTCGGGCATCGGCAATCGAACAGATCACCGCGAACCGGCGTCTTCGCCTGCGCTGATCGAGCAGTCACCTGGACCTCACCACCTGTAGTCGAAGTGCCTTCTTGGCAGCGCAACCGACGTTACCTACCGTTTCCTGGTAACTAATCGTAACTACCAGGAGGGGCCAATGGCCCACACGCCACCGCTCCACACAGCCCCCATCGAGCTGCGCCAGATCGAGACCAACGGCATCCGTGCCAACGTCGCCCTGGCCGGCTCCGGCCCCGCGATCGTTCTGCTGCACGGTTTTCCGCACACCTGGCGACTGTGGAGCGAGATCATCGGCCCGTTGTCCGCCCACTGCCGGGTCATCGCCCCGGACCTACGCGGGTTCGGTGCCACCACCCGTGCGTCGGACGGCTACGACGCCGGCACGCTGGCCGCCGATATCGCCGGGATCCTCGATGCCCTCGGCGAACCCGCCGCGGACGTGGTCGCGATCGATGCAGGCACCCCGGTCGCAGTCCTGCTCGCCCTGCGCCATCCCGACCGGGTACGACGGCTGGTGGTCATGGAGGCACTATTGGGCAGGCTCCCCGGTGCCGAGGACTTCCTCGCCGCGGGTCCGCCGTGGTGGTTCGGATTCCACGCCGTCCCCGGTCTCGCCGAAACGGTCCTGCTCGGCAACGAGGCGCGGTATATCGATTGGTTTCTCACCACCGGTACCCGGGGCCGGGGTGTGCGGGCCGATATCCACGACGCGTTCGTCGATGCCTACACCGGAGACGACGCCCTCCGGTGCGCCTTCTCCTATTACCGCGCACTGCCGGCCAGCGCCCACCAGCTCGAGCTCGCCGTGACGGCCCACCGGCTCACCACACCCACGCTGGCGATCGGCGCCCACCCCGTCGGCGACGCGCTGGAGCGGCAGCTTCGACCCATCACCGATGATCTTGTAGGACAGGTCATTCCGGATTGCGGTCACATCATCCCGCTGGACAGGCCGCGCGAACTGCTCGACCTCTTGATGCCCTTCCTCACCGCAGAACGACTCGCCTGATCCTCGACATTTCCGCCGGTATGCCGGCTTTCGCCGCCGTGCTCGAGTGGCTGAACGCGGCCGCCACGCCCGTCAACCATCGTCCCGGTGGTGGAAGCCGGAATCGGCTGCGCGCTCGATGGTTTCCATCACCGAGGACGCCCGTGGGTAGCCGATGTAGGTAGCCAGCAGTGTCATCAAAGCGGTGAGCCCATCGTGGCTGATGCCGTGCGCGCCGGCCTGTCTCAGGTGGGTGGTGAGCCGGTCACCGGAGACACCTTGGGCGGCCAGCGCCGTGATGATCGCGATGCTGCGATCGCGTGCGGTCAGAGCAGGATGGGTCCAGGCCGCTCCCCCGGCGGCGGCAAACGCTTCCGCGGCGAAGACCGGCCCGACCCGGGCAGACATGACCGCGGCTACGTCGTGGTCGGGAACGTCGAAGATCCGGGAATACACCCCGATGCCGCGTCGGCGTCTCAGCTCCGTCGAGTTCTCGGCGCCCAGGTCATTGTCGTTGTCGTCCATGGCGTCGGCCTCAGTCGGCCGAGCCTGGCACGGTGTTCGTCGGCGCGTGGTGTCGTGCGTGTTCGTCGCACAGGCAACCGACACCGCGCTCGATCCACTCCCGCATCGTCCAGTCCGGGTGCCGTTCGATCATCAGCGCGCGGACCTCCTCGGTGATGTCTTGCTCGCTCATCGCCGAGTCGCGCCGCCGCCAGGTCTCGTCCCGCAGCTCACGCAGGTAGTCGCGCACATCTGCCAAGAGCTGGGCATCGCCGATCGCGCCGTGTCCTGGCACGACCACCCGAGGCGCTTCCGCGGCGAGTCGCTCCATCACCTCGATCCAGGCCACCCCGGAGACGTCGGTGTCGTACGGCGGGAACCACGGGAAGATCGCGAACTGGCCGGCCTCGGCCAGGTCACCGGTGAACAGCACGCCGGCATCGGGGACAGCCACGACCTGATCGCCGCTGCTGTGCGCGCGCCCGGTCGGGCGCAACTGCACGATTCGCCCGCCCAGGTCCAATTCGAAGGCGTCGTCGTACACCTGGTCCGGCGCAGGGAGATCCACCCCTTCGAGCTCCCGGGCCACCGGTTCTCCGAGCTGCCGGAACATCGCGAGGTAGCTCTCGCCCTTGTGCGCGAGGTCCTCGGCCTGGGCCCGGTTGACCAGGTAGGTCGCCTCCCCGGCGAATACCTGTGCGCCGAACGCGTGCTCGGGATGGAAATGCGTGGTCGTCAGATAGAGTTTGCGGCCCTTGGCCTGCTCGGTGGCGAAGGCGAGCACCTTCTCGGCGTTGCGCGGTCCCATCCCGGTGTCGACCACGAGCACCGAATGCGTGCCGCCGATCACGCCGATGTTCGGTACGAGATCGACGCCGCGATTCGGAATCGCGAGCACATCGCGTGCCAGATCCTGCACGTCGGCGATCTCGACGACAGGGTCTGGATGGTTGTAAGTAGGCATGGTCAACTCCGATGCTGGGCGGGGGCTCCGATCACTTCCACTCCAGCACCAGCTCGCGCCTGCCGTCCAAGACCGGTTGAGCACGACCGATACCGTGCGGGTATCGACCACGCTTACGCCCGGAATGGGTGACTCGACGACACCCTGCGCACCGCTGAAGTTATCCGGCACCGTTGTCGTCCCCCGCCAGAGCTACCGCCATCGCCCACTCCAGTGTGATGTCACGGTGGGCTCCGGCTGCCTACTGTCGGTCGCGCCGTCCGTGGCAATTGCGAAAACCTCCAGCAGACAGGGATCGGAATCATGAGACCCATAGATGGTGCGGGCAGCGCGCTCTCACACGCTGAACTGTCCACCGGCCGGCGCCGGTTGCTCAGGTTCCGGTTTCCCGTCCTGGTGCTGGTGTTGCTCGGCGTGATCGCGGCGTTCGCCGGGATCGACCGGCTCGTCGCGCCCGTCCCGGCGCTCGCGCTGCCGGTGGGGATCGGTCTGGCCGCCGCCGGGGTGGTCGGCTACCGCTGGCTGTCTCGAACCGTCGAGTCACGCCCGAGCGTCCCCGAACTCGCGACCGCGGGCACGTGGCCCTGGTTGTGGCGTGGGATGTTGTTGGGGTCCGGCCTGTTCACCGCGGTGATGCTGCTCATCGCGGCGTTCGGTGGCTGGCAGGGCCTGTCCTGGGGCTCGGTTGACGGGTTCCTCGCGACCGCCGGCGCGATGGCGGCCGTTGCGGTCGCCGAGGAGATCCTGTTCCGCGGGATCGTGTTCCGCATCTTGGAAGAACGTACCGGCACCGTGGTGGCGCTGGTCGTGTCCGCGCTGCTGTTCGGCGCGGCACACCTGGTCAATGTCGACGCCACGCTGCTGGGCACGCTCTCGATCGCCGTGACCGGCGGAACCCTGACCGCCGCCGCCTACGTCGCGACCCGCTCACTGTGGCTGCCGATCGGCCTGCACTTCGGCTGGAACTTCATCCAGGCCGGTGTCTTCGGTGTCACGGTGTCCGGCTCAGGCACCGCGTCCCACGGCCTGCTGCACACCACACTGTCCGGGTCCTCCCTGCTGACCGGCGGCGCATTCGGGCCGGAGGCCAGCCTGTTCGCGCTGCTGGTCTGCCTGGTGCCCACCGCCGTCCTGCTGCGTCGGGCCACCCGCACCGGACAGATCCGGCACCACCCACGAGGCACTTCGGCGCGCGGCAGCAGCTCGCGCCCGAGCAGTCGCGTAATGGTGAACCCGATTTCCGATTGACCGTGCGTATCAACGCAATTCGCTCCCCAGCGCCCTTCCGGTGCCATGACGAATCGCGCCGTCGACCATCACGTGTACCGACCCGACATCCGGATAAGAGGTCCCGGATCAGTGCTGCCGGGCACACTCGCCCACTCGGTCGGACCGGCATCCAGGTCAGCCCATACACGTTGGGCACCATGAAGTTCAGTCGACCGCAGCCGGTGTACCGGTCGATTGGCAGGCCGCGGTCACCGTGCTGGTGATCGTGCTCGTACTGTTCGTGGCATTCCGCGACGGCAAATAGCGCCGCGCATGAGGCCGCCGCCCTTGACCAGGGCTGCGGCTTCTTCGTGTTGGTGAAGGCCGACTTGTCCCACCTGGCATTACACGATTCCGATGAACGACAGGCGGTCAGGTCATCGTGGTCCGGTCGGACGCTCCCCGCCAACCACACGGCAATCCGCAGGTAGCGACGACCTTTGTCACGATGTGACCGTCGACAAAGATGCTGACCGCGTGTGCTTGCGCCGGGTATCCACAGGCGCCGCAGGTGCCGAAGTAGTTGAGAATCTCCTGGCTGACCCCGGCAGCGTAGTTCGGAACCGGCTCCACGTTGTGCCTTTCAGCGGTAGTAGTTCGCCCATCTCCCGAGAACGACCCGGACAAACGGGCGGATGAAGAACGCGGTCCAGCTCAGCCCGATGAAAGCAAAGACAGCTGGTCTCCCTGCAATCGTCCACCTGAGAACCGTCGCCCCCTCGGGTGTTTCGGTGAGCTGGAAGTCCATGGTGTAGGACTTGACCAGTAGCGGGATCGAGGTCTTGATGGCGGCCACGCTCAGCCGGGTGTGTGGATCGCAGCGGGTGACCTGTTCCGCGGCCGCGAAGACGATGGCGTCGAGGGTGCGGACGGTTCCCGGACCACGCTCCTGGTCACGGTAGGTGACGCCATCGATCATCGGGATCCAGGTGAAGGCGCCGTCCTCGAGGGCGGACCACACTTCCCACGGCATGGCGGCGAAGTGCTGCTCGACCGACATCTGGAAGGTCGGGCGCCGGGATTCGATCAGCCGGATCGCGTGGTCGTCGACCGGCGAGATATCGGCGCCGAGCAGACGTGCGGCGCGGCGCTGGAGGCCGAGGAGAACGATGAGACCGCCGACCGCGGCCACTACGAGGGCGCCGAGAGCGGAACCGAAGAGAACGAGCCAAACCATGTGCGGCGCAGTCCTTGTCGCGGGAGTGGATGAGTCCAGGTTCACGGGTTGGTGCGCAGCAAGGGCGAGGAGACTTTGCTCGTCAGCCATCGGTCGCCGGACTTTGCCAGCGACAACGTGATCGACAGCTGACCGCGGCGGGGCTGCTGCTGGGTGCCGACACTGGCGATGGACTGGTCGACGACGACAATCGCCTCGGCGGTGTCCGTCCCGCTGGTGGCGATCGCGCAGTCGACGGTGCCCGCCGTCGACTGCACCTGGCCCTGGATCAGGACTTCGCGCAGGTCGGCACTGGTGGACTCGAATTCTTGTTTCCACGCGCCGGTGGCCTGGTCGAGCACGGCGGCGAAGTAGGAGTCGATATCGGTGGCGTTGTAGGTCGACAGCACCGAGCCGTACGCGCAGGCGGCCGCCCGTGCCTCGGTGCGCGATCGCTCGAGTTCACCGGCACGGTGGTTCTGCCAGCCGAAGTAGCCGCCGGTGGCTGTTCCGCCGACGCCGAGGGCGACTGCCAGAGCGACCACGATCGCGGTGGTGCGGTTCGGGCTGGTGGATGGTGGTGCCGCGATATCGGTTTCATCGGATTCCGTCGGCGCGGGTGCTGTCGATTCGTCGATGTCTGTCATGGGGTTCCTTTCGGTAGCAGGGGAATCAACGGCCGGGCAGCGGCACAGATCGCTCGTCGCCGGTGCTTCCCGGCGGCGGCCCGGCGGTGTTGTCGGGCGTATCGGGTCGTGGCGCGTTCGCCGACCCGCGGATCTGCTGCGCGGGATCGCTGGTGACGCAGTAGTTGTAGAGCAGGACGCTGCCGTCGGAGACGGTGGCGGGCGAGACCGGGATGGTGTCGTACTCGCAGAATGGTCGCGGCCAGATGTCCACCATCGTGTGGAAGGCGTTGTCGTGCGCCGGAACACCGAGCAGGGCCGTGCCCGATCGCAGAGCCGGGAACAGCGCCGTCAGCGCGGGTGTGCGCAGCCGGGCGGCCCGGGTGATGGCGCGCAGGTTGGTCACCAGATTCGTGATCGGGTCGGTGGTCTCGGCGACCACGCCGCCGAGCGTCGCCAGCTGTCCTGGCCCGAGGTCGAGCAGGCGCCGCAGTTCCTGGTCGGCGGCGGCGAACTGCCCGAAAAGCACTCCCGACCCCTCGACGAGAGTGCGCAGGTCCGGCTGGGCGTGCGAGGTCGTCTCCGCGATGACGGACAGCTTCTCGACGAGATTGCGGGTTTGCGGAAGTAGTTCCGTCATCCCCACCATGGCCTGGCTGATCCCGCTGATCACAGTGCGCAGCTGGTCCGGCCCGCCGACCAGCGCCTTGTCGAGTTCGGCGACGATGACGTTCAGACGCTGCGGATTCAAGCCGCCGATGAAATCGGCTGTGTCGGTGAGGAACTCGTCGATGGTGACCGGCGTCGAGGTCCGGTCCAGCTCGACGACCGCGCCATCGGTCAGGTAGGGGGCGTCATTGGAATCGGGCCGGATGTCGAGGTACTGCTCCCCCGCGGCCGACAGCCGGGCCACGACCACCGCGCCGCCCGCGGGGATGTGATAGCCGGCATCGATGTCGGCGACGGCGGCGACGCCGGTCTCGGACAGCTCCAAGGACCGCACCGTGCCGACGCGCACACCGCGGAACGTGACATCGGAATGCTCGAGCAGCCCGCCCGATCCGGCCAGTTCCACCCGCACGGTGAAGGTGTCCCGCAGCGGATCGATCCGGACGACATCGACGAGCAGATAGCCGCCGCTGACCAGCAGCGTCGCCACCAGGCCCGCGGCCGCGATGCCGTTGACGTGCCGCTTCGCCCAGCCCGCGGCCTGGAGCAGGAATTCGGCGGCGACCTCGAGTGCCACCCCGGCGAACCAGATGCCGAAGGTGAGGACGAGCGTCACGGTGTAGCGGACACTGCCACGGGGGTATCCATTCATCGCCCGCCACCCTGCAACCGGCCGAGGACCCGCGCGAGGACCTCGGCGAGACTGCCGACGAAGGCGCCGGGGTCCGATCCGTCGGGCAGCCTGCTCCCGTTCGGGTCGGTCAGGGCGCCGACGCTGAGGTAGGAGATCGTCGCCGCGACCGCGAGGCTGGTGCCCTGGGTGGTGGCCAGCAGCGACGGGTTCAGCGCGTGCAGCTGGTCGAGTGCGCCGGCCAGGTTGTCGCCCATCTCGGTGAAGCCGGCCATCAGTGCCTGCACGCTGGTGAAGAGCCCGACGAAGTCGGCGCTGCTGGTGGAGGTGAACTCGCCCAGCGCGCCGAGGGTGGTCGAGACCTCGGTGGTGAGTTCGGTGATGGCGCGGTTGTTCTCGGTGAGCACCGAGATCAGCGGCGGGAAGGTGTCCGCGGCCTGGCCGAGCTCGGCCCTGCGCTGGTTGAGGGTGGCGCTGAGCGAGTCGAGACCGTGCAGGACGGCATCGATCTGGCCGGTCCGTTCGTTGAGCGCGGTGAGTGTGGCGGTCAGTTCGGTGAGCAGATGCGAGAGCTGGGGCCCGCGTCCCGCGAATATCGAGTTCGACTCGCTGGTGATCCGGGCGACCTGGCTGAGCGCACCGCCGTTGAGCAGCATCGACAGCGACATCATGAGTTCCTCGACCGAGGCGCCCGCCGAGGTGTGGTCCTTGTCGATGACGGCGCCGTCGGCCAGCATCGGTGTGCCGGAACGGAGTTCGGGCAGCACGATGGCAACGTAGATGTCGCCGAGCGGTGTCGGCTGACGGAGTTCGGCCCGCGATCCGCGCGGCAGGCGGACGTCCGCGCGGATCTCGAGCTCGACGGTCGCCACGAAATCGGTGGTGTCGAGGCCGGTGACGACGCCGATATCGGTGCCGCCGGTCTTCACGTGCGCGCGATCGGGCAGGTTCAGCGCGTTGTCGAACAGCGCTCGCACGGTGTAGGTGGGGCCGTCGAGGCCGGGCTTGGGCAAGGGCATCGAGTCGACGGTCACCGCACAACCGGCGACCGAGGCCGCCACCAGGGCCAGTACTGCCGCGCGGGAGAGATGCCGGCTCATCGGGTCAGTCCCAGCAGCGCGGCGAACAGCCCGAAGTCGGGGCCGAAGTCCTGGAGTTTTCCGGTTCGGCAGCCGTCGGCCCGTAGCTCGACCCGCTGGCAGAACAACGAGAGCAATTCGTTGTCGAGCAGGCTCTTGTCCGTCAGCAGGTGGAGGCGAACGGCACGGGCTTCGGGGCTCACCGCGTTACCCAGGTTGTCGAGGAACAGCGGGGCGATGTCGATGATCTCGGTAAGTCCTCGTGCGTGCTCGCGCATCTGCGCGGTGATCGTGATCAATCGCAGCAGCGCGTCGGTCAGCGGTTGCTTGTGCTCCCCGACGACGGCGCTGGTGTTGGCGACGAAGTCGTTGATCTGGGTGAGCACCGCCTGTAATCCCGGGGACTGCTCGCGCATCAGGGTGACCAGCTGGGTGAGCCGGGCGCTGAAGTCGCGGACCGTCGCGTCGTTGTCGGCGAGGATCTGGGTGACGTCGTTGAGCCGGACGATCGCGTTGGAGATCTGGTCCTTGTTGGCCAGTGTCACTTCGAATGCGCCGGAGAGGGCGTCCAGGGTCTCCCGGATGCGGTCGCCGTTGCCGTCGAGCAGCGGGAACAGCACCCGGCTCGCCATCGGGCCGTCGGAGTTGTTGCCCGCCAGTGCCTTTCCGATGTCGTCGAAATTGCGGAGAATCCGGTCCAGCTCGACGGGTGTCCGGGTACGGGCGAACGGAATGTGGCTGCCGTCGAGCAAGGTGGGGCCGCCGGTGTAGGCGGGGGTGAGTTCGATGTGGCGGTTGGTGATCATCTGCGGGGAGACCAGCGCCGCGATCACGTCGGCGGGCAGGTCGACCTCGGGGTCGACGACCATGTTCACCTGCACGTACTCGCCCTTGGGGACCAGCTCGGTCACCCGGCCCACCGGCATGCCGAGGACGGAGACTTCGTTGCCGACGTACAGGCCGGCGACATTCTCGAAATCCGCCGTGATGGTCTTCTCCTTGCCGAGCAGCCGGTCCGGCAGCGAGGTCAGGCTGTGTGGCAGCGCCGAGCAGCCCGACAACAGGACTGCGACAGCGGCCAGGACAGCCATCTGGACGAATGTCGTGCGCATCAGCGGCAACCTTCCACGGCCTGGACGGCACACAGCCAGTTGTCGGGGAACATCCATGGCAGATAGATCTCCCCGTAGGGGCCGTTTCCGAGAGTGTTGTTGAACTGCCGGAGCGTGACCGGCATGATCTGGAACAGGTTGTCCAGATTGGCTTTGTTGTTCTGCAGGCCCGCCGACATCGTGTTGAGATCGGCGATCAACGGTGCGAGCTGTCCCCCGTTGTCGATGCCCATCTCCTGCAAGTCCTTCGAGACTGCGGCGATACTGTCGAGCAGCTGGGTGACCAGCGATTGTCGTTGGGCGACCGCGTGACCGATGGCTTGACCACGGGTCAGCAGCAGCAGGACCGCGTTCTGATTGTCGGACACGACGCTCGAGACCTTGTCGATGTTGCGCAGCAGCTGCTCGACCTCGTCGCGACGATCGCTGATGACCGCGGCCAGCGAACCCACCGAGTCCAGCGCCGCTGCGGTCAATTGCGGCGAGTCCCCCATTTGTCGCGCGAGGGCATCCAGCGATGCTCTCAATGCCACCGGGTCCATGCGCTCGAGGTGCTCGAAGGAGTGGGTGTATTTGTCGTCGTTGACAACCTTGGCCAGGTTGTAGGGGACTTCGGTCCGGTCCAAGGGAATTCGCCGGCTTTCGGGTGCCGAGGGCGCGCCGGGATCGAGTTCGACGTGCATCCGGCCCAGGATTGTCGACATCTTGATCGCGGCCCTGGCGTCGTCGCCGACCCGGATTCCGCTGTCGATCGAGAGCGCGGCCTCGATCCGGTCGCCTGCCAGTCGCGTCGACTTCACCGTTCCGACTTCGATGCCCGCGATATCGACGCTGTCCCCGGTGCGTAGCCCGGCGGTCTGGGCGAATTCGGCGTGCACGGTCCGGTTGCCGAGATCGAACTGGGTGAGCGCACTCGAACCGAACAGCAGTACCACTACCGCCGCGCCTGCGCTCAGGCCGAGCCACCAGTGGCGATTGCTCGAATAGTTCGGTATCGCCTGCCACATTCGCTGCACGATGGGCAGCAGCGTTCGCAGGAGCTCGGGCGGTCGGGGGGAGTTCATTACCGGCATACCTCCGTATGGGAATTGCCACCGATCTGGTTGAACATCCCGGGCGGTAGCAGCACACCCCACAGCGAGACATCCAGACTGCAGACGTAGGAGTTGATGTACGCGCCGTTGCCGCTGATCCGGGCAAGCCCCGCCAGGACGAAGGGCAGTTCGGCGGCGGTGATGTCGAGTCGTGCGCCGTTGGAGATGAGCAGGCGCACGCCTTCGCTCGCGGACTGTTGCGCCTGCGCGAGCCCGGGTCTGATCCGGGCGATGAGGTCGGCGAGCTGCCTGGTCGACCCCGACGCCTGGTCGACCGCGGTCGCGAGCGTTGTGCCCTGCTCGTAGAGGTCGACTGTCAGCGTGCGTGTCTGGGTGATCAGCGTTTCCAGCTCGCCGCTGCGATTGGCCAGCCCCTCGACCACACCACCGAGATTGGTGATCACCTGGCCGAGGATCTCGTCACGGTCGCGGAAGGTGCCGGCGAGTTGCGCGGCCTGGGTGACCAGCGCGCTCAGCGATACTCCGTCGCCTTGGAGTGCTTGAATCAGCGTGTGCGACAACGAGTTGATGTCGTCGGGTTCCAGGGTGGCGAACAGTGGTTCGAACCCTGCCAGCACCGTGGACACATCGAAGGACGACTCGGTGCGCTCGTAGGGAATACTCCCGTCCGGCGGCAACCGGCCCCCGGCTCGGTCCCCGGCGGCTAGCGCGACATACCGCTGCCCGATCAGGTTCTGATATCGGATCAGCGCCTTGGTCGTGGTGGTGAGCTGATGACGCGACTGCACGCGCAGCACCACCGAGGCGCGCCGGTCCGCGTCGAGTTCGATGGAATCCACTCGGCCGACGCGGATTCCGGCCATACGGACGTCGTCGCCCACGCGCAGTCCCAGGACGTTGCCGAACGTCGCGGTGTAGCGGACGGTGTCGCCGCTGACCCCGCGCTGCAGGGTCGAGAAGATGGTGTAGCTGGCGACCAGGGCCAATCCGACGAACAGCGTCAAGATCAGCACCGCGGTGCGGGTTTTCATCATGTCAGTTCCCCCTGGGCGCTGCGCTGGAGTAGGTGACGTGCACTGCCCCGTCGGCCAGGACCGGCGTGAGTAGCACCAGTTGCGCGGCGTTCGGCGGTCGCCCGACGAGCGCCTCGATGGCCTCGATGCCGTGCAGGGAAGCCGGAGCGGAGGCCGGGGCCGCGGCGGGTCCGGGGCCGGTCAGGCCGGGAATCGCGGGCAGGCCGGGGATTGCGGGGAGAGCGGGGATCGCCGGGAGGCCGGGGACAACGGGCGGTGGGCCGGCGGCTTCCAGCCGCCGCGGCAGCAGCTGGGTCGGAATGTGTTGTTCCGGAGCGGTATACGGCACCGAGGAGCCGCCGCATCGTGGTCCGGCGAGGTTGCCGTATCGGGGGCAGTCTGCGGCGGTGTACTGGGTGAAGGGCGTGAAGCTCACATCGACGGCCCAGCGCATCTGTTTGTCGGGTCCCCAGTTGAAGACCGTCGCCAGTGTGCTCAGCGCGGTGTTGAGGTTGGCGACCGCGGTGCCGATGGCGCCGGAGTCGGCGGCCAGCGCACCGAAGGTTTCGTGCAGCCCGCCGACCAGTTCCGGGCCCGCGTCCGGATTACGCTCGAACAGGGTGTTGGTGACCCCCACCGCGCCCCGAGCGGCGGTCAGCAGGGAGATCAGGTTCGCCCGTTTCTCGGTGAGTGTGCGCGCCGCGGTCACCGACGAGACGAGGGTGTCGATCAGCTGCGGCGCGGACTCGTTGACCGCCGATGCCGCGGCGCCGAGGTCGCCGAGCAGGTCACCGATCCCCGGCGTCGCCCGGACCTGTGTGGTCCAGGTGTCGAGTCGTTCGATGGTGGAGCCGGGCATGCGGTAGCTGGGGTCGAGCGCGTCGGCCAGCGTGCCGAGGACGGTGGCCAGCCGGATCGGGTCGATGGCGTCGAGAACGGTCCGCAAGGTGGTCAAGGTCGTCTGCAACTGGGCGCCCACCTCGCTGGTGTCCTGCGCGATGGTCGCTCCGTCGCGCAACCGGTCCGGCGAAGGGCCGTTGTCGATGAGTTCGACCGCCGTGACGCCGAAGATGTTGTTCGGCACCACCCTGGCGGTGACCGTGGCGGGAATGCGTTGGGCCATCGGCGGTTCGATGCGCAACAGCATGTTCTGGCGCTCGCCTCTGGCAGCGATGTCGGTGCGGGCGACCTGGCCGACCAGTACGCCGCGGAAGGTGACGTCGGCGCGCTCGGGTACACCGTCGCCGGTGCTGGTCATGCCGGCGGTCACCTCGACGGTGTCGAGGAACTTGCCGTTGTAGCGCAGTCCGAGCAGGTAGACGGTGGTGGCGATGAGCACGGCGATGAGCACACCGAGCATGCCGAGCCGCAGGGCAGTCGGGCCGCGGCCGCTGGGGTCGATGATCATTTCGAGGCCTATCCCGTGATCCTGATACCCGGGTCGATCCCCCAGATCGACAGGGAGAACAGGAGATTGACGAATACGACCGTGACGATGGTCATGCGGATCGCGCGGCCGGACGCGACACCGACACCTTCGGGTCCGCCTGCCGCGGTGTAGCCGTAGTAGCACTGGATGAAGGTCGCCACGGCCGCGAAGACGATGATCTTGAGGATCGAGTAGGCCACGTCCACCGGGTCGAGGAACTGGTGGAAGTAGTGGTCGTAAGTGCCCAGTGTCGTCCCGCCCAGGAAGGCCACGGTGAATCTCGTCGCGATGTAGGCGGTGGCCAGCCCCGCGGTGTAGAGCGGCACGATGGCGACGACGGCCGCCAGCATGCGCGTCGTGATCAGGTAGGGCAACGGCCTGATGGCGATCGACTCCAGGGCGTCGATCTCTTCGGAGATCCGCATCGAGCCCAGTTGCGCGGTGAATCGGCAGCCGGCTTGGGCGCCGAACGCCAGGGTCGCCAGCAGCGGTGCCAGTTCGCGCGTGGTGGCGAATCCGGAGATCGCGCCGGTGAGTGGGCTCATGGTGAGCAGGTTCAGCGCGGTGTGCGATTCCATGCCGACGGTGATCCCGCCGAAACCGCAGAGGATGACCACGACGCCGATCACCCCGCCGCCGACGATCAAGGAGCCGTTGCCGAAGCTCACATCGGTGATCAGCCGCAGTAGTTCTTTCCGATAGTGCTTGAGCACGAAGGGAATCGCCGCGACCGACTGCAGGAAGACCAGTCCTTGATGACCGAGGCGCACCGGAACGGTCGCCGGCGCGGTGGCGGCGACGCGCAGCCGGCGTACCGGGCGCAACAGGGGCGGTACGTATTCGGAGGCCATCTCAGAGCACCTTCGACGGGAACACGGCGTTGTAGAGCTGCGTGAGGATGATGTTGGCCGCGAACAGGACGATCGCGGAGTTGACGACCGCGGAGTTCACCGCGTTGGCCACGCCCGCCGGTCCGCCCCGGGTGTGCAGCCCGGCGTCACAGGCGATGATCGCCGCCAGCGCGCCGAAGACCGTGGCCTTGACCATGGCGACGACCAGATCGGCGGCCACCGCGAACGAGGCGAAGGTGCCGATATAGGAGCCCGGCGTCCCGTCCTGGATGTAGACGTTGAACACATAGCCGGTCGCGAAACCGACGAACACGACCAGCCCGCACAGCAGGGTGCTGACCACGACGGCCGCGGCGAGGCGAGGGGCGACCAGGCGACGGACCGGGTCGACGCCCATCACGACCATGGCGTCGATCTCTTCCCGGATGGTGCGCGAACCGAGATCCGCGCAGATCGCCGACCCCACCGCGCCGGCGATCATCAGCGAGGTCACCAACGGGGCGCCCTGGCGGATGATTCCCAATCCGTTGACCGCACCGATGAAGGTGGTCGCCCCGACCTGGCTGACGAGTGATCCGACCTGGATCGACACCACGACCGCGATGGGAATCGCGACCAGCAGTGTCGGTGTCGCCGACACACTGGCCATGAACGCGCACTGCTTGACGAATTCCGTGGTGGGGAACCGCCGGGTGACCAGGGCGCGGGCCAGTTCGGCGAGCGCCCGGCCGGTCATCAGGACCTGGCGCCCGGCCGTCTCGACGGCGCGTTGCGGGTGTTCGCGCCAGTAGGTCAGCCCGAAGGTGATGACCTGATCACGGGCATCACCGCCCCCTGGCGGAGCTGTTGTCCCGGTATTGAATTCGCCAGACATCCTGGCCGACGACTGCTGCACGATTGTTCACTCTCGGCGGTTGTTGATGGGTCGGACCGATTTGCTGCTGTCGCGGCTCCGAGGCACAAGCTCGGTGCGACGCCCTGATTCCCCCACAGACAATTTCTACGTTTCCGTAGTTACTAATTACTACGCTAAAGTAGATATTCGGACATTAACGGCGCCGATCACGCGGCACCAGAGCTCGAGAGGATCATTTCTTGATGAGCATCGAAGAGGGCACCGACGGCGTCTGGCGGATCGCCCCGCCGCGACCTGCCCGGCCGCGGCGTCGCAACGGCCCGCGACTACCGCCGGAGGAACGCCGCGAGCAGCTGCTGGACGCGGCCCGCGTGGTCTCCGGTCGTGACGGATTGGCCGAGCTCACGATGCAAGCGGTGGCCAAACAAGCTGGCGTCGCCAAACCTGTGCTGTACGCGATCTACCCCACCGCGCCCCAGTTGCTCGACGCGCTGTTGCGGCGCGAACATACCCGGGGAATCGCCCAGGTCCTCGAGGCATTGCCAGCGGATTTCGACAATTCCGACCCGGACGTGGAGTACGAAGAAGCCGTCATCGCCTTCCTCACCGCGGTACAGGACGATCCGGTTCGCTGGCGGTTGATCCTCATGCCCGCCGACGGAGCCCCTGCCTCCTATCGTGGCCTGCTCGCCGGCGCCAGGGAGAAGGTCATCAGACGCTGCGCCCAACTGCTCGAGACGGGCATCGCGCGGCGCGGGGGCCCCAAGGACGTGGACGTCGAACTGGCCAGTCGTGTCATGCTCGGCTTCATCGAATCGCTCGGCCGACTGGTGTTGTCGAATCCGGAACTCGCTTCTCCCCAAGCACTTCGCCCCACGGTGCGGGCACTGACTCGAACATTACCCAAGGACGACAAGGGAACTCGGATCATCCCGTCCGGCGGATCGGCCTTCTCCGCCTGGCAGGCCGAGAACGCGGAGGCACTTCCAGACTGACCGGCCTCAGCGTAACCGGATATCGGAGATCACCAACGGCGGCCACGCGATGATCTCACCGATCGCCGAGAACAGCTTGTCGAACCCCTGCAGATCGTCGAGGTGCTCATGGTGGGCCCCCAGCCAGAACAGCCCGATCAGGAAGTACGGCACCCCGAAGGCGATGCCCAGGAAGATGAGCTGGCGCAGGCTGATTCGATAGCCCAGCAGTTCTTTGATCATCAGAGCACCTCTCACGCAATCTCGCCGAGCACGGCCTGGGACTCGATCAAGCCCTGGTCGTCCGGCGCTTCCCCGCGGCCGAAGACCCGGGCCCGCTGCTTGTCCCGCAGCGCTTGATGGGCTTGCGCGGGAATGTCGTAGCCGTAGAGCTCTTGCGCTTGCCGAGGGGTCATCGTGGTCGTGCTCGCGGGCGGAATCTTCAGCAGCACTGGACCGGCCACCGCCACCGTCATCGGCGAGATCAGGCGCAGCAGCTGAATTTGCAGGCGCGCGTTGAGACTCACCAGCGTGAAGGCAACGCTCATCGGCGTCGTGACTAGCGCGTCGAGCAGCCAACCCGCCGGCAATCCGGCCATCTCCCGCATCCACCGCGGCATGGTGGCCAGGGTGCCCCGGCGCAGGAACGCGTACACGACCTTGAACATCGGCCGGAGCAGGAGCGGGATCTCCGGCATCATCACCTCCGCCTGCAGCAGGTGGCGCATCGCCTTGCGGGCGATGTCGGACCCGATCAGCTGCGGGCGCATCTGCTCGAAGTACTCGCTGATCCCGGCCCTGGTGCGCGGCACGTCCGCCGGGTCGCAGGTCTGCAGTTCCGCCGCACGCGCGCACTCAGCCCAGTACTGCAGTTCGTCGGCCTCGCTGAGCCGGCCGGGACCGTACTTCTCGTAGGCGACGAGGATGGAATGCCATGCTGTCAGGTGAATCCATAGCTGCGACTGCGGATTGTTCGCGTCGTAGGACCGCTTGGTGACGGGGTCGACGCCGATGCCCTTGGAGTGGATTTTCACCAAAATGTCGGCCGCGTGGGCGGTCGACCGGCTGTCGGCGAACAGCACCATGGCGAAATATCGCAGTGTGCGGTCGTATCGGGTACGAGGCCGGTCGTAGATCGCATGGGTGGCGTCCACCGAGGCCACCAGCGCCGGGTCCAGCTCCTCGATCACCACCGCACGCTGGAAGCCGACCGTCAAGCTGGTCGGGTAACTCCAGACTTGCCACGCGACCGACTCCGGGCCGAAGAAACCGTAGTCCTCCGCGGGCGTCAGTGGGGGTAGCGACAGCCACTCACGCAAGGAAGCAATTGTTGCCATTGCGGGTTCCAATCCATTTTCTACGACTACGTAGAAGTATTACTACGTGTGAGTAGAAATGCTAGAGCGTCGGAGAGCCCTGAGTCAACGGTTCAAGCAGAAATCATCACCCATTGACCCAGACAGTCATAACACGGGCGCACCACTCAAACAGGCAGCTCCAGGCTCACTCTGTACACAAGACTCCCCAACTCCATGGCCATGGCCCATCCACAGATCCGATCGAAGCCAATCTGCTGCGTACTGGCTGAGACAGGGGACTTGGTCGGCTGTGATGCCATCAGGCAGGCGCCACCTGCGCGGTGATCCGGCTGGTTCGCTCGACGAGCGTCGCGATCGCCGACGGGCGAGACCCCATCACCACGTCTCTCCTTCCCAATGCCCGGCAATCTGCGGGTTTCGACCTCGATCGGACGTTGGCCGATAGACACCAGGTCGGTGATCACACCACGCCCGCCCGGGCGTCGGGCTCGTTTCGGATGTCGCATCGGCCGACCGGTGCGCAACCTGCGGGTCGCGGCGTCGGTGTCCACGCCGCCGCACTCCCGATCCGCCTGGTCGAACAACTCGGCGACCGCGTGCTGGTCCGCCACGTCCACCTGCGCGGGCCCGCCCGTTATTTGATCGGGGTGAAGCCGGCGCCGACGCCACCCTGGGCCGCGAGATCCGCCAGCACGCCGCCGATTCCGGTGAACTGGACGGGGGCCCAGACGCGCATCAGGTTGATCGAGGAGGCGATGCCGACCAGCGCCGAGCCCACGTAGGCCGGGCCACCGGAATCGCCCGGGAAGACCAGCTGCCAGGACCGCACCGCGTTGCGATCGCGTTCCAGCACATTGCCGCAGGTGTGCTCGGTGACCTGGCCGTACTTGCACAGCAGCTGTCTGGGATCGAGGTAAGGGGCGATGCGGTCGACGCGATGGCCCTCCGGGGTGAGGTTGGTGGGCGTGACGACCTTGGGGTCGAGCTTGATCACCGCGTAGTCGAGCTGGGCGTCCTCCCGGAAGGGCTCCGAAGGCCACGTGCTGGACCACGCCGCGAAATTCCCGACCTGTCGGCCGTCGACGCTCACGCGCTGGTGCGGGACGCGCATGCAGTGCCCGGCGGTCAGCGCGACAAGGTTGCCGTGGTTGTCGGTGCCGACGGAGGCGATGGTGCAGGTTCCGATCGAGGTTCCCGGGCCCACGACGACGTGGTCGTCGGCTTGTGCCTGACCTGCGGGCAGGATGGCAAGGCCGAGGGCGCAGAATGCAGCGGAGATGGTTTTCTCGAGATTCACGGGTGTTCCCTTTCTCGACAATGCTCAGCTGTGATGTCGGCCCGCCATCCGGGCCCGGTCACGGGGAAACCGGTGCGCATATTTTGCGGGCTCACCGGTTGGTTCGGGTCGGTCGGCATGGCCGGCATCGCCATGGGCAGCGACCAGCGCGAACGTCAGCGGCTGCCACGAACGGGTCGAACTCATCCGCACATCCCAACACGGCTAACTGCGTAGACGATCAACGACATGCTCGAAGAAGACTACCCGGACTCGATACCCGGTGGCTATGAATGGACCATCGGGGTGATCGCCGCTGACAGGCGCTTCTTGACCGGGGCGAGTTGGTCTCGATCCGAGCGGCAAACGGCTCGTCGACAAGCGTTGCCCAACGACGCCGCCCGCGCGATGCCCCACACCCTGCGCCAGGTCGACACGGGCGACGAAACCCTCACCGAACTCGGTGTCTACGACCGGAAGAGGGCCGAGGGAGTGACGGCGGATGCGGCGGCCCTAGGATCGAACACCTGCCATTGCAAGTCAACGAGATTTCATCGGGTCATCGGTCGAGTGACCCGGCACCATAGAGCTCGATCTCCCACATCTTTTCGATCACGCGCTCCACGGCCCGAGTGAGATGACGGCGGTAGGTGGAAAAGGGCAGTCCGAGTAGCTCGGCGGCGCGTTCCTGGGTGGGCGCCGGTCGTAGGTAGGTGCGGTCTAGTACACGGTAGAGCTTCTCGCCGCGGGCGTCGTCTCGCAGTGACTCGATAATCGTGGTGAGCAGCTCCCGTAGCGTGACGCCCGTGGCCGACCCCGGCCGACCCCGCACAACCTTGGAGCGCAGCAACGGGCTTCGTTCGAGTCGACCTCCGCGTCCGAGCTCACGCAACGCCGATCGAACCGCGTCGGCGAACTCGGGCTGGGACAGAACGAGTTCGGGTACCGGTGGCGCGGGTCGCTCGATATCCATGCCGACGACCCGGTCATTGGTCAGGTCGAGCCATTCGGCGATACCCACACGTCGCCAGTCGTGTGCGTATACCGCGTAGCGCTGTCCGCCGACCTCGTATCCGGCTTCTTGCGCGCGATGGAAGTCGATGTGGTGCATAAACGGTTCCCATGCGTCGAAGTCCGCGAAGGCGCCGATGAATTCCCAGGTCAGATCTGGTTGCGACAGCCAGTTTTGGGTCGAGCGGGCCGTGACCACATTGATCGTCGGCGACGGGAGCTGGTTCAGTTCTGCGTCGACGAGGAATCGGCCCGCGTGCACCGGCTCGCCCGGTCGTGGTCGGCCATACCGGGTCGCGTAGTCCCACATCGCGCGCGTGCCGGGGTCGGTGGCCAGGTCGGCCTCGGTCGCCTCGTGCAGTGCCAGCCGGCAGAAGTAGCCGATCGGTTCTGTGCCGGGGCCCTGGACGACGACGAATTGTTCGGGCTGGCGGGCGAGCCAGAATTCGACCAGCTCGGCCTGTTCGGGCCCCTGGTGTCGTTTCGTCATCGCCAAGATCGATTCTCGATACGCTGGGCGGTATCGGTCGGGGAAGGACCGGCCGAAACTCGACCAATCCCAATACGCGGAGATCGTCGGGTTGTGCCGATGCAGGAACACCAGGTCCGCGACCGGCCACCGACCGTGTTCGGCTGCGGTGTCGAGCAATTCGATGAGGTGCCCGCGAACGCGGCGATGCACCTCGAGATAGGACTCCGGATCGCGCCAGCGTAGATCCGCGTCGAGGACGTCGCGGGCGATATCGTGCGGAGCGAGCCCGAGTGGTCCGCGTTCGATGATCGCGAGCTCGCACAACCATCCGAACACTTCCGAGCAGTCGGGTTCGCCGAGCGCGGCCCGCAGCAGCGCCTCGGTGGTGAACCGTACGTGGGCGCACACCTCGAGCGCCGCCCGATGACGTTTGCTCGGCACGGATTCGACGAACCGCGCGAGCAGAGCCCGCACCGCGTCCGGCGCGTCGACCAATGTGGCAGGCAACTCGCCCGCGGTCTGGGCCAGCAGATCGACAAGGAGCGACAGGGCCAGCGGATGGCCATGGGTGAGCGCCAACATCCGTTCGTGCTTGTCTTCGGGTACCTCCGCGACCCGAAGGTAGGTTCGGGCGTCATCGGGTGCCAGATTCCGCAGCGAGACCACGCGCAGCAGTTCCCGCCAGCCGGGGTCGCTCAACCACTCCCGGGCGGGTGGATGCCGACCGGCGATCACGACCAGTACGTTGGTCGCCAAGCCGGGCAGAAACGTCTCACGTAGCCAATCCTCCAACGGCGCAAAGCGTTCGAAGGTGTCGATGACCAGCACCGACGTCGCCTGGGCCGATCGGTCCTCGGGCTCGGACATCGCCGCGTGGAACGCTGCGGGCGACGGCTCTATGTTGCGTCCGTCGACCCGCATCGTGCCACGTCCGGCGTGCTCAGCCACCTCCAGCAATTCAGCGAGCAGTGCCGTCTTGCCGACTCCACCCGGCCCGTAGATGAACATCACCGAGAAGGGCGGCTCGTCCGAATCGAGCGCCGACAGGAACAGCTCGACTTCACCCGCGCGTCCGACGAACCGGCGCCGACGGGCCAGCCGGAGCCGGTCGGCGAGGGTTCTCCACTGCTCTGAGGGGCTATTCACCGGCCATGTGTATCAGCTCCGCATCCGCTGTGTTCGCCTTTGCCGACACCGGTACTCAACGGACCGGAAACTCTCTCCGCCGACCCTTCCTCGATACGCTCCGATCGAGCCATCCCGCGCAGAACCCGTACGATGATCTCGGGCCGCAGCAGCCGCGCCGGATGGTCGAGCAACGCCGAGACCAACAGGAACTGCGTGGCCACCACCGGATCGTGTCTGCCCACTTCGAGTACGTGGCGGACGTACCGATTGACCAGTCGGATCTGGAGTGGTCGCGCACCTTCGACCAGTGGCTGCGTCAGATCTGCACCGACAGCCAAACGCCACGCGACACCGACCGGCGCGGCGGCAGCGCGGAAGAAGCGGCGTTCCACATCGTCACCGCTCACACGCAAACAATCGCGCAGCGCCGTGGCCTGCAGCGCGGCAACCGACATGCCTTGGGCGTAGATGGGATTGAATCCACACATCGCATCCCCGAACACGATCAACCCCTGCGGGAATCTACTCAACCGGTCGTAGCGGCGCCGGCGGTTGGCGTCGTAGCGGTATGTCGCCACCTCTGACAGCGGCTCCGCGTGACGCAGCGCGCCGACCACGTGCGGCGGGGCGAACGTCGCGATGCCGTCGACCATCTCATCGAAACTCGTACTCGGGTGATGGCCCCGGTATCCCGTCGCGGTGAACAGCCAGGTGTCGTCCTCGGTCGCGAACAACGCCATCCCTATCGGTCGGTCCGGCGCCGGACCGATCAACACCAACTTCTCCGGCTCGGTGCCGGGTTGCAGCCGCACGAACAGGCTGGAGTAGCCCATATGGACCGAAACCGATTCCTCGGCAGGCATTTCGTAGCCGAGTCCGCTCAGCCACGTCGGGGTCCGCGTACCGCGTCCCATCGCGTCCACGACAAGATCAGCAGACAGGACTTCCTCCGCGCTCCCCGCTGCCCGAGCCATGACCCGGACACCGATCACCCGCCTGCGTGTTTCATCCGAAACCAGACCGACCACGTCGTTGCCGTCGGCGATCTTCACCCTCGGCAACGCCCGAACTCGGTCCCGCACATACCCTTCCAAACGGCTCCTGGTCGGCAAATAGGTCAGGACGCGCGGCTGCACGGCGGACGAGAGACGGTTGCCCGCTATCGAGAAATAGAACTCCGTGTAGTCCTCGACGACCTTGGTACCACCCGACACCAGGTCGGCGAGCAAACCTGGAAACAGCACCTCCAGTGCCTCGGATCCACTCGGCAGCAACGCGTGCACATGCTTGCCCTGCGGTACTCCCCTGCGTGGCTCGTATCCGGCGCCGAGCCGATCTCGTTCCACCACTGTCACCCGGTCGTAGAAATCGGCCAGCACTCGTGCCGCGAGCAACCCTGCCATGCTCGCGCCCAGCACTACCGCATGTTCACCTCTGCGAACCATCGCCCACCTCCTGAAGTTTCGACGATGGTGCGAGCCTGCGGCATTCGATTGCTCGGTTACCAGTCCATTTCACTGCTCATCTATCACTGAGCAAGCGCACACCACTTCCGCGGTGGCGAGTCCGCAGCGCAGGAACAGCGTTGCGATTTCGGCACATTGCCGAGCACCTGCTCGACATGGCTACCGCATCCGCTGTAGCTGGGCTTGCCGCATGTGCGACAGGTGATTCGTTGACACATGTGTCGTTCCTTTCGGTTGGCGTCGGCGGATCTCGGACCGGATCTACCGACGTTGTTCTGCGGTGGCGTCGCGCCAGGTTCGATACCCACCGTCGAGATTGACCGCGTCGCGCCCGAGCTGGGTCAACAGCCGCGTCGCACTGTTTCCACGCTGGCCGACCTGGCAAAAGACCAGGACCGGACCGTCAGCGATCTCTTTCGCACGATCGCGCAGTTCGTCGAGCGGGATGTTGAGCGAGCCTGGGATCGAACCCGCGGCGAACTCTTCCGCCGACCGCACATCGACCGCCTGCGAACCTGTGGCTATCGCGTCGTCGACTTCGTACCACTGCGCCGTGCGGAGTCCTCCGATGCGCAGATTGTCGGCCATGTAGCCGAGCATGTTCACCGGGTCCTTGGCCGAACCGAACGCGGGCGCGTACGCCAGCTCCAAGTCCATCAGCCGCGATGCCGTGATACCGCCCGCCATCGCGGTAGCCAGCACATCGATGCGCTTGTCGACACCATCACCGCCGACCGCCTGGGCTCCCAGAATTCGGTCGGTTTCGGGCTCCACCAGCAGTTTCACCGACATGGCCCGGGCATCCGGATAGTACCCGGCGTGCGAGAGCGGGTGCGTATGCAGAACCCGGAAGGGGCGGCTGGCAGCCGACAGCCGCTTCTCGCTCCAGCCGGTCATCGCCGCGGTGAGATCGAAGACGCCCAGGATGGCAGTGCCCTGGGCTGGTGGATCCACGACGGGCAACCCCGCGATGACGTCGGCCACGAGCCTGCCCTGCCGATTGGCCGCATTGGCCAGCGGCATCAGTGTGGACCGGCCCGACACCGCGTCCTTCTTCTCCACCACATCGCCGACCGCGTAGATCCCTGGCGCCGATGTCCGCAAGCGGTCATCGACCACGATGCCACCACCGGAACCGATGTCGATCCCGGCCTCCCGAGCGAGACCGCTTTCCGGGCGGACCCCGATCGCCATCACGACCAGCTCCGCCGGTACCTCTCGCCCGTCGGACAGCGTCACGGTATCGGCTTCGATGCTCGCCACCTCCGCTCCCAGCTC
Organism: Nocardia sp. NPDC055029; assembly: GCF_053608525.1. NCBI lineage: Bacteria > Bacillati > Actinomycetota > Actinomycetes > Mycobacteriales > Nocardiaceae > Nocardia > Nocardia sp. NPDC055029. The sequence goes on from NZ_JBSGVQ010000005.1 coordinate 250,604, forward strand.
CAGACGGATCCCGTGCTTCCGCATCTCGGCAGCGACCGGCGCGGCCATCTCGACATCCAGCGGCGCCAGCACCTGCGTGCCGCGTTCTACCACCGTGGTCGCGATTCCCCGCCGCACCAGGTTTTCGGCCAGCTCGACGCCGATGAAGCCGGCACCGACGACGACCGCCGACCGCACGTCGGCCACCGCTTCGGCCATGCGGTCGACATCCTCGACATCCCGTAACACCAGCGCGCGTCCCACCCCGGGTATGGGCGGCACAACCGCTGACGCACCGGTACTCAACACCAGCTCATCGAAGGATTCGACATACTCGCGCGCCGTATCCACCTCATGGACGATCACCGTCCGTGCGACCGGATCCACCGCGACGACTTCATGCCGCACTCGCACGTCCAGGCGAAACCGCGCGGAGAGCGCCTTCGGGGTCTGCAGCAGCAGCGATTCCCGCTTCGGGATCACGCCGCCGACGTAGTAGGGCAGACCGCAGTTCGCGAACGAGACGTGATCGCCACGTTCGAGAACGACGATCTCGGCCGATTCATCCAGTCGGCGCAAACGGGTGGCTGCCGACATCCCTCCGGCAACCCCACCAACGATCACAACTCTCATCTCGTGCCTCCCAGCGGTCTCGGCACGGCGTGTGCCGCATGCCACTCTTCCGATTTTTATACCCCCGGGGGTATCTTTGGATTCGACAGCCAATATACCCCCCGGGGTATGAAAGGAAAAATGATGAGCGCATCTCTGACGGTTTCCCCAGGTCGAAGCACGGAACCGCCGGGTATATCCGGCGGTATTCTGGGCCGGCTCGGCGCGACGATGGCGGGCCGGTCCAAGCTCGTTGTCGGCGTGTGGCTCGTACTGCTGGTCGCCCTCGGCTCCGCCGCACCGAGCGTGTTCGACTCGCTCGCAGGGGCTGGCTGGCAGGCCAACGGTTCGGAATCGGTGCGCGTGCGCGAGCTGGCGCAGCAGCACTTCGGAGGCAATTCCTCGGCGGCGGTGCAGGTCGTCGTCCATTCCGACGTCCACACCGTCGACAGTCCACAAGTTCAGCAGGCTCTCGACGAGATCGGCACCGTGTTCGAAGGGGATTCCCGCTTCGGCGAGGTGATCGCTCCACAGCCCGGGATGTCCATCAGCCCGGACGGACACACCGGCATTCTCATCGCCGGCGCCAACGCCTCCACCGACGACATGGTCAAAGCCGTCGACGAACACAAGGAAGCGCTCACCGCGGTATCGGGGGACGGGATCGACGTCTACCCGACCGGCGCCTCAGCGCTGTGGAGCGACTTCAACAAGGCCAACCATGACGCCATGATCAAGGCCGAGTTGTTCTCGTGGCCGGTCACATTGGCGATCATGGTGCTGGCCTTCGGGTCGATGGTCGCCGCCGGGCTGCCGCTCCTGCTGACCCTGGCAGGGCTGATCGCGTCCGCGGGCGGATTGGTCCTGCTGAACCAGGTCACCCCGATCTCGGTGTGGGCCATGAACTTCGCGATGATGTTCGCCCTCGCGCTGGGCATCGACTACGCGCTGTTCATCGTTGCCCGTTTCCGTGACGCGCTCACCACCGCACCGAATTCCAGAGCGGCCGTCGCCGAGACCATGGACACGGCCGGGAAGGCCGTTGTGCTGTCCGGACTCACCGTCTTGGTCAGCCTGTCGGCCGTGCTGATCGTGCCGGCACCAGCCGTGCGCACCATGGCTGTCGGCATCATGTTCGCGGTCACATTCGTTCTGCTCGCCACCATGACGCTGCTGCCGGCGGCACTGGGTGCCCTGGGCAGCAAGGTCAACGCGGGCGCACTGCCGTACGCCAAGCGCCAGCAGCACCGCTCACCGCGATTCGAGGCGTGGGGCAAGCTGCTGCACGACAAGCCCTGGCCGTTCGCCATCGGCGCACTGCTGGTGTTGATCGCGCTGTCGGTGCCTGTCATCGGCCTCGAGGTGGCGATGCCCTCGATCCAGGTCGTGCCCGATGACGCGCCGGTCCGGCAAGGCTACGAACTCGTGCAGGCCCAGATGGGCAAGGGCGCGCCGGGCATGATCCAGATCATCGCCCCGGCAGGTGAGGCCACACAGGTCGCCGAAGCCGCCAAGACCGTCGACGGCATCCGCATGGTCACCCCCGCCCAGCCCGCGATCGACGGTAGCGGCCTGGTCATGATGCAGGCACTGCCCGAGGTCGACCCTTCGGACGAGCGAATGGGCGACATCCTGGACGACCTGCGTGACACCATGCCGGCCGGCGCGCTGGCAGGCGGCGCTCCCGCCGAGAACCTGGATCTGCAGGACGCCCTGGACAAATACCTGCCGATCATCGTCGGAATCATCCTGGTGCTGGGCTTCGCACTGTTGCTGATCGCACTCCAGGCACCGGTGATCGCCGTGCTGGGTACCGTGGTCAGTCTGCTGTCGACCGCCGCGGCGTTCGGGGTCGCGCGCCTGATCTTCCAGGACGGCCACGGTGCGGGCCTGCTCGGATTCACCCCGCAAGGGTTCCTCGACGGTTGGGGGCCGGTGTTCTTCTTCGCGATGATCTTCGCCATCGCGATGGACTACACGGTGTTCCTGCTGGCGACCGCCAAGGAGCACTACGAACATTCCGGTGACCCCAAGATCGCGCAGGTCGACGGGATGGCCCATTCCGGCCGGGTGATCTTCGCCGCCGCGGCGGTCATGGTCGCGGTGTTCTTCACCTTCGCACTCGCCGAGCCGCTGCCACCCAAGGAGATGGGAATCATCCTCGGCGTGGCGGTGCTGCTCGACGCCTTCGCGGTCCGGCTGGTGCTCCTGCCCGTGCTGCTGCGCTTGACCGGCCACGCCGCGTGGTGGTCCCCCGCTTGGCTGCGCAAGGTTCTCCCCTCCATCAGCTTCGCCCACCACTGAGATCACATCCATGGGCTCGCCGCCGGCGGGCCCATGGATACCCCCAGGGGTATACTGGGTGAACCACACAGAAAGGCACCACCATGGTCGGCAACGAAGAGACTATCGCCCAGGTCCTCAACCGCCTTCGCCGTGCGAACGGACAGCTCGCCGGCGTCATCTCGATGATCGAACAGGGCCGCGACTGCAAGGATGTCGTCACCCAGCTCGCCGCCGTTTCGCGCGCCCTCGATCGCGCCGGGTTCAAGATCGTCGCGACCGGCTTGCGGGAATGCCTGACCGGAGACACCGCCGACGGCTCCGAACCGATGACCGAAGCCGAGCTGGAAAAGCTCTTCCTCGCCCTCGCCTGATCACACAATGCGCAGGCGAGCACCATGATTGGATGAATTGCCCATGGCGAATCTCCCCCGACACCAGGGCTGGTCGATCGAGCGCCTCGTGCCGCTACTCGCAGGCGCCTTCGTTCTGATCAGCGTCCTTCTCGCGGTCACGTTTTCGCAGTGGTGGCTGATCTTCACCGGTTTCGTCGGCGCGAATCTGCTGTTCTACAGCGCCGTCGGCTGGTGCCCCGCGACACTGCTGCTGCGGCGCGCCGGAGTTCCGGCCACCTCCGCCAGCTGCCCGACACTGCGCGCGCAGGCCGACCCGGAGATCGCGCGCCGGGAGTTCGCCACCGGCATGCAGGCCGCGATCCAGCGCTCCGAGCGATTGGCGATTGGCGATTCGTAGTACAGGTCGTGCGCGGCACTCGGTCGGCATCGGCGCGATACTTGGCGAAGTTGTAGTCTTGAACGCCGTGCCCGCCGGGTGAGGGATGACGGGGGCGGCGTGGCGGAGCAGGATCTCGACTAGACCGTGTTTTAGAAGTGGTGAGGGCGGGCGGATGCCCGCCCTCACCTGTGTCGTAGCCATTGGTTGATGGCAGCGATGTGCAGGACAGCTTGGTAGCGGACGGCGAGCTTGTCGAACCGTGTTGCGACGGCCCCGGTTTTCCTTCAGCGCACCGATTCCGCACTCGACCGCATGACGCTGTTTGTATCGCTCGGCGTCGAACGCCGGTGGTCTTCCACCGGCAGAACCTTTCTTGCGCCGATTGGCGGCCTGGTCCGCCTTGACCGGGATCGTCGCGGTGATCGCTCGTCGGCGCAGGTAGGAGCGGTTCGCGCGCGAGCTGTGGTCGCTGAACTACATACCGGAGACCTCGCCCACCCGGCTACCGGCACACCAACGCCGACAACACCTTTCAATCACCTCTGGTGTTCACCGCGCAGCAGCGCACACCAGCCACTCACTTCCGAAACACGGCCTAGACCTGTCGGCCGCCGGGACGCCGGGTGGAGCATCGGCTCCGCCCGGCGTTCGCGTTCTCAGGGGCGAGTGTGCCTGCCCGCGCTAGGCTCGAGTCGTCATGGGCACGATCATTCGATGCGACCGGCGCAGGGATGAGGCCATCATGTGTCGACTTTTCGGAATGACCGCCGCACCGCAGCGGGTCAAGGCGAGCTTCTGGCTTCTCGACGCGGCCGACAGCCTGGATCACCAGAGCGAGACGAATCCGGACGGCACCGGGCTCGGCACCTTCGACACCGCGGGGCGAGCGCTGGTCGAGAAGCAGCCACTGGCCGCGTACGAGGACCGGCAGTTCGCCGTGGAAGCCAAGCACCGCGAGTCGGTGACCTTCCTCGCGCACGTCCGGCACGCGTCCACCGGCGCACGCACCGCGAACAACACCCACCCGTTCACCGAGCAGGGGCGAATCTTCGCGCACAACGGCGTCATCGAGGACCTCGCGCGGCTCGACGAGGAACTCGGCCGGTACCGCGAGCTGGTCGGCGGCGACACCGATTCGGAACGGTTCTTCGCGCTGATCACCAAACACGTCGACGCCCACCGCGGGGACGTCACCGCCGGAATCACCGACGCCGCGCACTGGATCGCCGACCAGTTGCCGATCTTCGCGATCAACATGCTGCTGACCACCGCCACCGAATTGTGGGCGCTGCGCTACCCCGCCACGCACGACCTCTACGTGCTGGAACGCGAACCCGGCGAGCACCTGGCGCACCGAGGCACCGCAGGAACCATGCACGTCCGGTCGGCCGATCCGGCCCGCACACCAACCGTGGTCGTGGCCAGCGAGCCGATGGACGACGATCCCGGCTGGCAGCTCATGCCCTCCGGCGAACTCCTCCACATCGACAAGGACCTGCGCGTCCACCGCACCATGATCCTCGACAAGCCCCCGGCGCATCCGCTCTCGCTGTCCGACCTCAGCGCCGAGGCCGCCGCATCCCAACTGCATCGCTGACCCACTCGCGTTCGGCGGCAACAGCGAGCGACTACACCGTCGCCATGAGGTCGGCGGGGTCGGTGTTGGCGCCACAGAGGACGAAGGCGACGCGTTCGCCGGGGTGCGGGCGATAGCTGCCCGCGCGGACTGCCGCGAGGCCGGTGGCCGCGCCGTGTTCGACGGCGATGCGGTGGCGGTCCCAGAGCAGGCGGCGGGTGGCGATGATGGTGGGATCGTCGACGATGACGGCATGCACGTCGGCGGCGCGGGCCCACGCCAACGCCGCGGCCCAGACCCGGAGCGCGCCGAGGGAATCAGCTGCGACGGAATCGATCTCGACGTCGAGCACGGTACCCGCGGCGAGCGCGGCGTGCAGAGCCCTGCTGCCTTCGGGCTCGGCCCCGACCACGCGGACGCCGCGGCTGTCGGCGGCGGCGGTGATGCCGGAGAACATGCCGCCCGCGCCCACCGCGACCACCACGGTGTCCAGATCGGGGACGGCGGCGGCAAGCTCGAGCAGGATCGTGCCCGCACCCGCGGAGGTGAGCAGGTCGTCGTGGGTATAGGCGTCGAGGGCGCCGGACCGCGCCATGAAGGTCCGTGCCGCCCGCTGCGCGTCGGCCTGGGTGGCGCCGCCCACCCGGACCTCCGCGCCGTAGCCGCGCAGCCTGGCGGCCTTCGCTTCGGGCGCAGTCACCGCCAGGAACGCGGTGATCGGAACGCCGAATCGCTGTGCGGCCCAGGCGAATCCGAGGTCAGCGTTGAGACCGGTGGCGGTGACGAGTCCTGCAGCGGGCATGACACCCGAATGCACGAGCGCGGCAACCAGATTGACCGCGCCGCGGGCTTTGAACGATCCGGTGTGCTGGAGGAATTCGAGAGCCAGATAGGCCTGCACCCCGGGCACCAGGTCTGGGTCGGCGGCGATGACGGTGAGCGGCCGGACGATCCCGATGACGCGAGCCGCGGCGGCCTCGACGTCGTCATAGGTCGGATTGAGCATGTTTCACCTTAAGACCGGACCAACCGCCGAGGGGGCGCGCCCCCCCCCCCCCCCAGCCGGGGCGGGGGGTGGGGGGCGGGGCCGGGGGCGCCAGCACCACCCCCCCGGCTGGGCGGACGGACCCCCCACCCCGCCCCCCGCCCCCCGCGCCCCCCCCCCCCCCCGGCCCC
>NZ_JBSGVQ010000006.1:0-132289 GCF_053608525.1 Nocardia sp. NPDC055029
ACCACCAGCCACAACCCCCCGGCGAATCTTCCCGGGACCCGGCCGCCGCACGCCATCGTCCCTGTGCGGAACGATGGCGAGCGGCATGGTGGCGGCGGAATAGCCCGCGTCGCCGGGTGACTGGGCGATACGCAGTGCATAGCCACCCACACCCCTGCCGGCGGACCCGGTGGATCGGTCGCTGTACCCGCTGGATGACCCGGTCAACTCCACCGAGCGCTCAGCCAAGGTGTCGGAATCGTCTGCGGTACGACCTGCGGTCATTCACATCAACAGGGGCACACCAGGGTCGATGATTCGGTTGCGACTGCCTCGGTGGAGGCGCGACCCGCAGCGTTTCCGGAAGTGCCTGTAGGACAACCGATGTAGAGGTGCGTGCTCAATCGCAGATGGCAGGTCTGCGCCGACTCTCACGGGACAGCTCTCGTGCTCTCCAGCGGCTGTGGATCGGCGTCGGGCGGTCGTGCAGCTGAGGCAGTGGGGACCGGGATACCGAAGGGGAGTGATCGATCGGCAATTGTTGCTGGTAGCGGTGGGAAATATCGCGTGGGTGTCGGTGGGGGCGGGCACAATAGGCTGATGGCAGGACTCGGGGGAGCGCCGAAATTGATTGCGCTCGATGTGGACGGAACTCTGTTGGCGACGGGGTTCGCGATCAGTGCGCGGGTCGCGGCGGCGGTGGGGGCCGCGGTGGCGGCGGGAGCGCATGTCGTGGTGACGACCGGCCGCACCGTGCTCACGACGCGGCCGGTACTGAAGGAATTGGGGCTCACCGAAGGGCACGCATTGTGTTCCAACGGGGCCGTGCATGTGGACGTCGCGCGCGGTGAACCGGTCGCGGTGCAGTCGTTCGATCCGGGGCCGGCCGTACTGGCCTTGCGCGCACTGTTTCCCGACATGATCTTCGCGGCCGAACGGGTGGGCGAGGGCGTCTGGGCGACCGGCCACGGACCGGGGGAGTTCTCCATCGGCGAGTTCCAGCTGGTCGACCATCACATGCTGAGCAGTGTGCCGACGCCACGGCTCAACGGCTGGTGGCCCGGTGGAAGCGCCGAGGAGATGGTGCGGTTGCTCGCCTCGCTGGTGGTACCCGACACCTCGTGGGTGCACGGCGAATTCGGCCCCTGGCTCACCGTGTCCCGGCGCGGGGTGTCCAAAGGCTGGGCGCTCGAACGACTCCGACGCTCCCTTGGCGTCGAACCGGAGGCCACGCTGGCCATCGGCGACGGCTTCAACGATCGCGAGATGCTGCGCTGGGCGGCGCATTCGGTCGCGATGGCGGGCTCGCCCGACGCGGTGCTCGCCCTGGCCGACGAGGTGACCGGCGACGTCGCCGAGGACGGTGTCGCCACCGTCCTCGAGCGCTGGTTCGCCGCCTGACCTGTCAGGCCGAGGCCGCCGCAGCCCGGTCGGCGGTCATCGCGACGAAATGCGGGTTGCTCATGATCCCGAGGACATTGCCGAACGGATCGAGCACCGCCGCGGTCGCGAACCCCGCACCCTCACCGCGCTCGGTGATCGGCTCGTACTCGGTAGCTCCCAGCTCGAGCAGGCGGGCGAAGGTGGCGGCGAGGTCCTCGACATGCCAGAACACGACACCGCCGCCACCGGGGGCGTTGCGCGCCCCCGCGGGAGCGTAGGCGCGATTGATGATGCCGAGTTCGGCCTGCATCGGCCCGACCCGGAACTCGTAGTAGCCGCCCGGCACCTCGTAATACGGTGCGATGCCGAGGAATTCGGCGTACCAGTCCTTGGCGGCGGTGAGGTCGTCGGCGTAGTACGTGGTGGTGGCCATTCCGCGCAGCATGTCTGCTCCTGTGTCGTCGTTGTGGTGAGGACAACTCTGCCAGCCAAAGTGCTCACCGAATGAGCACTTTGTTCGGCAGAATCACCGAGTATGCGAGCGGACAGATTGGTAGCCACCCTGCTGTTGATGCAGGCGCGTGGCCGGGTGACGGCCGCCGAGGTCGCCACCGAACTCGAGGTGTCGGTCGCGACCGCGCGCCGCGACCTGGAGGCATTGTCGGCGGCGGGCATCCCGGTGTATCCCCAGGCCGGGCGCGGTGGCGGCTGGTCGCTGATCGGCGGCGCCCGCACCGACCTGTCCGGGCTGACAGCGGGTGAGACGCGGGCCCTGTTCCTGCTGGCAGGCCCCGCGGCGCAGGCCGCACCCGAGCTGAAGTCCGCACTGCGCAAACTGGTGCGGGCGCTGCCGCACACCTTCCGGGAGGACGCGGCCGCCGCGGCCGATGCGGTCGTCGTCGATCCCGCCCGCTGGGGCCGTCCGGATCCGGAACCGCCTGCCGCGCTGTCACTACTGCAGCAGGCGGTGGTGGATCGCCGCCGGGCGCGCATCGAGTATGTGCGATCAGGGGAGCGCACCGTCCGCACGGTAAGCCCCTGGGGACTGGTGGAGAAGGAAACGGTCTGGTACCTGATCGCGGGCACCGACCGCGGCCGCCGGACCTTCCGCCTCGACCGGATCGGCGAGGTCACCGTTCTCGACGAAACAGCCGACCGCCTTGCGGATTTCGATCTTCAGGCCGAGTGGTCGCAGATCGTCACCCGGATGGAGCAGCGTCGCGCCGCCGTGGCCGCCACGGTCCTCGTCTCCGCCACACTGGCACCGATCCTGGCCGATCAGCAGGGCCGCAACTGCACCCTGCTCGGGCCTTCGGACGACGGCCGGGTCCGCGCCGAGATCACGGCCGACACCGCGAAGATGGTCGCCCGGCAACTGGCGGGTTGGGGCGCCGACGTGGAAGTCGTCGGGCCGCCGGAAGTCCGGGCGGAACTCGTCGCCCTTGGCACCGAGCTGGTGCGTGGCAACAGCTGACCGGACCGCGGAACCGGCTGCGCGATGCAGCCGGTTCCAGGCTGGGTGGAAGCGCCTGCGGGTCAGGACCGCGCGGGGCGGCGACCAGGCGCACTTCGCCGTCGATGCCCGCTAGGCGCGATCGAGTCGTCCGGCCAGGGCGTGGACGACCGCACTCGCCGCCACCGCGTGCCCGCTCATCGTGAAATGGATGAGGTCGGCACTCATCAGATCGGCGCGCGTGCGCACCGGGTGATCCCAGAACTCCGTGAGCACCGCATCGTATTCTGCTGCTACCGACCGGATCACGTCGTTCATGGCGGCCATCCGCGGCCGCATCGCGCGCATCGGCGCCATCCGCTCGATCTCCCAGACGTCGGCCACCGTGAACGCGGACACCTGGGCCCCCGCCTCCGTCAGCGCCGCGAACATCGCGGACAGGTTCTCCCGCAGCCGACCCAGATCGCCGCCTGCCTCGAACAGATCGTTTCCGCCGCAGCTGACGTGCACGAGATCCGGTGCGAATTCCAGGATCTCGGGCAGCTGGCGTTCGCGAACCTGGGTACTGGTGGCGCCGATCCGCCCGGTATTGCGATAGGCCAGTGCGGGATTGACCGCGGATAAAATGGCCGCGACCCGGTCCGCCCAGCCGGTGGACGCGTAGCCGGGGCTCGGGTCGCCGGTGCCCGCGGCGAACGAGTCGCCCAGCACCGCGAAACGCTGCCACGGTGCACCGCGCAGCAGCGCGACGGCCTCGTCGGGGGAGATCAGCAGCGGGTCGTCGGCCTCGGTGAACTGCGCGGACAACGGTGTGGTGGAAGACATCTCGAAACTCCTAGCTCTGGTCGGCCGCACGGGCGTGCGACGGCACGGCGAGCAGCAGGGCTACCGCGACGCCGATCACCGCGCACACGGTGAACAGGGTGTGGAAGGCGCGCACGGCGTCGTCGGGGACGGCGGTGAAGACGGCGGCGAGCATCGCGACACCGAGCGCGCCACCTCCCTGCCTGGCGGTCACCGTCATGCCGATGCCCGCCGCGAACTGTTGCGGGGGAACCGAACTCGCGGCCGCGGTGCCGAGCACCGTAATGACGATGCCGATGCCGCCACCGCCGAGCAGCCCGGCGGGAACCCACGCCGACCACAGCGCCGGGTCGGGTCCGAACGCGTCGGTGCTCATCCACACCAGCGCGGCCGTGTACATCAGCGCGCCGACCACCCCGGCCCAGCGCTGACCCTGCGGTGTGGTGATCCGGCCGGCGAGTACCGAGGTCACCATGGCGGCCACCGCGCCGACGGTGAGCGCCGCCGCCGACTCGAGCACCGAATAGCCCCAGAGTGTGTCCAGGAACATCGGCCCCGCGAGCAGCCAGGCGAACATCGTCGCACCGAAGAGGAACGAACCCGCGTTGGCGAACGCGAATTGCCGGTTCCGCCACAGTGATACGGCCACCGCCGGTTCAGGGTGCCGCGTCGAGCGGACCAGCGCGAACACCACGAGCGCGGTGCCGCCGATCAGTGCGAGCAGCGTGCCCGGTGCGGTCCATCCCCAGCTCTGGCCTTCGGTGACCGCGGCGATGACGGCACCGAGGCCGAGCGCGACGGCGAGGATGCCGACCGGATCGGGCAGCGCGGAGTCGCGGCGCGTGTCGTCGACGACGGGCAGGCGCAGCCCCGGCACGATCAGCGCGATCGCGATCGGCACGTTGACGAGGAAGACCGCGCGCCAGCCGAGACTCTCGACGAGCGCGCCGCCGACCGCCGGACCGACCACCGCGGCGAATCCGCCCGCGGCCGACCAGGCGCCGATGGCCGAGCCGATCTTCTCCCGCGGCGTGGCCGCCAGGACCAGACCGAGCGCGGCGGGCACCATGAACGCCGCTGTCATGCCCTGCAGGACGCGACCGGCGATGAGCCAGCCCGCGCCGGGTGCGAGCCCGCACAGCAGCGAGGTGAGCGCGAAGCCCGCCAGCGCCAGCGCGAACAGCCTGCGCCGTCCGAGCGCGTCGGCGAGGCGGCCCGCCGGGGTGAGCAGCGCGGCGAAGGCGACCGCGTAGCCGCTGACGATCCAGGTCAGGGTGTTGGTCGGGGTGCCGGGGTAGGTGGTCGCGATGGTCGGGAACGCGATGTTGACGACGGACAGATCGAGAAAGGCGATGAACGCGGCGCCCGAGGCTACGGCCAGGGTGCGGCCCGCTGCGCCGGTGCCGGCCGTCGTGCTGGTCGGTGGATCTTCGGGCCGCGCGGAAACGTCGGTCATGGGGAGTCCTTTGCAGGAGAGAAATAAGAACGTACGATCGTTCGTAGGTAAAAGTACGACCGATCGTTCACTCATGCAAGAGGCGGTGGAACAATGGTTTCCATGACCCAGCTGACCGAGCCCGGCGATCAACGACTGGCCAAGGGTGCCCGCGCCAGGGCGACCATCGCGCGCCGCGCCGCCGAACTCGCCTCCATCGAGGGGCTGGACGGTCTCAGTATCGGCATGCTCGCCACCGACTTGGGCATCAGCAAGAGCGGCATCGCCACGCTGTTCGGCACCAAGGAAGCGCTCCAGCTGGCCGCCGTGCAGGCCGCCCGTGACGTGTTCATCGAACAGGTCATCGCGCCGAGCCTGCGCGAACCGCGCGGCATCGGCCGGATCCGGACGTTGATCGATCGATGGTTCGCCCATATCGACGAACCGCCCTTCCCCGGCGGCTGCTTCCGCGTCGCCACGCTGACCGAATTCAGCAGCAAGTCCGGCCCGATCCACGACGCCGTGGTCGCCGATCGTGACGAGTGGTTGGCTCTGTTGGCCGACGAGGTTCGCAAGGCGCAGGAACTGGGCGACTTCGCCGGCGCCGACCCCGAGCTCCTGGTGTTCGAGCTCGACGCGGTCGTGAGTGCCGCCAATATCGCCCGCCAGATCGGTGATTCCGCGCGAGTCGACGCCGCCCGGTCCATCGCGACCCGACTCCTGTCCCCGGGGCCGACCGGTACCGCCTGATTCCAGATCCGGGGGGATGAACGCGGACGGCGCCGGTACCCATGTCGGGTAGCAGCGCCGTCGTGCGGGGAACGTTGTTCAGTGGTGGTGTGCGTGCTGCGGCGCGGCAACGCCCGCGGTCAGGGTGAACGCGGCGGTGCGGACGACATCGCCGTGCTGGAAGTCGAGGAACAACCGGTAGGTGCCCGGACCGGGAACCGCTGTGTGGAAGGTGATCTCCGGTCCCGCCGGGGTGATCCCGTCGCCCGGTTCGCCAGTGGGGTGCACGTGCACGTAGGCGAGATCGCCTGCCCGCAGGATCACGAGGTGGCCGAAGGCGGCCAGGTAGGGCTGCAGATCTGTCACCGGCACACCGTCTTTGCGCACGGTCAGCGTCAGCAGGTCGCCCTCGGTGCGCAACTCGCCGTCCACGGTCACCTCGTAGCCGTCTACCTCCGTGGTCCGGTCGACCACCGGAACCGGCTGCGGCGCATAGTGACCCGCGATGGCGAGATCTGCGCCGAGGGTGATCGTCCGGCCGAGGGCGCGCGGCGCGATGTCGGTGAACACGCGGTAGGCGCCCGCCTCCGGCAGGTCGAGGCGGATCACCCAGGTGCCATCGGCCTCGCGCACCGGATGGACGTGCCAGAACCCGGTCAGCTCCCGCCGCGCGACGATCAGATGCAGTTCGCGATCGTGAATCGGATCGAACTCGGTGACCGCGGTCCCGTCCGGCCCGAGGATCCGGAACCGGAAGTCGATACCACCCGGCTCGGCGATCGTGGTCTCGAGATCGAGCGTGTACCCGTCCTGGGTGACCAGCAGGCCGCCGGGGGCTCCCGCGGCGTGGCCTGCGTGGGCGTCACCGTGGCCTGCGTGCGCGTCGACGGGGGTGCGCTCGGGTGCGGCGTGCCTGCCGTGATGCTGGTGTGCCGCATGGCCGTCGGTATCGGTTCCGTGCCCGGCGTGGTTGTCCTGGTGTCCCGCGTGCGCGGGCTGGGTCGCGGTGTCAGCGTGACCGGCGTGGGTGTGGTGTCCGGCGTGGGCGTTGGTGGTCATCGTTTTCGCCTCTCAGTTCGCTGTGCTTCTGACAGGAAATGTATACCCCTAGGGGGTATGCAGTAAAGGCGATGGCCTGTGAACTGGGTCACGCGTGGAGTGAGGTTAAGCGGCGGGGGATCCCGACGACGTGGGACGCGGGCGATGCGCACGAACGTCCACGGGACGCCCATCGGGATCGTGCGCCGTCATCGTCCATTGCGTGGGCAGCGTCTCGATCGGTCCCACCGGCCATCCGGCCTCCAGGATCCGATCGCGCACCGCGCGCAGTTGGGCATGATTCCCTACTCGCAGCCCCCAACCTCCCCGGCCCAGCGGGTCGGTGTCGGTGCGCGGAAAGGTCGCGGTTTCGACGATCATCAGGTGGTCGTTGCCGCCGACGTCGACCACCGCTATCCGGGGATCGAACGGAGTCGCCGCGCGCTCGAAGGCGAGTACCGCCCCGAGCAAGTCGGTGTAGAACGCCACGAGCCGGTCGAGGTCGGCAGTGGCGAGCGTCAGATGATTGATTCCGAGAAGATCGGGCATGGTCGGCCCCACTGTAGTGCGGCCGCGGAAACTCAGGCGGTGAGTTCGAGCTCCGCCGCGATCGAGCTGTCGTAGCGCGCCCAGACCACGTCGGTCAGCGCGGAGTGCGCCCCGATGACGCCCGCGTGCACGACATCGGGTGCCGCGGCGACGAGCCGATCGGTGAGCAGCCCGGGCGCGAGGAACCACGGCGCCACCACGATCCGCTCGGCACCACGGGCCCGCAGCCGGTCGATCGCGCCGCTGATACCGGGTTCTACTGTCGCGAAGCACATTTCGGTGCGGAGCCCGGTTCGGGTCGCCAATCGTCTCGCTACCGCGGCGGTCCGCCGATTGGCGGCCGCGTCTCGCGATCCGACCGCGGCGACTGCCACGCCCAGCGATCCCGCGTGCCCCTCCGCCGGACCGAACCCCCCTGGGAGACAGCCGGTTATGCCGAAGGAGTGCGCCGGTATCCGGTCCGCGCACGGTGGGACGGAGGTGGCCGCGTCGATCCGATCGGCCAGCGCGTCGATCAGTCGCGGGTCGGCGCCGAGAACGTCGGCCTGCGTGAGCTGCAGTCGGGGATGACGGCGACCCGCATCGGCGAGCAGCGCGGGCAGGTCGACGCGGGCGTGGAAAGCGTTGCCGAGCAGAAGAGGAACGACGATCGCCTCGGTGTGTCCCTGGGCGGCGAGGTCGTCGACGACCTGGTCCACCGAGGGCGCGCTCAGATCGAGGAACGCGAGCCGGACGGTGAGATCCGGTCGGGCAGCGGCGACTTCGGCGACCGCGGCCGCCATCGTCGCCGCCGAACGCGGATCGCGGCTGCCATGGGCGACCGCGATCAGCGCGGGCTCGCCGCCGCCGCGCGGCGCCACAGCGGGGCCGCGCAGCGGGGCGAGCGTGCGATTCATCAGACCGCGGTACCGACCTCGACGGAGGTCAGCACATCGCCGACCAGGCCCGCGGCGAGGGTGTTGCCACCGGCGGGGTCGATCAGCAGGAACGACCCGGTGTGCCGGTTGGTGCGGTAGTCGTCGGCCGGGATCGGCTCGGCCAGCCGCAGCGAGACCCGGCCGATGTCGTTGAGCTCCAACGACTCCGGGCTCTCCTGCGCGGTCAGGGTCTGCTCGTCGAAGCGCTCGACGAGCGCGCCGACGATGGCCTGGGTGGTCTTGGCGCCGTGCTTGAGCAGCAGCCGCGCGCCGGGGCGCAGTGCCTTGTCGCCGAGCCAGCAGACGGTCGCGTCGAAGGTATCGATCGGCTCCGGCGCGTCGGCCGGGGAGGCGATGATATCGCCGCGCGAGATGTCGACCTCGTCGGCGAGCAGCAGCGTGACACTGCGACCCACCTGCGCGACCGCCAGCTCACCGTCGGGGGTGTCGACGCGCTCGACGGTGGTTCGCTTGCCCGAGGGCAGCACCACGATCTCGTCGCCGGGGGAGACCGAACCGGCCGCGATCTGACCCGCGTAGCCGCGGTAGTCGGGGTACTCGGCGGTGCGCGGACGGATCACGTACTGCACGGGGAAACGCAGGCCGAGCGCGTGCGTGCCGGTCGAATCCGCGTCCACCGGAACCGATTCCAGGTGCTCGATGAGCGAGGGACCGTCGTAGTACGGGGTGTTGGCCGACCGGCTGGCGATGTTGTCACCGTGCAGCGCGGACACCGGGATCTCGAGGACGTCCTCGTCGGCCCAGCCCAGCTTCGAGGTGAGGGTGTTGAACTCGGACGAGATCTCGGCGAACACCTCGGCCGGGTTGTCGACCAGGTCGATCTTGTTCACGGCCAGCACCAGCTTCGGCACGCCGAGCAGCGCCAGCACGGCGGCGTGGCGGCGGGTCTGCTCGATGACGCCCTTGCGCGCGTCGACCAGCAGGATCACCAGCTGCGCGGTGGACGCGCCGGAGACCGTGTTGCGGGTGTACTGCACGTGCCCCGGGGTGTCGGCGAGCACGAAAGAGCGCTTGGGCGTGGCGAAGTAGCGGTACGCCACGTCGATGGTGATGCCCTGCTCACGCTCGGCGCGCAGACCGTCGACGAGCAGCGACAGGTCGGGGGTCGACAGACCCTTGTCGACCGAGGCGCGGGTGACGGCGTCGATCTGATCGGCCAGCACGGACTTCGTGTCGTAGAGCAGCCGTCCGACCAGGGTTGACTTGCCGTCGTCGACAGAACCGGCGGTGGCCAGCCTCAATAGGTCGGACATCAGAAATAACCCTCTCGCTTGCGGTCTTCCATCGCGGCCTCGGACACACGGTCGTCGCCGCGAGTAGCACCACGTTCGGTCAGTCGGGACGCGGCGACCTCGGCCAGGATGGCCTCGTTGTCGGCGGCGTCGGAGATGATGGCGCCGGTCGTCGAGCCGTCGCCGACGGTGCGGTAGCGCACCGACCGGGTCTCGAGCACCTCGTTGTCGTTCGGGCCGCCCCACACACCGGGGGTCATCCACATGCCGTCACGCTGGTACACCGGACGCTCGTGGGCGTAGTAGATGCTGGCCAGATCGATGTCCTCGCGGGCGATGTAGCGCCAGATGTCGAGCTCGGTCCAGTTGCTCAGCGGGAACACGCGCACGTGCTCACCGGGTGCGTGCTTGCCGTTGTAGAGGTTCCACAGCTCGGGACGCTGACGCTTCGGATCCCACTGGCCGAAGGCGTTGCGCAGCGAGAAGATCCGCTCCTTGGCGCGCGAACGCTCCTCGTCGCGCCGGCCGCCGCCGAAGACCGCGTCGAAGCGGTGCTCGGTGATGGCGTCGAGCAGCGGGACGGTCTGCAGCGGGTTGCGGATGCCGTCGGGACGCTCGGTGAGGCGACCGTCGGCCAGGTACTCCTCGACCGAGGCCACGTGCAGGCGCAAGCCGTACTTGTCCACCACCTTGTCGCGGAACTCGAGCACCTCGTCCAGGTTGTGCCCGGTGTCGACGTGCAGCAGCGCGAACGGCAGCGGCGCGGGCCAGAAGGCCTTGAGCGCCAGATGCAGCAGCACCGTGGAGTCCTTGCCGCCGGAGAACAGGATCACCGGCCGCTCGAACTCGCCCGCGACCTCACGGAAGATGTGGATCGCCTCGGACTCCAGCGCCGCGAGGGTGTCGAACTCGGTCAGGCCGAGGTCGCGTTCGGTGGTGTCGGTACTCACAGGCTCACTCCCGGTGGTGGTGATGGTCATGATTGGTGCAATCCGCATTCGGTCTTGGCGAGGCCGGCCCAGCGGCCACTGCGCGGATCGGACCCCGGCTCGGGCTTGCGCGTGCACGGTGCGCAGCCGATGGACGGGTAGCCCTCCTCCACCAGGGGATTGACGAGGATGCCGTTGGCCTCGATGTAGGCCTGCATCTCGTCGTCGGACCACGGTGCGATCGGGTTGATCTTCACCAGGCCGAAGGCTTCGTCGAAGGAGATCAGCGGCGCGTTGGCGCGGGTGGGCGCCTCGACCCGGCGGATGCCGGTGATCCACGCGTTGTAGCCGGCCAGCGACTTCTTCAGCGGAACGACCTTGCGCAGCCTGCAGCATTCGGCGGCGTCACGGGCGAACAGATCCTTGCCGAGCAGCTCGTCCTGCTCGGCGACGCTGTGCTCGGGACGCACGTTCACCACGTTCACCCCGTACACGGCCTCGACCGCGTCGCGGGTGCCGATGGTCTCGGCGAAGTGGTAGCCGGTGTCGAGGAACAGCACGTCGACGCCGGGACGGGTCTGCGCGGCCAGGTGCACCAGCACGCCGTCCTGCATGTTCGAGGCGACGATGTAGTTGTTGCCGAACGTGCGGTCGGTCCAGGCGATCAGGTCGGCGGCCGAGGCCTCGGTGCCCAGTTCGGCCGCGCCCTGCTCGGCGATGGCGCGCAACTCGTCTTCGGACAGCTTCGCGGCGAGATTCGTTGTCACTGTGGGGATCTCCTCATCGACTATCGGAGGTCGGCCTCGTCGGCGCGCACTGCCCACACCGCGAAACGTTCACCGGATTCCCGGTTCTTGACGAAGTTGCGGACGACGCGATCGATGTAGTCGCCGAGCTCGACGCTGGTCACCTTGTGCTGACGCAGCTTCCGGCCGAACCCGCTGTCCAGGCCGAGGCTGCCACCCAGGTGAACCTGGAAACCCTCGACCTGATTCCCGTTGCCGTCGTCGACGAGCTGGCCCTTGAAGCCGATGTCGGCGATCTGGGACCGGCCGCACGAGTTCGGGCAGCCGTTGATGTTGATGGTGATCGGCACGTCCAGCTCGGCATTGATGTCGGCCAGGCGCTGCTCGAGCTCCGGCGCCAGCACCTGCGAGCGCTTGCGGGTCTCGACGAAGGACAGCTTGCAGAACTCGATGCCGCTGCAGGCGAGCAGGTTTCGCCGCCAGATCGACGGACGGGCCTGCAGGCCGAGCGGTTCCAGCTCGTCGATCAGCGCGTCGACCTGGTCGTCGGCGATGTCGAGGATGATCAGCTTCTGGTACGGGGTGAACCGGATCCGGTCCGAGCCGTACTTTTCGGCGGCGTCGGCGACCTTGCTCAGGATGGTGCCCGAGACGCGACCGGCGATGGGGGAGAAGCCGACGGCGTTGAGACCGTTGCGCAGCTTCTGCACGCCGACGTGGTCGATCGGCTTGGCCGGCTGCTCCGGCGCGGGACCGTCGATCAGCTTGCGCTTCAGGTACTCGTCCTCGAGCACCTGACGGAACTTCTCGATGCCCCAGTCCTTGATCAGGAACTTCAGGCGGGCCTTGGTGCGCAGGCGGCGGTAGCCGTAGTCGCGGAACAGCGAGACGACGGCTTCCCACACGTCGGGAACCTCGTCGAGCGGCACCCACGCGCCGACCCGCTTGGCCAGCATCGGGTTGGTCGACAGGCCACCGCCGACCCACAGGTCGAGGCCGGGGCCGTGCTCGGGGTGGTTCACGCCGACGAAGGCGACGTCGTTGATCTCGTGCACCACGTCCTGCTGACCCGAGATCGCGGTCTTGAACTTGCGGGGAAGGTTGGAGTACTCCTTCTTCCCGATGTAGCGCTTGACGATCTCGTCGATCGCCCAGGTCGGGTCGATGATCTCGTCGAGGGACTCACCGGCCAGCGGCGAACCGAGGACAACACGCGGGCAGTCGCCGCACGCCTCGGTGGTGTGCAGGCCGACCGATTCCAGCCGCCGCCAGATCTCCGGGACGTTCTCGACCTCGATCCAGTGGTACTGGACGTTCTCGCGGTCCGAGAGGTCGGCGGTGTCGCGACCGAACTCGGTGGAGATCTGGCCGATGGTGCGCAGCTGGGCGGCATTGAGCGCGCCCGCGTCGCAGCGCACCCGCATCATGAAGTACTTGGCTTCGAGGATGTCGATGTTGTCGTCGTCGGTCCAGGTGCCGTCGTAGCCCTCTTCGCGCTGGGTGTAGAGACCCCACCAGCGGAAGCGGCCGCGCAGATCGGCCTTGTCGATCGAGTCGAAGCCGCCCTTGGCGTAGATGTTCTCGATGCGCGCGCGCACGTTGAGCGGGTTGTCGTCCTTCTTGGACTGCTCGTTCGGGTTCAGCGGCTCGCGGTAGCCGAGGGCCCACTGGCCTTCGGAGCGGCGGCGGACCGGCTTGCCGGTGCGCTCGCGCGGCGCGACGGGGGCTTCGCTGCGCGGCCGATCGGGCCGCACGCGGCGTTCGGCTGCCGGGCGCTCGGGGCGGGCCTGCGCCGTCGACTGTTCGGTCGAAGCGGCGTCGGTGCTCGACGTCATGTGGGGTCGCTCCTGCGGGGTGGGTGGTACATCCGTGCTGAAGGCGCGAGGGGCTGGCTCGCGTCAGGTGGTCAGCGGGCCGATGAAAGTCGATGGCACCGGGGGAAACCCGGGCGTGGACGCCGCTGCGCTACCGGGGGAAACCGGGCCGACAGCAGGCGCTGCAGACACGCTGGAAGTCGACGTGGCGCCGGGCCACGAGTCGTACTCCAGTTGCGTGCATGGGCCTATTGTGCCATGTCAGCCGGGTCGTTCCGACCGCAAGGAGATATTTCCCGCACTTTTGGGGGAAATTCCCTGGACGGCCGTCCCGTTCTGTGACGGGGGTCATAGTTCACCGACCGGAAGCGACCGGTGATTCGTCATGGACCCTCCATGTGCGGTGCGGCACAGCGCATTGACCTGGAGTGTCGTTGAGGTTGCACGGTGGGTCACATGAGCAACGACATCACCGTGACAGGCCAGACCCCCGGCGAGCTCGACACCGAACTCGCGGCCATCACCGCCGTGGTCGACACCATCGCCCACGCCCAGGACAACGAACTGATCGACGAGTTCACCGCCGTCTTCCGCGCCGACGCGATCTGGACCACCGGCCACGGCAAGCGGCTGTTCGGGCGGCCCGCGATCGCCGAGTTCACCGCCGAGGTGCTGCCCGGAGCGACTACGCACGGTAAGGCGACCTACGAGATCGAACATGTGCTGTTCCTGCGGCCCGATGTCGCCGCCGTCAAGATCCGGCAAAGCTACTTCACCCTCGACGGCGAGCTGTCCGGGCAGGGCACGCCCATGTACGTGATGACCAAGGAAGACGGCGCCTGGGTCCTCACCGCCAACCAGAACACCCTCGTGGTGACGGACTGACGCGCTGAGTCGCTTGCCGGGCGAAGGGGCCGTGCGGGGACGTTCACCAGGGCCCGGCAGACTGGAGGGGTGACTACCAGCGCTGCTCCCGGGGCTCCCGGCGTGACACCGGCCGATGCCGATCGGCCGGTGCTGCGCGATTTCGGGGGCGGCGCGTTCGGGGTGTACGTGCATGTCCCGTTCTGTGCGACGCGCTGCGGGTATTGCGACTTCAACACCTATACGGCGGGGGAGCTGGGGACGTCGGCGTCGCCGCAGTCGTGGCTCGAGGCATTGCGCGGCGAGCTGGCGACCGCGGCGGGCGAGTTCGCCGCGTTGCCGAGCGAGACGCCCGCGGTGTCGACCATCTTCGTCGGCGGCGGGACGCCGTCGCTGCTCGGCGGCGACGGGCTGGCCTCGGTCCTCGACGCGGTGCGCGCCAACTTCACCCTGGCGCCCGGGGCCGAGGTGACCACCGAATCCAACCCGGAATCCACCTCGCCCGAGTTCTTCGAGCGCATCCGGGCTGCCGGATACACGCGGGTGTCGCTGGGCATGCAGTCCGCGGCGCAGCATGTGCTGAAGGTGCTCGATCGCACCCATACGCCGGGGCGCGCGGTCGCCGCAGCGAAGGAAGCAAGGGCTGCCGGGTTCGAGCACGTCAACCTGGACCTCATCTACGGCACCCCCGGCGAGACCGATGCCGATCTCGACGCGAGTCTCGATGCCGTGCTGGCCGCCGGTGTCGACCATGTCTCGGCCTACTCCCTGATCGTCGAGGACGGAACCGCCTTGGCGCGCAAGGTCCGTCGCGGTGAACTGCCCGCCCCCGACGACGACGTCCTCGCCGGCCGCTACGAACGCATTGACACCCGCCTGGCGGAGGCGGGCCTGTCCTGGTACGAGGTCTCGAACTGGGCCGCGAACGATGCCGCCCGCTGCCGCCACAACCTCGGCTACTGGGACGGCGGCGACTGGCTCGGCGCCGGACCCGGCGCCCACAGCCACGTCGGCGGTGTTCGCTGGTGGAACGTCAAACACCCCGCTCGCTACGCCGACCGCGTCGCACTCGGCGGCCTTCCCTCCGCAGGCTGGGAAGCCCTCACCGACGACGAGCGCTACACCGAGCACCTCATGCTCACCGTCCGGCTCCGCACCGGGCTCCCGCTCCAGACCCTCGCGCCGTCGGCTCAGCCCGCCCTCGACCGCATCCTCGCCGACGGCCTCGCCGTCGTCGCCGACGACCACCTCGTCCTCACCGACCGGGGCCGCCTCCTCGCCGACGGAGTGGTCCGCGACCTGCTCGACTGACCCTCGAAAAACTGGTTTCCATGCCGCGCGGACCGTGGCACGATGCGCCGCGTGGCAACGTCGCGAAGTGAGCTGGTGCGGTGGCAGTTCGACCTGGTCTGGTCGCTGTTCGAGTTCCATCTGGAGCGGTTGTCGGCGGAGGATTTTCTCTGGGAACCGGCCGCGTTGTGCTGGACCATGCGCCCGGACGGCAGTGGCGGCTGGGTCGCGGACTGGGCGGACACCGAACCCGATCCGATTCCGGTTCCGACGATCGGCTGGCTGAGCTGGCATATCGGCTGGTGGTGGAGCGTTGCCCTCGATCATGTGCGGCACCGGCCGCCGCGCGAGCGGACCGATATCGCCTGGCCTGGACCGGGGTCGCCCACCGTCGAGTGGCTGCGGCGGTTGCGGGCGGACTGGATCGAGATCGTCGACACGCTCGACGATGCCGCGCTGGACTCCGGCTCGGCCTATCCGTGGCCTGCCGAGGCCGGACTGACGATCGCTCATCTGGTCTCCTGGGTCGATGCCGAGCTGATGAAGAACGTGGCCGAGATCGGTCAGTTGCGGTTACAACGAGCAGTGGGCGCCGGGTCGCCTGACACCTATTCGTGACCCGGATTTCCGGGTCGGCGGGTGCTCGGGGCCACATCGAGGATCGCCCGGTCAACGTCATGAGATGACGTGATGCACACCTCACCGAGGGCAGTTCGCACCGGGGTCGCGAAGTGGAAGGTTCGGTGGGTTCGGGGTCGAAGATAACGATTGGGGGCGTAGGCTTCGACTCGATCCTAGGGAGCTATATGTCCACCGAACGGCACATCACCCTCGTCCACGAGCAGAGCGAATTCGCTGAAGCGCGCTCTGCGGAGAAGGCGGAGAACGCGCGGCAGTGCGCGGTCGCCGCTCGCACGGTCGCGTCGCATTCCAACGACGCGGAAGATTGCGTATCGCTGCTGGCGATGCTCGGCCTGGATGCCCTCGCGGGCAAGCAGGTGGGCGCCGCTTCCTCCGCAGCCCGGAGCTGACCCGGTCTGGGCCGCCCTCTCGGGCGGCCCTCGCCGGTCGCTCGGATCGACCGTGTGGCTCGGTGCCCTCGGCTCGCTGGTAACGGCGGGCCTGAGCCGCAGCTCAGTGCTGCGTGCCCGGCCAGCCACCGTCCCCACCTCCGATCACGCCCCCGCTGACCGTTGGTCGCGGATTGCCAAGCAGTGCATCGGTATTCGCCTGTGTGATCAGGTAGTCCGGGAGCACACGCTCGGCTTCGCTGTCCGGCGTTTGCCCAGCGCAAGGCGGTACGGCGTAATGAAACAGTCGATCGAGCACGCGGGTCGGCGACGGCGTGGTCGGTGAGTTCGCCCCGACCACCGATCCTGCCGCGCCCGGCATGCTTCGCCCGGCACCTGGCCGCAGCGGTTCCGCGTCGTGCGCAGGCAAAGAGGGTGTGCCCCGGGCTGATTGATCGCCCGAAGCTATCGGTGCCGCAGCCAAGGCGGGCTGCGCGCCGCCCGCATGTGCCGACCCGCTGTGGCCCATCGACGTCATGGTTGGGTCCACCACCGACGTGACTGCCCCCGCAGCAGTACCCGGCAATCCAAGCCCGTCGAACAACGCCGAATGAAAAGCCGAACCCATGGTCACCGTCGCATCGCTTGCCCCCACCGAGCTGCCACCCGGCCCCACCGAGCTGCCACCTGGCCCCGCCGGGCGGTCGCCCCACCCCGTTGAGCCGCCATGCGGCCCCACCGAGTCGTTTCCCGGCCCCGCCAGGTCGCTGCCTAGCGCTGAGCCGTCATCGGACCTGGCTGACGCGCCGCCCGGTGCACTCGTAGCGAGGTCAGGAACAACGTTTTCCGAGCCGGTCGAGGCAGGTCCGAGCCTCGCTGCCCGGGTCGAGTGCGGTGAGTCCAGTGACTCCGACTGCGCGAACCCACCTTCGGCGCCACTGCCCGAATGCGCGCCGAAGATCTCGGCCGACCTGCCTCCGCGCACCAGCCGATCACCAGAATCCCCACCGGGAACGTCCCGCCGACTCGGCATGGGCAACACCGGAATCCGGGCATCTACTTCGCCGAAGGGCACCACATACCGCTCACGCATCGCGAGCCGCGCGTCCTCCAGCGCCGCGGTAGCCGCGCGATGCGACTCCGCCTGACCCGTCGCGAGCAAGGGCGGACCGACCTCGGCGACGACCTGTTCCGGGATCGCGTACTTGGTCGCCACGATCGCATCGGCCGCAGTCCGAACCAAGCCGGAGAACTGGTCCAGAACAGCGGTCAGCTCGCGAGCTTGCACGACATAGCTGCCGACAGCCGCACTCGAGGCATCAGCGGTGGCACCGGACCACCCCGCCGAGTCGCGCGTGGCCCGTTCGAAGGCCGCCACCCCGTCCTCCCACAAACGAGCGATCCGCGCGAACCTGTCCGCCTGCGCGACGGCATCGGTCACCTCGAGCGGCGCGAAGGCCGCGGCGATCTCCCGATGACGCCAACTCTGCGCGTTCTCACCACCACCCGGAATGCCACGCGGCTCATACGCGGTCACAGCGCCGTCTCCAGCAGATCAAGGTGTCCCGCAACCGATTCCGCCGACCGGACCCGCCCAGCCCACTCCTCGTCCGCGAGCATCACCCGATCCCGCACCACCAGACGCGTCGCACGGATACCGGCGACAACGCGCGCATGCTCCGCCATCACCGCATCGATGCTGTTCCCCTCGCCGCCGGCCTTCGCCCGCAACCGCGCCACCACCGTGGCGCCGGATATCAGCCGCGCATCACCTTCGCCCAGCCCCCAATGCGCCTGATCGCCGATCTCTCCGGCCAGCACCCTGATCTGGTCGATCACCCGCAGAAAATCCCCGCACCCCCGATCGAACCCGGCGAACTCCGCCGGATCCAGTGCCACCACCGTGGCAGCGGTGCTCCCGTTCTGCTGCATCACAAGCCCCTCCCGACCCGCCGACGACATCTGAAAACCGCTGGTAAACAGTTGAATCAGTGCCGAACGTACGCCGGTGCGCAGAGCTCGGCCAGCCCCTGTCTGCCGCTTGTGGATAAACCGCCGCCTGTGGATAACCCCGCCCACAGCAGCGATGTGAGCGGGCGAGCCGGGACCGGACAATTAGACTGGACAACGAGACGCTCCGAGCGTCCGCGTGCGAGTCTGTGCGGCGTACACAGCAGCACACGCGGGCCGATGACGTACCCGGCACGAGCGAGGAGGTGGGGTCGATGGCGTCGAGCACCGAGGATCGGCGGTTCGAGGTCCTGCGAGCGATCGTTGCGGACTACGTCGCCACCAAGGAACCGATCGGCTCCAAGTCGCTCGTGGAACGGCACAGCCTCGGCGTATCCAGTGCCACCATCCGCAACGACATGGCCGTGCTGGAAGCGGAGGGGTACATCACCCAGCCGCACACCAGCTCCGGCCGCATCCCCACCGACAAGGGGTATCGCGAGTTCGTCGACCGGATCGCCGAGGTGAAGCCGCTCTCGGGCGCCGAGCGCCGAGCGATCATGGAGTTCCTCGAATCCGGGGTCGATCTCGACGACGTCCTGCGCCGCGGTGTGCGGTTGCTTGCGCAGCTGACCCGCCAGGTCGCCGTCGTCCAGTACCCCACGGTCTCGGCCTCGATCGTGCGCCATATCGAGGTCGTCGCGCTCAATCCGGCCCGCCTGCTGCTGGTGGTGATCACCGACACCGGCCGGGTCGACCAGCGCATCGTCGACCTCGGCGCGGTGATCTCCGACGACGATCTCGCCGCGGTGCGCGGCCTGCTCGGCGGCGCGATGGACGGCAAGCTGCTGTCGGTGGCCAGCGCGTCGGTCGCCGGCCTGCCCGAACGCGCGCCGGCCAAGATCAAGGACGTGCTGGTCCGCGTCTCGACGGTGCTGGTGGAGACACTGGTGGAGCATCCCGAGGAACGGCTCGTCCTCGGCGGCACCGCCAACCTCACCCGCAATGTCGCCGATTTCGGTTTCCCCGGCTCCCTGCGCACGGTGCTGGAGGCGCTCGAAGAGCAGGTGATCGTGCTGAAACTGCTCGCCGCGGCGCAGCAGCCCGGCCAGGTGATGGTGCAGATCGGCGAGGAGACCCAGGTCGAGCAAATGCGCGGCACCTCGGTCGTTTCCACCGGCTACGGCGCGGCTGGCGCCGTCCTGGGTGGCATGGGTGTGCTCGGTCCCACCCGGATGGACTATCCGGGAACCATGGCGTCGGTGGCCACCGTCGCCCGCTACATCGGGGAAGTACTGGCGGAAAGGTGACGGCGGGCCGGGAACGGCCAACCCGCACTGTTAAGGTCGATACTTCGGCCGGTAAAGTTGAGTGGATTCGACTAAGGATGCGCCCGGCGCTCGGCTGGACCACAGCGACCAAGGACTAGAGAACTCACAGTGGCACGGGATTACTACGGACTGCTCGGCGTCGGCAAGAACGCCACCGACCAGGAGCTCAAGCGCGCCTACCGCAAGCTTGCCCGCGAACTCCACCCCGACGTGAACCCGGACGAGGCCGCCCAGGCCAAGTTCAAGGAAGTCTCCACCGCCTACGAGGTGCTGACCGACCCGGAGAAGCGCCGGATCGTCGACCTCGGCGGTGACCCGCTCGAAAACGGCGGCGGCGGAGCAGGATTCAGCGGCGCGGGCTTCGGCGGTCTCGGCGACGTCTTCGAGGCGTTCTTCGGCGGCATGAGCGGCCAGGGCGGTGGCGCGCGCAAGCCGCGCGGCCGCGTGCAGCCCGGCGCCGACTCGCTGATCCGCACCCGGCTGAGCCTGGCCGAATGCGCGGTCGGCGTCACCAAGCACCTGACCGTCGACACCGCCATCCTCTGCGACATCTGCCAGGGCGCCGGCACCAACGGCAATTCCAAGCCGGTGCGCTGTGAGACCTGCGACGGCGCCGGTGAAGTGCAGTCGGTGCAGCGCTCGTTCCTCGGCCAGGTGCTCACCTCGCGGCCCTGCCCGACCTGTCGCGGCGCGGGCGAGACCATCCCCGACCCCTGCCACAAGTGCGGCGGCGACGGCCGCGTGCGCGCGCGTCGCGAGATCGCCGCGCCGATCCCGGCCGGCGTCGCCAACGGCATGCGCGTTCGCCTGGCCGCTCAGGGCGAGGTCGGCCCCGGTGGCGGCCACGCCGGTGACCTCTACGTCGAGGTCGTCGAGCAGCCGCACGACACCTTCGTCCGCGACGGCGACGACCTGCACTGCACCGTCCGGGTGCCGATGGTCGACGCCATCCTCGGCACCACGGTCGTCGTCGACACCATCCTCGACGGCCCGACCGAGCTGACGATCGCGGCGGGCACCCAGCCCGGCGAGGTCATCCAGCTGCGCGCTCACGGCATGCCCCGGCTGCGTTCGGGCGCCCGCGGCGACCTGCTGGCCCACCTCGACATCGTCGTGCCGACCAAGCTGGACGGCAAGCAGACCGATCTGCTGCGCAAGTTCAAGGGCATGCGCGACAAGGACCGCGCCGAAGTGATGTCGGCCCAGTCCGAGCACAACAGCGGCCTGTTCGCCCGGCTGCGCGCCTCCTTCAGCGGACGCTGACCCGGTGGCCGCGACGGTCTTCTACCTCGACGAGGTACCCGAACCGGGCGCCGCCGCGGTCCTGGACGGTCCGGAGGGCCGCCACGCGGCGACCGTGCGCCGGATCAAGGTCGGCGAGCCGATCACCCTGTCCGACGGACACGGTGTGCTCGCCGAATCGGAAGTCGTTGCGGCCCAGAAGGACCGGCTCGAACTCGCGGTACGCACGCGGCGGGTGGCCACCCCGGTGACCCCGAAGGTGACCGTGGTGCAGGCACTGCCCAAGTCGGATCGCTCCGAACTGGCCGTCGAGCTGATGACCGAGGCGGGCGCCGACGTCATCGTGCCGTGGCAGGCCGCGCGCTGCGTCGCCAACTGGGAAGCCAAGGCCGCCAAAGGGATCGAGAAGTGGCGGGCCGCCGCTCGCGCGGCCGCCAGGCAGTCCCGGCGCGCCTACATCCCCGAGGTCGCCGACCTGCACCGCACCCGTGATCTGCTCGATCTGGTGCGCAAGGCCAAGGCGGACGGCGCGATCGTCGCCGCATTGCACGAATCCGGCACCGGCAAGTTCACCGAGCTGCCGCTGGGACAGACCACCGACGTGGTCCTGATCGTCGGCCCCGAAGGCGGCCTGGACGACACCGAACTGTCCGCACTGGCCGAGGCGGGCGCCGACATCGTGCTGCTCGGCCCGACGGTCCTGCGCACCTCGACCGCCGCCGCGGTGGCCCTCGGTGCCCTCGGCGCCATGACCCCGCGCTGGTAATTCCGGTCCCGAGCGGCCGACCCGGCTGTGACCTGCGATCACCGGTCGATCGCGGTTCGGCCGATCCCCCCGTTATATCGCTGGGCGGTGTCGGTGCCGCGCGTTAAACTGAGCTCATCGAACACACAGTCGAGACCGGAAGCAGGCCATAGGCACTTTTGAAGAACTCAGGCGAGATCGGCGACCCCACCAACCCCGTAACAGGCATCGTCGCAGGCGGAAACAACGCGGGTCCCGCGGCGCGCACAGTGCGTTCCAGCATCGAACTCGCCCCGGAGTCTGTTTTCCCGTTCCTCGGCTCGGCCGACCAGAACCTTCGTCAGCTGGAGAAACTGCTCCCGGCCGACATCCATGTCCGCGGCAACACCGTCACCATCACCGGTAAGGCCGGCGATGTGGCGCTGGCAGAGCGCGTCATCGAGCAGCTCGTCGCGCTGACCGGCCGTAATCGGGTGATCACCCCCGAAGCTGTCAGGCACACCGTCTCGATGCTCACCGAAGGTTCATCGGAATCCCCGGCCGAAGTGCTGAGCCTGGACATCCTGTCCCGTCGCGGCAAGACCATCCGCCCCAAGACGCTGAACCAGAAGCACTACGTCGACGCGATCGACGCCAACACCATCGTGTTCGGCATCGGTCCCGCCGGTACCGGCAAGACCTACCTGGCGATGGCCAAGGCGGTGCAGGCCCTGCAGTCCAAGCAGGTCACCCGCATCATCCTGACCAGGCCCGCGGTCGAGGCCGGTGAGCGGCTCGGCTTCCTGCCCGGCACGCTCAACGACAAGATCGACCCGTACCTGCGGCCGCTCTACGACGCGCTGCACGACATGATGGACCCGGAAGCGATCCCCAAGCTGCTCGCCTCCGGTGTCATCGAGGTCGCGCCGCTGGCGTACATGCGTGGCCGCAGCCTCAACGACTCGTTCATCATTCTCGACGAGGCGCAGAACACCACGGCCGAGCAGATGAAGATGTTCCTGACCCGCCTCGGCTTCGGCTCGCGGATGGTCGTCACCGGTGACATCTCGCAGGTCGACCTGCCCAACGGGCAGCGGTCGGGTCTGCGCGCGGCCGCGGAGATCCTCACCGATATCGAGGACATCCACTTCTCGGAGCTCACCAGCGCCGATGTGGTCCGGCACCGGCTGGTCTCCGACATCGTCGACGCCTACGACCGGTACGAGTCCGACACCCGCGCGGTGCCGGGTCCGCACTATCCGGGCAACCGGGCGCAGCGCCGTGCTGCCGGTCGTACGAACCGCGGGTAACTCACGCCACGCTGGCCCGATGCCGCTCCCGGCGGCGTCGGGTCGGCACCGTAGGCTGAACAGGTGAGCATCGAGATCGCCAACGAATCGGGCATGGACGTCCCCGAAGAAGACCTGGTCAGCGTCGCACGTTTCGTGATCGGCCGGATGGACGTGCATCCCGCCGCCGAGCTGTCGATGGTGCTCGTCGATCTCGACACCATGGCCGACCTGCACGTGCGCTGGATGGACCTGCCCGGCCCGACCGATGTGATGTCGTTCCCGATGGACGAGCTGGAGCCGGGCGGTCGCCCCGACAGCCCCGAGCCCGGCCCGTCGATGCTCGGTGACATCGTGCTGTGCCCGGAGTTCGCGATGGGTCAGGCCCAGAAGGTGGGCCATTCGCTCGACCACGAGCTGGCCCTGCTCACCGTGCACGGCGTGCTCCACCTGCTCGGCTACGACCATGCCGAGCCGGAGGAGGAGAAGGAGATGTTCGCGCTGCAGGCCCAGCTCCTCGAGGAGTGGTATGTGAGCCTGCGCGAGGAACAGCGCCGCGCCGAACTGGCCGAGCGCGACGCCCAACTACTCGGCAAGGCAGGTTTCACCGCACCGGGTGACGCACTGGGCCCCGCGTGACCTCACTGACCCAGATCCTGCTCGCGATCCTGCTGATCGGGCTCGGCGGGGTGTTCGCCGGGGTCGACTCGGCACTGAACACGGTGTCGAGGGCTCGCCTCGACGACATGGTCCGGGAGGAACGCCCCGGTGCCGCGCGCTTGCGCAAGATCGTCGACGACCGCCCGCGGTACGTGAATCTCATGGTGCTGCTGCGCATTCTGTGCGAGATCACCGCCACCGTCCTGCTCGCCGCGGCGACCCTGGAGCTGTGGACCGCGGGCACCGCGCTGCTGGTCGCCGCCGCGGTGATGGTGGTCGTCTCCTACGTCGTGATCGGCGTCGGCCCGCGCACCCTCGGCCGCCAGCACGCCTATTCGATCGCACTCGGCGCCGCGGTGCCGCTGCAGATCATCGGCGCGGTGCTGAGCCCGGTGAGCAGGCTGCTGATCCTGCTCGGCAACGCGATCACCCCGGGTAAGGGTTTCCGCAACGGCCCGTTCGCGTCCGAGATCGAGCTGCGCGAAGTGGTCGACATGGCCCGCGAGCGCGGCGTGGTCGCCGACGACGAACGCCGGATGATCCAGTCGGTCTTCGAACTCGGCGACACCGTCGCCCGCGCGGTGATGGTGCCGCGCACCGAGATGGTGTGGATCGAGGCCGACAAGACCGCGTCCCAGGCGATGTCGCTGGCGGTGCGTTCCGGTCATTCCCGGATCCCCGTTGTCGGTGAGAACGTCGACGACGTGCTCGGCGTCGTGTACCTGAAAGACCTTGTCCCGTATGCCGATCGCAGCCGCAAGGTGACCGTGCGCGA
The DNA here is from genome assembly GCF_053608525.1 of Nocardia sp. NPDC055029. Classification (NCBI taxonomy): domain Bacteria; kingdom Bacillati; phylum Actinomycetota; class Actinomycetes; order Mycobacteriales; family Nocardiaceae; genus Nocardia; species Nocardia sp. NPDC055029. The sequence continues at coordinate 24,165 of NZ_JBSGVQ010000006.1, forward strand.
GGTCATGCGACCCGCGGTGTTCATCCCCGACTCCAAGCCGCTCGACGATCTGCTCGACGAGATGCAGCGCCGCCGCAACCACATGGCGCTGCTGGTCGACGAGTACGGCGGCATCGCGGGTCTGGTGACGATCGAGGATGTGCTCGAGGAGATCGTCGGCGAGATCGCCGACGAGTACGACACCGACGAGACCCCGCCCGTGGAAGACCTGGGCGACGGCCGCTACCGGGTGTCGGCACGGCTGTCGGTGGAAGACCTCGGCGAGCTGTACGGATTCGATATCGAGGACTCCGACGTAGACACGGTGGGCGGTCTGCTGGCCCACGAGCTGGGTCGTGTCCCGCTGCCTGGCTCGAAAGTGACCGTGTACGGGCTGGTCCTGCGCGGCGAGGGCGGCGCCGATGCCCGCGGCCGGATGCGGGTGAACACCGTGCTGGTGCGCCGCGCGGCCGAGAAGAACAAGAAGACCGCGGCGGGCGCCGAGTCCGCCGAGGTCACCGTGCCCGACGACAACGGAGAAACCGATGAGTGAACTGGACGCCGAGGACAACAAACTGCTGGTGCTGGCGCGTGGCGCGCTGGGCCGCACCGGGGGCGCGAGCGGCGCCGCGATCCGCGACACCGACGGCCGCACCTACGCCGCGGGCGAGGTAGCGCTGACCGCGCTGCGCCTGACCGCGTTGCAGGCCGCCGTGGCCGCCGCGATCTCCAGCGGCGCCGAGGGTTTCGAGGCGGCGGTGGTCGTCGGCGGTGAGTCCGACGACGCCGGTATCGCCGCGGTGCGCGAGGTCTCGCCGTCGGCCGCGGTGATCCGCACCGACCGCAGCGGCGCCGTCCTGAGCGAGGTGCACGGTGGCTGAGAAGGAATTCCGTTCCGGCTTCGTCTGTTTCGTCGGCCGGCCGAACACCGGCAAGTCGACGCTGACCAACGCATTGGTCGGCACCAAGATCGCGATCACCTCCTCGCGCCCGCAGACCACCCGCCACACCATCCGCGGCATCGTGCACCGCGACCACGCCCAGCTGATCCTGGTCGACACCCCCGGCCTGCATCGTCCGCGCACCCTGCTCGGCCAGCGCCTCAACGATCTCGTGCGCGACACCTACTCCGAGGTCGACGTGATCGCCCTGTGCATCCCGGCCGACGAGAAGATCGGTCCCGGTGACCGCTGGATCGTCGAGCAGATCAAGATGATGGCGCCCAAGACCACCGTCCTCGGCGTGGTCACCAAGATCGACAAGGTGAGCCGCGACCAGGTCGCCCACCAGCTCATGGCGGTCTCGAAGCTGCTCGGCCCCGAAGCCGAGGTCGTCCCGGTGTCGGCGGTCAAGGGCGAACAGGTCGAGGTGCTCGTCGACGTGATCGCCTCGAAGATGCCGGAGGGCCCGGCGTTCTACCCCGACGGCGAGATCACCGACGAGCCCGAGGAAACCCTCATGGCCGAGCTGATCCGCGAGGCCGCGCTCGAGGGCGTGCGCGACGAACTGCCGCACTCGCTGGCCGTGGTCATCGAGGAGATCCAGCCGTACGAGGCGAACGAGGACATGCTCGAGGTGCATGCCCTGCTGTATGTCGAACGGCCGAGCCAGAAGGCGATCATCATCGGCAAGAACGGCGCCCGCCTCAAGGAGGTCGGCACCAACGCCCGCAAGCAGATCGAGCACATTCTCGGTACCCGGATCTACCTGAATCTGCACGTGAAGGTAGCCAAGGATTGGCAGCGCGACCCGAAACAGCTGGGGAAGCTGGGCTTTTGACCGGTTGAGCGTCGGCGGTACGGGGTATCGTTCGGCGAATACGCCGACAGTGCCCGGCGTGCTCGCTGATCGCCCGGGGAGGCCGTCGAAGTGCCCGATGCCAATGATGTCGGCAAGCTGCTGGAGCTGCTGCGGGCGCTGGAGATTCCCGACACCAAACCGCGGGTGCTGCGTACGCTGCTGCGCGGGCGCCGCACACTGCCCCGGCCGATCGTCGAACTGGTCGGGGTGCAAGGGCATTCCGCGCTGGTCGCCGACCTCTACAGCTGGCTGAGCGAATCAGACGGCAGGCGTGCGACGCCGCGGGCCAAGATCGACCTGCACGCCCCCGATCTGCCGCGCACCGCGCTCACGCCCGACCTCACCGCGGTCAGCTCGCACGACGATCAGGAGATCGCCGGGCACTGTCTGCCGATCATCCAGCAGCTGGTCGCCGGCTTCGCGGCCGACGACACGGCGATGGGCGCGATCAAGTTCCCGCGCTACCGCACCGCCGATTGGCTGACGCGCCAACGCGTCACCAGCGACGAGTCCGAGGCGCCCGACGAGTTGCGCCGCAGGCTGCCCAAGCTGCTGCGCAGCGGTTCGCCGACCAGCCGCTCCGACACCGCGGAAGGCGTTGCGGGCGACACGATCTCGCGGGTGGTCTTCGGTGTGCTCGCGCTGTGGCCGGTGCTGCGGTTGTGGCTGTGGGTGTCGGGTCGCATCCCCGGCATGTCGAAGGTGACCAGGTGGTTCTTGCACCAGCGCTACCTCGCGCCCGAATTGTCGGGCAGTTTCCTGGGTTTCGCGTCCCGGCTGACCGCCTCGCACCGGGTCGACGAGAACGAGGAGCAGGTCGCCAAACTCCTGATCCACGCGTTCCTCGAGGACCTGCGCGACGCCTACCGGCGCCGGATCTGGCGGCCGTCGAGCTGGCGGCGCACCGCCTACCCGGTGGCGCTGCTCGGCGGCCTGGCCGAGGGCAGTGACGGCGCGCGAATCCTCACCTGGGTCAACGAGATCAGGAACGAGACGGGCCATTTCGATCCGCTGGTGATCGTGGCCTTCCGCGACGAAGGCCCGAACCGCGAGGTCGGCGAGCTCGGCAACATCGGTGAACTGCGCACGCTGCGCACCCTGGAGAGCCTCGCCGAGCAGCCTTCCCCGCAGCCACCGGACCCGCTGCAAACCTGGGTGCGCGAGATCGACAACCGGCGTACCCATCGCCAGGCCGACGCCTGGTTTCTGCCGTTGCGCGCACTGCTGCCCGCCGACACGCCGCCGCGGATCAGCGATTCCCGCTTCCGTGGGCTTGCCCTGCCGCCCGCGCCGCCGATGGCCGCGCGCAGCTGGTTCGTCGGGCTGTGCGTGCTGATCCCGATCGTGCTCGCCATCGGCGCCGCGCTGGTGTACTTCCCGCCGCTGCGCAACGCGCCGTGCTCGCAGTGGCCGTGGACCGATGGCGTCTCGGTGAGTCTGCGTGACGGCGAATGCGTCGGCTACAGCGACAACACCGCGCAGCTGTTCGCCGACGATCCCGAGCTGACGGCGATGCAGCGCGAAGTGTTCCGGCTCAACACCGCGGCGGCCGAGGCACGCGAGAGCAATCCGAACCGTCCGCTGGTCTCGCTGGTGTACTTCGCCGGCCTCAGCTACGCCGACACCAATGTGCGCTACCCGCACGCCCAGGTCGAGGAGCTGGCCGGGCTGGCGGTGCAGCAGCGCCGCGCGCTGCTGGCCTCCGACGAATCGGAACCGCTGCTGCGCATCATCATCGCCAACGGCGGCTCGGATATGCGACAGGCAGGCTGGGTCGTCGACCATCCACTGCGCGCGCTGGTCGCCGACGATCCCAGCGTGCTCGGCGTGGTCGGCATCGACCGCAGCACCGACGAGACCCGCGGGGCCATCACCCGGCTCGGCGAACTCGGCGTGCCCGCGGTGGCGACGACACTGTCCGCCGACGGGCTCGAGCAGGCCTCGCCGCTGTATTTCCAAGCGGCGCCGAGCAATGCCGTACAGGCGCGATTGATCGCGGACTACGTGCAGGGCGCGCGGGCGGCCAACGGCACGCCCCGCTACGACAAGGTGACGATCTATCACCCGGAGTCCGCCGACGATCTGTACGTGACGAGCCTGGTCGCCGATCTGCAGGCCGAGCTCACCACCCGCGGTGTCGCGCAGGAGAGTCTGAGCTGGCGCGAACAACAGCAGCTCTACCGGTTCCCCGCACCGTGCGAGACCGACGGCTTCGACCGGCGCACCCTGCTGTTCTTCGCAGGCCGCAACGACGACTTCCCGACCTTCGCCAAGTCGGTCAGCCGCGGCTGCCTGAGCGGAGCGGGCCCGGCGATCCTCGGCAACGACGCGGTGACGCGGCTGATCACCGACCCGAAGGCCACGGCCGCCCTGCCCGCGAACCTGACCGTGCGCTACGTGTCGAAGGCGGCGCCGGTGATGCTCGGCGGGGCCGATTGTGTCGGCGGCGTCGGCAAACTCGGCAATCAGCCGGTGCCGTTCGAGCACGAGCAGCTGTGCGTCGAACTGGCCGGACTGATCGAAGACCTGCGCGGCTACCCGGAACTCACCGACTACCGGCCGAGTTGGGCGGGCGACCGCACCGGCCTCGCGTTCGACGTCAGTGGATTGTTCCTGCAGGCCGTACGCAGCAGTCGCGGTGTGCTGGCCGACCTGCCGCCGAACCGGACCGCCATCGCGGTGCAATTGCGCGAGAGCGACTATCGCGGCGTCACCGGCACGCTCGGTTTCTCGACGCGACGCGTCGCCGACGGGTCATCGATCGCGGTGCTGGTCACGACGGCAGTCGGCGCCCCCGGACCCCAGCGCTGCCTGGTGATGTTCCCGCGCCAGACCGGTCAGGACGGATGTCCGTCGGGCACGAAGAGCGATCTTGAGGGGTGGGTCGAACCGGGACGATAGTGCTCGACCTGCCGTGACTCACCACCACGGTGTAGGGCGGTTGCGCTCCCAGCGCAGCTCCGATTCCAACTGCGCGGCCAGCGAGATCAGCATGGGCTCGCTGTTCGCGGTGCCCATCAGCTGAGCACCGATCGGCAGTCCGGTCTCGGTGAAGCCGGCGGGGACGTTCACGCTCGGCCAGCCCAGCACATTCCACGGCCAGGTGTAGGGGCAGGCGCCGGTGATCAGGTTGTTGGTCGCGCCGACGCCGATGCCGTCGATCTCCTCGGCGCGTGGTGCGGGCGTGGCGGTGGTCGGGGCGAGCACCAGGTCGTAGTCGTCGAAGAACGAGCCGATCTGCTTGTGCAGCAACGGTTCGAGGCGCCGCGCCGCGGCGAGCACCGGTCCACCGAGCACCCGGCCGACACGGGAGTTGGCGGTGGTCCGCGGGTCGACGATCGCCTCGGGCATCGCCCGGTGCACCCGGTGGATCCCGGCCATCGAACGCGGCAGGAACGACGCGCCGATCAGCAGCCCGTAGTGCAGGTCGGCCACGGTGACGGTGTGCCCCAGCGCGCGCAACGTCGTCGCCAGCGCGTGCACCGCCGCCGCGATCTCCGGGTCCAGCGCGGTCTTGGTCGCGGTGAACGGAATACGCAGGGACAGTGCGATTCTGAGCTTGCCGGGATCGCGCCCGACGGCAGCGCTCGCGTCGACCGGCGCCGGTGTGTGCAGGTCACCGCCGTGCGGCCCGGCGGCGACGTCGAGCAGCAGCGCCGCGTCGCGGACGGTGCGCGCGAGCGGCCCGTTGACGGTCAGCCCGTAGAACGCCTCGGCGTGTGGCCAGGTGGAGATGCGACCCCGCTGTGGCTTGATCCCGACCAGATTGGTCCACGACGCCGGGATACGCACCGAGCCGGCGCCGTCGGAACCCAGTGCGGCAGGGACCAATCCGGCCGCGACCGCCGCCGCCGAACCGCCCGACGAACCGCCGGGGGTACGGGTGCGATCCCACGGATTGCGGGAGTGGCCGAAGGCGTCACCGCTGGTGAACGGCAATTGGCCCAGCTCACAGGTATTGGCCTTGCCCACGATCACCGCACCGGCGGCGCGCAGCCTGCGCACCGATTCGGCGTCCTCGGTCTTCGGCGCGAACTCCCCACCGCAGCCGAAAGCGGTGACCTCACCGGCGATATCGGTGTCGTCCTTGACCGCGATCGGCACGCCGAGCAGCGGCAGCCGCGCACCGGCGGCCAGCCGCGCGTCGGCGTCGGCGGCCTCCCGGAGCGCGGCCTCGCGGCGGACGACGCGGAAGGCGTTGAGCGTCGGCTGGGACGCCTCGATCCGGTCGATCGCGTCGGTGACGGCCGCGACCGAGGAGACGCGGCCGTCGGCGAGCGCGGCGGACAGGTCGGCGAGGCCGAGATCGGCCGTGGGGTTCGGCACGACGCGGTCGGACACGGACATGTGAGCTCCATCTCTGCAGGTAATCGGGTCGACCGTAGCGTGAAGCTGGTCACCCGTCCACATACCCTGGGTGGATTTTTCGGCTATAGACATACATACGGAATGTATGTAACAGTGGATATGCCCAGCATTCGACCAGGGGAGGACCCCATGGGAATCAGCTCAGCACTCGGCCCGGCACGCGAGATCGCCCTGTCGTCCGGCCGCATCCGCTATCACGACACCGGCACCGGATCGCCGGTCGTGTTCGTGCACGGCCTGCTCGTCAACGCCGACATCTGGCGCGGGGTGGTGCCCGGCCTCGTCGCCGCCGGACACCGCTGCCTCACACCCGACTGGCCGCTCGGCTCGCATTCGATCCCGGTGCCCGACGCCGACCTCACACCCACCGGCATTGCGGACCTGATCGCCGAGTTCCTCGACGCGCTCGACCTCACCGACGTCACGATCGTCGCCAACGACACCGGCGGCGCGCTCACCCAGATCCTGATGACCCGCCGCCCGGAGCGGATCGGCCGCGTCGTCCTGGCCGCCGTCGACTGCTATGAAGTGTTCCCGCCGAGGCCCTTTACGGCCCTGGTGCGCGTCGCGAAGATCCCGGGCACGATCGCACCGCTGCTGGCCCCGCTACGGTCGCGGCTCCTGCAGCGGCTGCCTCTCGCGTTCGGCTGGGTGACCAAACATGAACTGCCACCGGCGATCGCGGAGTCATATCTGCTACCCGCCCGGCGCAGCGCCGCGATCCGGGCCGATCTGCGCCGCTTCGCCGCGGGCGTGGACAACCGGTCCACCCTCGCCGCCGCCGAGCGCTTCGCCGAGGTCGACCTGCCCGTGCTGGTCGTCTGGTCCACCGAGGACAAGCTGTTCCCGATGGAATTGGCGCACCGGCTGGTCGCCGACCTGCCGAAGGCGAGCCTGCGCACCGTCGACGATTCCTACACCTTCGTTCCCGAGGACCAGCCGGAGTTGCTCGCGGAACTGATCGTGGAGTTCACTCGGCTGCATGCAGCGCCGTAGTCAGGAGGATCGCTCCCGCACCACCAGGGCCGCACTCGAGCAGGCAGGTCGCGACCTGTTCGCCGAGCGCGGCTTCGCGGGTACGTCCGCCGAGCAGCTGGTCGCGGCCGCCGGGGTCACCCGGGGTGCCCTGCACCACCACTACGGCGACAAGCGCGGCCTGTTCCTGGCCGTTCTCGAGCAGCTCGAAGGGGAGATCACCGCCGAGGTGCAACGCGTAGTCGACGTCACCGACCCCGATGACGTCTTGGCGGGCATGACCGCCGGTTTGGCCTGTTTCCTCGAAATATGTTCCCGCCCCGAAGTTCTGCGCATCGCCCTGACCGATGCCCCCACCGTGCTGGGATGGCAGGCGTGGCGCGAACTCGAGGCCCGCCACGGCCTCGGCCTCATCACCGACCAGCTCGACCGGGCGACGAGCGCGGGGCTGATCGCGACCGTCCCGGTCCCGGTGCTCGCGCAATTGTTGCTCAGTGCGATCGCCGAAGCCTCCCTCATCGTCGCCCACGCCGAAGACCCGGCCCGCGCCCGCCTCGATACGCAGCAGTCGCTGCTGCTCCTCATCGCCGGCTTGCTGCGGCAGAGCTGATGCCTCGACCGTGTCCGTGACCGCGGTGTCGGGTCGACGTGGAAGACTGGGCCCGTGCGGTTGTATCGGGATGAGGCGGTGGTGGTCCGTCAGCACAAGCTGGGCGAGGCCGATCGCATCGTCACGCTGCTGACCAGGCAACACGGTCTGGTGCGCGCGGTGGCCAAGGGGGTGCGCCGCACCAAATCGAAGTTCGGGGCGCGGCTGGAGCCGTTCGCCTACATCGACGTGCAACTGCATCCCGGCCGCACGCTCGACATCGTCACCCAGGTGACCACGGTCGAGGCGTTCGCCGCCGACATCATCGACGACTACGGCCGCTACACCACCGCCTGCGCGATCCTCGAGACCGCCGAACGCCTCGCGGGCGAGGAACGCGCACCGGCGCCGAAACTGCACGCCCTCACCGCGAGCGCCCTGCGCGCCATCGCGGCCAAGCAACGCCCGCACGAACTGATCCTCGACGCATACCTGTTGCGCGCCATGGGTTTCGCCGGCTGGGCGCCCGCGCTGGACGAATGCGCCCGCTGCGCCACCCCGGGCCCGCACCGCGCGTTCCATGTCGCGGCGGGCGGCGCGGTCTGCGTGCACTGCCGTCCGCCGGGCGCGAGCACCCCGGCCGCCGGTGTGCTCGATCTGCTCGTCGCCCTGCTGAAGGGGGAGTGGGACTACATCGCGGGCGTCCCCGACAATGTCCGCCGCCAGGCCAGCGGTCTGGTCGCGGCCCATCTGCAGTGGCACCTGGAACGCCAGCTGCGCACATTGCCGCTGGTAGAGCGGTCGGCCGCACCGGCGACGAACCATTCGGCCGTCGCGGGCTGACCGCGCTCAGCTCAGCGCACCGCCCGCAAATCAGGCCAGGGCGACCATCAGGCAGGATAGAAGACGTGATTCTGCGTCGTGACTCTTCCGCCGGGGCCAAGCAGGGAACCGGTGCTGCCCGCACCGTGCGCCCACCGTCCGCGCACCCCTCCGGCGCGCGTCCGCCCGCGATCCCGCCGGAGCTGGTCCCCAACCACGTCGCGCTGGTGATGGACGGCAACGGCCGCTGGGCGCAGGAGCGCGGGCTGCCGCGCACCGCCGGTCATGAGCGCGGCGAGGCCGTGCTCATGGACGCCGTCGAAGGCTGCATCGAGATCGGCGTCAAGTGGCTCTCGGCCTACGCCTTCTCCACCGAGAACTGGCGGCGCAGCCCCGACGAGGTCCGCTTCCTGATGGGCTTCAACCGCGACGTGATCCGCCGCCGCCGCGACGAGATGCACGAGATGGGGGTGCGGGTGCGCTGGGCCGGTCGCCGACCGCGCCTGTGGCGCAGCGTGATCAAGGAACTCGAGATCGCCGAAGAGCTCACCAGGGACAACGACGTGATGACGCTGACGATGTGCGTCAACTACGGCGGCCGCGCCGAGATCGCCGACGCCGCACGGGAAATCGCGCGCCGGGTGGCGGCGGGGGAGATCGATCCGGAGAAGATCGACGAGGCCACCGTCGCCAGGTACCTCGACGAACCCGACATGCCCGATGTCGACCTGTTCCTGCGCCCCTCGGGCGAGTTCCGCAGCTCGAACTTTCTCATCTGGCAGGCCGCGTACGCCGAATTCGTCTACCAGGACACGCTTTTCCCCGATTTCGATCGGCGTAACCTGTGGGACGCGTGCCTGGAATACGCCAAGCGCGATCGTCGCTTCGGCGGCACCAAATGAGCGACGGAGCCGAGATGGACGCGGTGGTCACACCCGAACTGGACCTGCAGGCGCGCACCGGCGCCTGCCTGCAGATGCAGGACATCGACGTTCGCGTCGACGCCGACGGCTCGCTCGGCTTCGAGTACGACGGCGCGCTGTGCTCGATCCGCGCCGTCACCCTGGCGCCCGGCCTCACCGTGCTGTCGCTGACCTCGGTGCTCGCCTGGGACCGCCCGCTCAAGCCGCAGCTGCACAAGCGCGTCGCCGAGCGCAACAACGAGATCCAGTTCGGCTCGGTCACCCTGATCGGGCGCGGCAAACTGGGCGACGTCATCCTGCGCTACACGTTCCCCGCCGAGGGCCTCGATGATCAGGCCCTCACCACCATGCTGCTGCTCGCCCTGTCCGGCGCGAGCAGGGCCAGGCAGGGCCTGCTCGCGCCGTAGGCGTCAGCTCGAGGGCTTCCAGGTGATCTTGCCGCCCTGGAAATCCTGGGCCTTGCCGCCCTGGTAGTCGTATTCGTCGCTGGTGGGGTAGCCGTAGCGACCGCCCTCGGCGCCCGCGCGGATCCAGTCCGCCTGGATGTTGCCCCACACCGCGTGCGCGCCGGTCGACGAGGACCAGTAGATGGCGCCGGTCGGGAACATGGAGAACTGGCCGTCGCCCTTGCCCGCCTTGGACACGTCGCTGAGCGGGAAGCCCAGCGGGCTCGACTCCCAGCCGAGCGCGGCCCACCTGTCCCGGATCGGGCCGCTGATCTGGTGCGCGCCGGTACCGACGGACCAGTAGATCGAGCCCTTCTGGAAGTGGTTGAACCGGCCGGCGCCGCCCGGCGTCGACTGCTCGCGGGTGACCGGGTAGCCGAGCTTGCCCGACTCGTTGCCGTGCTCGGCGAACTTGTCGCGGATCTGCCCGGCGACGGTATTGGCATTGGTGTCGGGGTGCCAGTAGATCGCCGCGTTGTTGGCGAAGGTCTGGTACTTGCCGCCCGCGGCCGCGTCGGATTCGGGGGAGGTGGGGTCGCCGAGCGCGGCGGCGCCCGCCTGGTCGTATTCGATCTCGATCGCGCCGCCCACCTCGAATTCGCCGATCATGCGCGCCTGCGCGGTGCCTGCGAGGGCGGCGGGCAGTACGGCCACCACGGTCGCGGTCGCGAGCGCGGCCAGGCCGCGTGATCGAAGGGTTCGTCGGTGCAATGCCACAGGAAACTCCCTGGTCGGATCGATGTTCAGCAATGTCCGGCGCGCGGGACCCCCTCCGGTGCCGCACCCGAACCTACCCGTTCGCCGACGCCGGTGACAGTGAGCCTTCTAACGATCGACGGGCAGCAGCACCTCGACACCCTTGGCGACCTCGTCCGGATCGACGTCGCCGAGTAGCAGATGCTGCAGGATGAAACCCGGCAGAATCCCGATGACCGTCTTGGCCAGCGCGTCGACATCGGTGTCGGCCGGAATCCAGCCCAGCTCGCGCATCCGCACCACATACTCGAGCCAGAGGTCACGCATGGCGGCGATGCCCTCGCGCACGGGTACGCCCGCCTCGGGTTGCACCAGCGCCAGCGCCCAGGCCTGCGGCGCCAGCCGCAACGGCCCGTCCGGACCACTGCGCTTGATCACCTCGGTGGTCAGCATCCGCATCACCTCCGCGGGAACCGGCGCCGTCTCGGCGCGGATGATCTCGGCCAGCCGCAGCCGTAGCGGCACCATCGTCTGCATGACGAGTGCCGCGATGATCTCGTTCTTGCTGGTGAAGTACCGGTAGACGGCCCCGGCGGACAACCCGGCCTCGGCGAACACATCCTGCATCGAGGTCTCGTGGAAGCCCTTCCTGGCGAAGCAGAGCTGCGCGGCATCGAGGATCTGCTGCCTGCGGCGTTCGAGGTGTTCTTCGCTGACTCGGGGCATGCCCCAAAGTAAAACGAATATCCGTTCTTGACAAGCGAGGCAGGTGGGTGTCACCGTTGAACCACCAAAAAGAACGAACATTCGCTTTAAGGGAGAACCGCCATGACGATCACCCGACGAGCAGTAGCGCTCGGTCTGGCAGCCACCGCGCTGCAGGCTCTGCTCCTGATCGCCTTCGCCTGGCCCGCCGTCAACCTGGCCCCGCGTGACCTGCCCATCGCGGTCACCGGCCCGCAGTCCGCGCAGATCACCCAGCAACTGCAGCAACGCAGCCCCGACTCCTTCGAGATCACCACCCTCGCCGATGCCGGCGCCGCCCGCACCGCGCTCACCGACAACGAGATCTACGGCGCCATCGTCACCGGCGGCGGCGCGCCCCAGGTCATGGTCGCCTCGGCCGCCTCACCCGCCGTCGCCCAGCAACTCACCGCCCTGGCCCAGCAGCTCAGCGGCACCCCGGCCGCCCCGGTCCAGGACATCGTCGCCACCGACCCCGACGACCCGCGCGGCGCGGGCTTCGGCTCGATGGTCCTGCCCCTGGTGATGTCCGGCATCGCCGCAGGCGTCCTGCTCACCCTGCTGATCCCCGGCTTCGCCGCCCGCCTCACCGGCCTGCTCACCTTCGGCATCGCCGGCGGCCTGCTCAGCACCCTGGTCTTCCACACCTGGCTCTCGATCGTCCCCGGCTCCTACCTGGAACTCGCCGCCATCGCAGGCCTGGCCGCCTTCGCCGTCTCCGCCACCATCGTCGGCCTGGCCGCCGCCATCGGCCGCCCCGGCATCGGCCTCGGCGCGATGACCATGCTCCTGATCGGCAACCCGTTCTCCGCGGCCACCTCCGCCCCCGAACTCCTCCCGCAGCCCTGGGGCACCATCGGCCAGCTGTGCCCGCCCGGTGCGGCCGCGTCCCTGCTCCGCTCGGTCGCCTACTTCGACGGCGCGAGCGCCCTGGCCCCGCTGGCGGTGCTGCTCACCTGGTCGGCGGCCGGTCTCGTCCTGCTCGGCGTCGGTGCCCTGCGCGCTCGCCCCTCGGGCGCTCCGGACCTCACCCCGGCACCGGTCGCCGTTCCCGCCTGAAGTCCCCGCGCGAAGATGCTCCGCACGAACAACGTGCGGAGCATCTTCGCGCGCCGGGCGCTGAACCTCAGCCGTACAGGATCAGGTCTGCGCATTTCTCGCCGATCATGATGGTGGGCGCGTTGGTGTTGCCGCCCGTCACGCTCGGCATGATCGATGCGTCGGCTACTCGGAGTCCGTCGATTCCGCGTACGCGGAGCTGCGGATCCACGACCGCGCGTTCGTCGACGCCCATGCGGACCGAGCCGACCGGGTGGTAGACGGTGTGGATGCGGTTCGGCAGTTCTTCGCGCATCGCCGCTTCGTCGGTGAAATCCGCGCCGGGGACTATTTCGCCCTTGTTGTCGCCGGTTCCCGCCATGATCTCGCGGACCATGTCGATGCCTTCCAGAAGGACCTCGGTGTCCTTGGGAGCCGTCAGGTACGCCGGATCTATGAGTGGTGCGGCTGTCGGATCTGCCGATGCCAACCGGACGGTTCCCCGGCTCTCCGGGTAGATGAGCGCGGGGAAAATGCTTTGACCTGGTTTTTTGGTAGCCGGAACGATTCGCTTGTCGGAGTCTTGATTCGGCGACGGATAGACCCAGTAGAGGCTGAGTAGTTGCAGGTCGGGGATCTCGCGGGCATGGGAGGTGCGCACGAAGGCGACGGATTCGAAGGAGGAACCGGCCGCCCACGACGAACCGGGACGACATCGTTCCGCCGCAAGTCCGCGCATGAAGTACGACGTCGTCGGCTTGCGCAATGCCGATTTCATCGCGAAGGAGAGGGGGACGAAAAGGTGGTCGTGCAGGTTGTCGCCGACCGGCAAGTCCGCCTTGACGGCGATACCCCGCTCTTTCAGATGCGCGGCGGGGCCGATCCCGGACAGCTGCAAGATCTGCGGCGACCCGAATACACCGGCCGATACGACGATCTCGCGCGAGGCCCCGATCACCTGCTTGCCGCCGTCGACCAGGATCTCCACGCCCGTCGCGCGGGATCCTTCGATGACGACCTTCGTCACCTTCGTCCCCGTGAGCACGGTGAGATTGGGCAGCGGATCTTCGTGCAGGTAGCCCTTGGACGCGGAGTACCGCACACCGTTCGCGGCGCTCTGCTGAAAAACCGCGACACCTTCCTGGCTCTCGCCGTTGTAGTCATCGAGCTTCGGCACACCGAGGCGCGTCGCGGTGGCGTCCATGAACGCGCGCGCCGCGTCGGTGATGGTGTGCTGACGGGTGACCTTGATCGGACCGCCGGACCCACGTAATTCGCTCGCCCCGCCCTCCCAGTCCTCCATCCGCCGGAAATAGGGCAGGACGTCCGCGTAGGCCCACCCGTGGCAGCCTTCGGCGGCCCAGTCGTCGAAGTTCTTCCGGTTGCCCCGGACGAAAAGCATCCCGTTGACCGAGCTCGACCCGCCGAGTATCCGGCCGTGCACCATGGGGATCGTGCGGTCGAGCGCATGGCGCTGCGGTGTCGACTTGTCGCCCCAATCGAACAGCTTCTTCAGCTGCGGCGTCGAGTGGATGACATTGATCGCGCCCGGAATCCGGAACAGCATCTTGGCCCAGCCCTTGTCGTCCGCCCCACCCGCTTCGAGCAGCACCACGGACGCGCCGCTTTCGGCGAGCCGGCGCGCGACGGCACAGCCCGCGCTGCCAGCCCCTACAACGACATAGTCGGCGTCTGTCACCTTGTTCTCCGGTCGGGAGTCGACCCAAAACGACCTTCGGATTCTATCGCGATCTACTTCGCGCCAGAAGTCGGCTGACGTCGGTGGGGTTCTGGCGAGCCTCGTTAGCATCGGTGTGAGCGACTGTCGGTGTCGTGGTGGCCGTTTCTGATCGGAGGAATCGTCGTGGACGGTCTGGCGGTGACATCCCGGGGAGTGCGTTCTTCCGGGCGTGGGGTTGCGGTGCTCGTGGCGGCGGCGGTGTTGCTCGTGGTCGCGTTCGTGCTCGTTCCCGGGATGGCGGCGGGATGGGGATCCGAGGGCGGGATCGGCGACGAGGGAGAGCTTCGGGGTGCGCTGCGGGTGGCGTTCGTCGGGTATTGGAGTTCGGGCGCGGGCGAGTTCTCGCCCGCGCTGGATGATGTTGTGGAGTACTGGTTTCGGTATCACGTGGTCAAAGCGCTGATCGCTGTTGTGCTGCTGGGTGTTCTGGTCGCGCTGGCCTCGGTGTTGTGGAAAGCCGTTGGGCGGAAGGGTGATTTGGGGCGGGGGCGCAGGATGGCGCTCGGGACGGCCGGTGTGGGCGTTACGGTGTTCGCACTCGTCGCGTTGGTGGCGGTGATGGCGAATGTGCAAGGTGCGGTGGCGCCTTACGCGTCGTTGCTGCCGATGCTGTTCGACGAAGCGGTGGGGCCGGAGCTGGCGGGGACATTGGAGGACGTCGGTCGGCAGTTGGCCGCGTCGGCAGGGCCGGGTGCTTCGCCCGCGCTCGACGTGATGATTGATGGCTTCACGCGCTATCACGTGGTGATGGCGGTGATCGCGGCCGTTGTCGCGGTGGGTTTCGCCGTAGCGAGTGTGGTGCTGTGGAAGCGGCGTGCGGGGAGGTCGTCCGGGAAGCGGCGCGTGCTCGCGGGGTCCGGGGTGCTCGCGGTGGTGTTTCTCGTTGTTGCGGTGGCGAATACGACGACCGTGGCGGATCCGGTGCCTGCGTTGCGGGCGTTGTTCGACGGCGGGTGGTGAGGGCTCAGGCGAGGCGTTCGTCGGGGTCGCCGAATTCCTGGTGGTAGCGCTGGGCTCGGGCGAGCATGCGGCGGATACCGGCGATCATGCGGTCAGTGGGGAGGGGTTCGGCGATGATGGGGTCGCCGGTTTTGACGTAGTAGCGGCCGTCGTCGTAGTCCATCCACCAGAAGGTGCGGCCGGGGCTGGGGCGAGCGTCGACGGCGGGGCCGGAGAAGGTGGAGATTTCGCCGAAGGCGCGGCGTTTGCGGTGGAAGACGCGGTTGAGCTGGTCGGCGGAGCTGAGCTGGCCCGCGCGGTATTCGAAGTGTTCCTCTTCGGCGGCGAGTCTTTCGCGGCGGACTTCCACCGGCGGCTTGGTGCCCGGCTTCGCACGGGGGAGTGCCGCGACCGCGAGGGCGGCCACCTGGTCTGCGCGGCAGTAGGTCATGACGACGTCGCCGCCGATGTCCTCGGCGGTGCCGCGCGCTTGGGCCAGGGTCGCCCCTGCAGGCCCGCGGATCGCGCCGTGGAAACGGATGGCGTTCGAGGTGTCCTGTCCGACAAAGCCTTTGGACTCGACCCTGGCGTCCGGGTCGAGCAGGACGGTCAGGGCGTGCTCGACCGCGGGATCGTATTTGCGGAGCAGGCTATCGACCGCCGCTTCCCGATGCCGCTTCAGTTCGTCGAAGTCCGCGATGTCGGTGCGGTATTGCAAGGGGTAGGGGAGACGGTCACGGCCGTAGCCAGCCCACAGGATCTCGAATTCGATGCCGGTGAATTCAGCTCGGTGCACTGTCGTGGTCTCCGCCTATCACCGGGGGCACGGTCCGGAGTCCGTCCGTGCCGATCAGCAGCTCGCCGTTGCCTTGGTTGATCAGATAGTCGGGGATGCCCTTGGTCCGCTCGTCGTCGGACCCGCCGCGGCCCGCGCCCGGCGCACCCATTCCGGCCATGCCTGGTGCGCCACGGCCGCCGCTCGCCGCGCCGGATCTGGCGGCGGCGGCCGCTGCGGCGGTGGGGGATTGGCCGCCGGGCAGGCTGCGGCCTGGAGCGGGGGAGGAGGGGGTGCCGCTGCCCGGCGTGCCGCCACCTCCGCCGCGACCGCCGCCCGAGGGGCTGCCGGTTCCCGGCGTGGCGGGGGTGATCGGTGTTGTGGTGGTGGGAGCGGTCGAACTCGGTGTGGTCGCGGTCGGTGTCGTGGATTGCGGTGTGGTGCTGGGGCTTTGCTGTGTCGTCGAACCCGTGTCGGTGGATTGCGATGTGGTGGGGGATGGGGTGTCGGGGTCTTCGGTGGGCGTGCCCTCGCCCGGTGTGTCGGTCGACGGGTCGTCGGTGGTCGAATCGTCGCCGGGGTTTTGTCCCTGTGTCCCACCGGTATTCGTGCCGCCGTTGCCGCCCGTCGCGCCGGGGTCGCCGGTGCCCACGGTGATGGACGGCGCCGTCGGCAGATAGGGGACGCCGTTGTCGGTCTGGGCGGCCACCTGGCCGTAGACCGAGTAGAGGATCCGCCTGCCCTCGTCCTCGGCTTCCTTCTGGTTGTACTCGTCGAC
Source organism: Nocardia sp. NPDC055029 (assembly GCF_053608525.1). Taxonomy (NCBI): domain Bacteria; kingdom Bacillati; phylum Actinomycetota; class Actinomycetes; order Mycobacteriales; family Nocardiaceae; genus Nocardia; species Nocardia sp. NPDC055029. Next base: position 40,778 of record NZ_JBSGVQ010000006.1, read on the forward strand.
CTTCATCACGCCGTCCTGCGGCAGCGTCTTGCCGGTGACGTTCGCGCGCTCGGTCAAGCCGGGCATCAGGGCCTGGGTCTCCTCGATGCCCGTGCGCATCTCGGACAGCTTCAAACTGATGGCCGTGGCCGCCTGCGACAACGGGATCGACTGCTCCGCATAGTTGTTCACCGCGGTCACCGCCGCGGACGCCGCCGCACCCGTCCAGCCGCCGTGCCCGTTCGCGCCGGTGACGGTGCGTGCGAACTCCTGGTTGAACTTGTAGAACGTGCCCATCAGGTTCATGCCGATATTCGCCCACGCCGTCACCGCGTCGTCGACCAGCTGCGGCTTCATCGCCGCCGCCGCGGCCTGCATCTGCGCGAGCGTCATACAGTCGTAGCTGTCGGGGACGGTGATGTGCGGCGGTTGGGTGTCGCCGCTGAAGATCGTGGAGTAGTTGCCCTGCTGCTGGCGGTTGTAGATGCCGGCGCGCTCGGTGTTCCACTGCTCCTGCGCGGCGATCACCTTGCTCTTGTACTCGTCGTAGGTCATCCGGGTTCCCCCGCCGCGGTGATGTGGGCGCCGGTCGTTTGGTCCTGGGCGACGAAGTTGGCAATCGCCTTGGCGACAACCTCTTTCGCGGTCTGGACGGTCTCGATGTGCTGCCGGAGGACCGTGTCCAACGCGCGATCGCCGCCGGATGCGGTCAGTGAGAACTTCTTGGCCAGCACCTGGCTCGAGTTGAACGAGCCGAACCCGTCGATGCGCTGGACGCGGTCTACGAGCTCATAGACTTCTTCAAGGCGATCCAGATGATCGTCGCAGACCCGGTCCAAATCTCTGCCGACCTCGGGATCGAGTGCCAGCTCGCCCGCATTCGCTTGGACAAGTAGTTGATTCCATTGAGTTGGATTGATTCCGAGAACCATCTGCTGCCCCCGTCAGCTTGCAGGAAGATACTGGACCAACGCAGTGCTCAGTCGGCGCGCCTCGCCGCACGGATCAGCGGCTCCCACTGCGCTGACGCGATTCTGAACCTTGAAATCAACTGAGCCGGTGGGAACTTCAACGCTGACGTAGCATGCCACGTCATTGGCGGAGCCGATCGGCCGGAACTCGAGTGCGTTGTGGGACCCGACCGTCAGGTCGGACCACCCGGTGTATTCGCTGGTCCGCTGCCGCGACTCAGCCAAGGTGTGCTCCGATGCCATGACGGCGAACGTGTACTTCTTCTCCGAATCCGTCCAGCTGCAGACCTTCCACCCCGTGAAGTCCACGCCCGCCACGTCCTTCTTCTTGCTGCCGGCGTTCAGCCCCACCCCGCTGACCGCCGAATCCGGCAGCGAACACGGATCCCACACCTTCGCCTCGGCATCCACCGAAGTCGGGCTAGCCGCCACATTCACACTGCTCGTCGGCGAGGGAGTCGTGCCACTCCCGGCATCCCCGCAGCCAACCGCGACCATCCCCACGACCACGACCCCGACGACCTTCACTACATTGCCTCGCACTGTCAACTCGACCATCCCCTCCTGGTGTAGACAGCTTCGCTCGAATCCTCGAGCGGTTACGGCTGTGCAGAGTCTAGTCCGAACCGCGCTCCGTCACTCTGCCGCGCAGGGGGAGGCGGCGGCCATGGTGAATCGCACTTCCTCGTCGTTCTGGCCCACCCGGATCCGGGACGACGACACCGAGAATCCCTGTGCGTCGCGGTAGTACCTGCTCACCGGGTCCTGGTCCGGATTCTGGCTCGGCACCAGGGTGAAACCACGGGCCGTCATCGCCTCGAGCTTGGCCATGGCCCGGTCGACGAATTCCTGCGACGGGTTGTCCACTTCCCGCTCGTATCGTGGGCGCCACGGCGGGCCTTCGTAGCTGATGGCCGCCATGCTGGTCCGGCAGCCTTTGCTCACATCGACAGCCTCCGGGTCGACGGACAGGTGTTCCGGCCAGATGAGCTCGAAATTGTCCGCGACGATCGGCCTGGCCGCGGCCACAGTCAGGCCGGTGCGCTGCATGATGTCCTCGTTCGTCGGACCCTTGTCGTCCAAGGTCGCGCACCCTGTCGCGACGACCGCCACCATGGCGAGCACAGCGGCGATTCTCATCGGATATTGATCTTCACACCGGGGTCCGGATTGTCGGTGACGCGCGGTCCGGCGTAGGGGTCGATCTCGATATCGAACGCGGCGGCCGCCTGTTGGGCCGCGGCGGCCTTGGCGGCGTCGAAGGATTCCTTGGCGCCGTTTCCATTGTCGCCCAAGCCGATATCGACGAACGGCGTTTCGATACCGCGCTCGACGTAGGCGGTCGCGGACGAGCCCTCGATCACACCGACGATGTTCCGGAAGGCAGTCGATCCCGGATCGTCCCAGTACTTGCCGTGGCCGTCGGTTCCGAAAACGACTTCCCCGGGATGGTCGGTCGAGGTGCCGCTGTAGTAGCCGGTGTCGAGCCGGATCACTCCGGGAACCTCGTCAGGATCCCCACCGAGCTCATCGGACGCATGCGGATTGCCAGGCAGCCGGATCCCGCCCGGAATGGACAGTCCCTCTTCGGGATACGACTGCACCACGCCGATCAGATCGCCCGGCGCGGTCATCGAATACCGCTGGACGTTCGGATTCGGATTGTTCCATCCGGTGTCGAACACCCCGGTTCCCGCCGACGACGCATGGAGAATGCGGTCGGCGCGCAAGCCGAGCTGCTCGGCCGAGCCGACGATCGATCCACCGTAGGAATGCCCGACGTAGGAGACCGGTGTTCCCGGCGCGGAGGACGCGACTTCGCGGTCGACTTCCCGGCCGAAGTCGACAAGCTTCGGCGCCATGTCGGCCGCGAACTTCGGGCTCGGCGCGCCGTCGGTCAGGCTGGTCAGGCTCTGCGGGAAGTCGCCTTCCATGTACAGGAAGATCGGGCCGCCGGTCTGGTCGGCGAGATTCCACGCGGCGACGTGATTGGACCCGGAACCATTCAGATTGGTCGACGTTCCCGGCACATACACCCCGGCCCCGGGTGAACCGGCCTTCATATCGCCGATCATCTCGATCATCCGGCCGTTGCCCTCGGTACTGAACATGACGAACTTGCGATCGACCATGTCCAGCCGAGGAGTCGCGGTGTCACCGGTCGAGGCGGGCGCGGTGCCGAGCGTGCCCGACCCCTCCGGATTCGGGATCGGCGCGAGCATCGCCTCCAGCTGTCGGACCCGCGACTCGTCCCGATTCGGCTTCGCCTTCTCCGCCGTCAGCGCATTGCGCACGTTGATTTCATTGGCTTCGATCCGCATCACGAACGGCACCCCGTTGAGATTGCCCAGCTTCTCCGGCGCGGCGATCACGAGTTGCCGCTGCGCTTCCGGGCTCAGCCCGGCCAGGAAACTGGCCCGCTCGTCGGCGGACATCGACGCCAGCTGGATCGCCACGGCGTCCGGGTCACGGATGGTCCCGTCCGCGAGAGTGATGTCGGGCTGACCGTCGCGAATGGCGGTGAGATCGGCGAGTGATTCCTTCAGGCTGGTGCCGAACTGGTTGTCCAGGCGTTCGATCTCGTCCAGCCCGCCGAACAGGTTGAGCTGGAAAACGCCTGCCGCGCCCTCTTTCTCGGGGTCGGAATGCGACACCCGGCCGTCGGGTGCGACCGAGAAACCCTGTCCGACAGCGAGATTCCGCTGGTCGAGCACATACGTCCTGGCGTGCTTCAGCCCGAGGTAGGCGTCCTCCGCGTCATCGGCGATGCGCAGCAGCACGGTGCGTACTTCGTAGCCGTGGTCGACTTCCTCGTCGATCCGCCGGCTCGCCGCGTCCCTGGTCTGCCCGTGCCAGCTGCCCGTCGCCGAGACCGCGCGGGAGCAGTCGTCGACCGAGGTGGAGACGACATCGGCATTGGCGCGCGCGGCGTCGGCGGCGCGATGCAGACCGTCGAGATTCCAGCCGTCGAGCTGGGTGATCGTCGGGCGCATCAGCGGGCGCTCAGCTTCCCGATCTCGCCGGCGATCTCGGCATCCTTGGCCTGGATGTCCGCCGAGAACTTGTCCACCAGATCGGCCAGGGTGGTGAACCTGGTCGCGATCGAGGTCATCGCCTGCTGTGCGGGATCGGCTATCGCGCGGACGGCGGCGAGGGCATCGCTGCCGTCGCCGGTCGCCTCGCCCATCGCCGACCACGGGAGTGTGCCGACCTCGTCGGACTCCTGTCGCCACGTCGTCGCCAGAGATTTCAGTTGATCGGGTTCGACACCCAGCGTGCTCACGATTCCCCCTCCTTCGGCGCCGAGCCGGCCACAGGCCGTCGGTACCACCGTGCGGATCGGTCCCTTCGTGAAGGTTGGACGGGGCTGTCGAACCGGGGGTTCCATCATGTGACGTGAGTCACATTAATTTAGACCGTCGCGGTCTCGTCCTTGTCCGCATCGGTGCGATCGCGCACGCAGTCGCGGCAGGTGCCGAAGATCTCCAGGGTGTGGCTGACCTCGGTGAAGCCGTGCTCGCCCGCGATCGTCTCGGCCCACGCCTCGACCGTCGGGCCCTCGACCTCGACGGTGCGGCCGCAGTGGCGGCACACCAGGTGATGGTGGTGCCCGCTCGAGCACTGGCGGTAGACGGATTCGCCGGAATCGGTGCGCAGGACGTCGACCATGCCCGCGTCCGCGAGCGATTGCAGCGTCCGGTAGACGGTCGTCAGGCCGATGCCCTCGCCCCGTTTGCGGAGCTCGTCGTGGAGTTCCTGCGCGGAGCGGAACTCGTCGATATCGCCGAGCAGGGCCGAGATGGCGCTGCGCTGACGCGTGCTGCGGACCCCGACCTGCTTTCCGGAGGGATTGTCTGCCAACGGATTACCCTTCCTCGGCGTGGGCGACGGCATCGACGACGATGTGCGCCAGATGATCGTCGACGAGTTCGTAGAGCACCTCGCGGCCCGAGCGTTCCCCGTGCACGACGCCCGCGGACTTGAGAATGCGCAGGTGCTGACTGACCAGCGGCTGGGTGACCCCGAGTGCGTCGACCAGCTCGTGCACACAGCGCGGCGACTCGCGCAACTGCAGCACGATCGCGATCCGCACCGGCGCGGCGAGCGCCCGCAACAGCTCACCCGCGTCCTCGAGTACCTGGCGTGCGGGCACCGCCGCGGGGGCGGGGGAGTGATACGGATTGTGCGCGTGTGCGGCCGTGGCATCGGTGGTCATCAACCAACTCCTTAATGGAAACCGATTCCATTTTGATATGCACGGGTGCGCATGTCAAATGACGCGCCGGACGGCACCGGTCGGCTGCTGCAATCTCACTGGACGCTTCCCGATACCCTTGACCCAATACGTACGCTACGTGGCACCGCAATGCCAGGTAGCGAACAATTCCGACTCGCAGTGGATGGAGATATCTCGCGTGGCACCCAAGTCGAAGGTGGACACCGTTGCCAACCTCGCCAAGCGCCGGGGCCTGGTTTACCCGTGCGGTGAGATCTACGGAGGCACCAAGTCGGCGTGGGACTACGGTCCGCTGGGCGTCGAGCTGAAGGAGAACATCAAGCGGCAGTGGTGGCGCACCATGGTCACCAGCCGCGACGACGTCGTCGGCCTCGACTCCTCGGTGATCCTGCCGCGTCAGGTCTGGGAGGCCTCCGGCCACGTCGCGACCTTCTCCGACCCGCTGGTCGAGTCGCTGCACACGCACAAGCGTTACCGCGCCGATCATCTCCTGGAAGCGTACGAGGAGAAGCACGGCCGCCCGCCCGCCAACGGCCTGGCCGACATCAACGACCCCGAGACCGGTCAGCCCGGCAAGTGGACCGAGCCGAAGAACTTCTCGGGCCTGCTCAAGACCTTCCTCGGCCCGGTCGACGACGAAGAGGGCCTGCACTACCTGCGTCCCGAGACCGCGCAGGGCATCTTCGTCAACTACAAGAACGTCGAGACCACCGCGCGCAAGAAGCCGCCGTTCGGCATCGCCCAGATCGGCAAGAGCTTCCGCAACGAGATCACCCCCGGCAACTTCATCTTCCGGACCCGCGAGTTCGAGCAGATGGAGATGGAGTTCTTCGTCAAGCCCGGTGAAGACGCCGAGTGGCACAAGTACTGGATCGACACCCGCCTGGCCTGGTACACCGACCTCGGCATCGACCCGGAGAACCTGCGCCTGTTCGAGCACCCCAAGGAAAAGCTGTCGCACTACTCGGCGGGCACCACCGACATCGAGTACCGCTTCCGCTTCCAGGGCAGCGAGTGGGGCGAGCTCGAGGGCATCGCCAACCGCACCGACTACGACCTCAAGACGCACTCGGAGCACTCCGGCACCGACCTGAGCTTCTTCGATCAGGCCTCCGGTGAGCGCTTCATCCCGTACTGCATCGAGCCCGCGGCCGGTCTGACCCGTTCGCTGATGGCGTTCCTGGTCGACGCCTACGCCGAGGACGAGGCGCCCAACGCCAAGGGTGGTGTCGACGTGCGCACGGTGCTGCGCCTGGACCGTCGCCTCGCGCCGGTCAAGGCCGCGGTGCTGCCGCTCTCGCGCAATGCCGACCTGACCCCCAAGGCCAAGGACCTCGCCGCCCAGCTGCGCCGCAACTGGAACGTCGACTTCGACGACGCGGGCGCCATCGGCCGCCGCTACCGTCGTCAGGACGAGATCGGCACCCCGTTCTGCATCACCGTCGACTTCGACACCCTCGACGATCAGGCCGTGACGATCCGCGAGCGCGACTCGATGGCGCAGGAACGCATCGCCCTGGACAAGGTGGAGTCCTACCTCGCCACCCATCTGATCGGCGCCTGACACGCATCACGACGAAGCCCGCGCCGCCATCCGGCGCGGGCTTCGCTGTGGGCGGGGCGTGGACGTGATCACAGTGCGTACCTGACGGTTTGCATCGGCCGGGCTCGTGCCTCACTCTGTGCGTTGTGCTGTGGGAACCGGAAGATGTGGTGCGGGGGCTCGACCCGTCGGAACAACGATTCGTCCGGCATGCCACCTTCACCGGGCGCTCGGTGACGGTCCGCGGTGAACTCGATGCCGCGGCCCTCGGCGCGGCGTTCGCGGCACTGCAACGCGCCTTCCCGATCCTGGTGTGCCGGATCGTCGAGGACGTCGAGGAGAACGGAATCCTGCTGCGTCCCGGGCATATCGAGCCCGTCGGCGCCTGGGTGAGTTTCGGTGATCCCGACGAGGTCAGGATCCCGACCGAGTCGATGGACCCCGCCGATCAGCTGGGATATCTGGATGTGGTTCTGTCCGAAGAGGATCGGGCGCGGGTCACGCTGTTCGTGCACCACGGTGTCGCCGACGCCGGGCATTGCGTCGAACTGTTCGCGCGGCTGTGGGATTACTACACCGATCACGTCGAGACCGGGTCGATCGCGGCCGGGTCGCGGGAGTATCCAGTGTCGCTGGAATCGCTACTGGCGCGGCGGGGGACCGAGCGTGGACCACGGTCAGGTCTGGAGACCGTGACCCGTCCGCTCGTCGTCGCCGACGCGGTGGGCGTGGTCGAGCCGTCGCCGCAGGCCACCGCCGCGCTGGCCAGGCCGGCGCGAATCCAGTTGAACCCCGTCGAGACCGCGCGGGTGCTCGACCTGGCGCGCACGCACGCGGTGAGTGTGAACGGGCTGGTCACCGCGGCGGCGCTGCGGGCGTTCACGTCGGTCTACGACGTGGCGGAGGTCGGCTGTGTCTACCCGGTCGACATGCGCAGGCGGCTGGACCCGCCGATCGAGGCGGCGGCGGGCACGAACGTCTCCGGCCTCGCCGCCTTCACCACCGACACCGCCGGGACCGACGACATCGTCGCCCTTGCCCGGCGGATCGGCACCAGCCTGCACGACGATCTGGCGACCGGCGTGATCGAACAGTCGGTCCTGCACTTCCCGGACTTCTTCGGCCCCACCCGCGTCCACTCGACGGCCGGGCACATCGCCCTCACCAACACCGGCACGGTGCCGGCCTTCCGCGCGCCGACGGGCCTGATCCTCGACGACTACGAGATCGTCTACCTGTCCGCCCATCCGCGTCCGTCGACGGGCGCCTCGGCGGCGGTCACGTTCCTGGTCTACACCTACCTGGGCAGACTGACCATCGGCAGGCTCGGCGGCGGCGTGCGGGCGGCCGAACTACTGCCGGCCGTCGCCGCCGAGCTGACCTGGCAGGCCGACCACGAGGCCGCGACCGCCTGATACCGAGGTTCGGGTCAGCGCGGTGCGAGGGGCTCTTGCAGTTCGGTGACCCAGCCGTCGGGATCGGGCGTCCACGCCAGCGTCACCTCACGCACCGGCGCCGCGGTGCGGTAGCCGTTGTCCTCCACCCAGCGGCCCAGCGCCTGCCACGCCGCGCCGATCCCGGTGACATTGCCGTGGTAGACGGTCGTCGCCACGCTCGCGTGCGCGGGCAGATCGACGATCGAGAACCCCGGCGCCGCATCGGGTTCCACGTTCACCGGCACGCACGCGTGGATGTCGACGGTCCCGTCGTCGCGCGCGTCGTAATAGGCGATCGCGGGTCCGGCGATGGCGATGCCTGCCTGTGCCAGGCGATCACTGAGATCGCCGAACAGCGGCTGGATCACCGGGCTGATCGCCTGCGGCTCGAAACCCGCTGCCCGTCCGGTCGATTCGGCCACCCGCACCGCGGGCACCGACTTGATCACCACATCTTGATCGGGCATGACGCCCTCCTTCTCGATGATGCGGAGTCTCGCTTCGACATCGGTCAACCGGGCGTGGTCGGCCGCGATCTGCTGTTCCAGCTCGGCCCTGCGCAGCGTGAGCATGCCGCGCAGTTCCTCCAGGCCGGGACCCGGATCGAGCATCCGGCCCACCTGCTCCAGCGTGAACCCAAGCTCCTTGAGCGCGACCAGGCGGTTGAGCCTGGCCAGCTGCGCGGCCGTATAGAACCGGTAACCGGTGGCCGGGTCGACCCGTGCGGGCCGCAACAATCCCACGGCGTCGTAGTGGCGCAGCATGCGCACCGACACCTGACCGTGTCTGGCGAAATCTCCGATACTGAACATGACGCCCTCCGGTGTACGACCTCACACGGTGTGAGGGTCAAGCCGGCTTCAGAACCGGCCACCTCGGCTGACTCTGCGCGATCCCGATGATCCGCCGTAGGAACCCGGCCGGTACCCGCCGCCACCGAGTCCGCCCCCGCCGAATCCACCACCACCGCGTCGTGTCGCACCGCCGATCGAGCCGCGCAGGAAACCGTCGAGCAGGATGCCGCCGAGCACCGCACCGGCCTGCGATCCGCCGCCTGCCACCGGTTGCCTTGACTCCCACGCCCGCACGCTGGCCTGCGCCTGCTGCAAGGCCCGTCCGCCGAGGTCGGCGGCGGTCTGCGCGCTGGTCAACGCGCGATCCGGTGCGGTGGCTGCCAGCCTGCGCGCCTCGTCGAGATGACGCTGTGCCTCGGACAGCCTCGTGCGTGCCTCGGCATCGACTCCACCACGCCGGGTGGTGATGAACGAGGACGCGGCATCGATCCGGGCGGCCGCGTCGGTGAGCGTGCGATCGAGCCTGCGCCGCAGATCCTCCACGGCGAGTTTGCGATCCGAGGCCGCCGCGATCGCGCGATCCAGCTCGGCGTCGGCGGTCACCGCCTCGTGAAAGGCGCCGAGCGGATCGGATTCGGCAGTGGCCGCCGCGGTATTCACGGCGGTGTTCGCCCTGGTGACCGCGGCGGCCAGTTCGGGACCGCCGAAGTCGGTCAGTCCCGAGGCGGCGCCGAGATCGGCGCGCAGTTCGTCGAGGGCGGCGGGCAGCCCGTCGCGTGCCTGCTGGATATTCGTCGCCGCCTGGTCGACCGCATCGAGCAGGCGGCGCGCCTGACCGATCGCGCCCTCCGCCCCGCGGATCGCCGCGACCGCCCCGCCCTGCTGACCGACCGGTTGGGTCAGCGCGGTGCGGGCGGTGTCGATGTTCTGCTCGGCGAAGGTCATTCGCTCCGCCGCCATCCGCACGTTGTCGTGAATCGGGGCGAGCACCGAGGCCGGGTAGGCCGAATTCAGCCGGGCCAGTTCGGCTTCGGAGGCGGGCTTGCGGGCGGTCAGGTCGACGATGTCGCGGGTCAGACCGTCCAGCCGGGCCGGTGCGTCGATGAGCAGATCGCGCATCGCATCGAAATCGGCGACCTGGGCATCGAGTTCGCGGTCGGCCTTGCCCGCGGTGGAGATCAGCTCGATCAGCATGCTGCGCTGCTGGTCGGGGGTTTCCGGGACCGCGTCGTCGAGTTGCTGGCGGATCGTGAACGCCGTGGCGGTGGCGGCACGGGCAACGTCGAGCGCGGTGCGGAACGGTGTCACCGCGGTCTCCCCGAATTCGCCGGTGGCCAAGGCCAATTCCTCGGAACTGGTGCGCACGGCGTCGTCGATCTCGACGAGCCGTTCGCGCGAGAGCGCCTGCAAGGTCGGCAGCGACAGTTTCGCCAGCGCGGCCGGATCACCCGGGTCGACGGCACGGGCGCTGCCGAGTTCGGCGCGGTCACGATCGCGACGGCGCTTGCGGGAGAACAGGAGCAGGCCACCGGCGAGGAGAACGACCACAAGTCCGATACCGACGAGCCATCCCCACGGCACCCCACCGCCGCGTATCGCCGACCCGATGCCGTCGGCGGTGTCGACACCGGCCTGCGCCCATTTGCCGTCCCGCAGATCGGGTTCCACCGTGCCAGCCAGCAGCGAATCCAGCTCGCCGTCGCTGACACCGTCGGGCAGGATGCCGTCGAGCCAGTAGCCGCGATCGTCCACGGCCACCGCGAGCAGGAGATCGTGGTCGCTGAAACCGGACAGCTCGGAGGTGCGCGCCGCCCAGTCGCGCGGGGCCATCGAGGCGAAATCGTGCACGTAGATCACCCAGAGCTTGACCTGGTGGTCGCGGGAGAGCCGGTCGACGGCCTCGAGCACCCTGGCTTCGTCGGCGCCGCTGAGCGCGTCCGCGCTGTCGACCACCCGCGGACCCATCCGCGACGGCGGCTCCGCTGTCGCGCTCGGCGCGCAGAGCAGGCTGATCGCGGCCAATGCCGCGCAGAGCAGGCCGGCCATCGTGCGCACCGGAACCGATCGTGGGGCCGAACTCTTCCTCGACAGCGGCATGTGTCGAATCTAACGGGCGCGCGGCGACCGCGGGTGCGACGGCGCGGGGCGCGGCTTCTACGATCGGCGCATGGTCACAGTCGATCGCCTCTACACCGGACATGTCACCGCAGGCGCGGCCGCCCAGCAGCGGGACGTGCCCGGAGCTCGCATCGTGAAGATGTCCGTCGGCCCGATGGACAACAACACCTACCTCGTGCAGAGCACGGCCACCGGCGCCGCGGTGCTCCTCGACGCCGCCAACGACGCCGCGCGCATCATCGAACTGATCGGCCAGGAAACCCCGGGCCAGATCGCGTTGATCATCACCACCCACCAGCACCCCGACCACTGGCAGGCCCTCACCGAGGTCACCACGTCACTCGACGTCCCGACGGCCGCCCACCCTCTCGACGCGGGCATCCTGCCGGTGCACCCCGAGCACCTGCTCGCCGACGGCGACACCATCCAGGTCGGTGACCTCGTCCTCGAGGTGATCCACCTGCGCGGCCACACCCCCGGCTCGGTCGCGCTGGCCCTCATCGACGGCGCGGGCCGCACCCACCTCTTCACCGGCGACTCCCTGTTCCCCGGTGGAGTGGGCAAAACGCACAGCCCGGCAGACTTCGACACCCTGCTCACCGACGTCACCACCAAGCTGTTCGACCGCTACCCCGACGACACCGTCGTCTACCCGGGCCACGGCGACGACACCACCCTCGGCGACGAGCGCCCCCACCTCGGCGAGTGGCGCGATCGGGGCTGGTGAACCGGTCCCGGCACAAAAAGAACGGCACCAGACGCGGGCCGAGGTGCCGTTCTCCGACGGTCCGAACGCCGTCGACTCCGACGGTTGTCACACCGTCAACCCGAGGCCGACAACGAGACCGGCGGTTCGGGTCACGTGACCTCCTGATGGTGAACGGAGGCCGCGAGGAGGTGTAGTTGTTCGGTTGGGCACCCCCTTCGAGGAACCGCGATAAACAACAATTCGGTTGAGCTGTCGCCTGCCCCGCTGTGCAGGCGGCCGCGGGTGGGATCCGGTTGCCCGGACCACCCATCGTGGCGCCCTGCCGTCGCAGGTCACCACTACCCAGTACACCCTTCGGACAAGGTGATGTCGAGTGCCTCGGCTACTCGAATCGAGGGTCGGTCAGGCCATGGTCGCCCTGGCTCGCTCCAGATCGACCTGCGCGCCGCGCATGGGCGTGCCCTCTGACGAGCGACGGGATCAGAAGACCGATCCGGCGAACCCGATACCGAGCGAGTATCGTCGCAGCTCATGGATCTTCGCCTGCTGAGATATTTCACGGCGGTGGCCGAGGAACTCCACTTCGGTCGCGCCGCCGCCCGGCTGCACATGACCCAGCCGCCGCTGAGCCGGGCGATCAAACAGCTCGAGGCCGATCTCGGCTGTGCACTGCTGCATCGCTCGCCGACCGGCGTGACGCTCACGCCCGCGGGGTCCGCGCTCTACGACGAGGCACGCGAGCTGCTGGCCCAGGCCCATCAGCTGCGGACCAGGGTCGCGGTCGCCGCCGGGGGATCCGCGATCACCATCGGCACCATCGCCGAACAGGCGGGCACGCGACTCGCCGCGGCCTACCGTGCCCGGCACCCCGGCGTGCAGGTCCACATCAGGGAGGGCGACTTCGCCGACCCGACCGCGGGGTTGCGCGCCGGGCGCGTGGATATCGCCCTCACCCGCACCCCGTTCGACGAAACCGGCATCACCACCCGGGTGCTGCGCACCGACCCGGTCGGCGTCGTGCTCCGTGCCGACGATCCCCTGGCCCACCGCACGAGTCTGCACCTGCACGAACTCACCGCCCGGCCGTGGTTCCAGCTACCCGGTGACGCCGACCCGGTCTGGCGCGGCTACTGGTCGCACCCCACCGACCCGGACACCGGTCCCGTGGTGCGCACCGTCCACGAATGCCAGCAGACCGTCCTGTGGAACGGCACCGTCGGACTCACCCCGCTGGGCCACCCGGTGCCTGACGGCCTCGCCGTGATCCCGCTCGCCGACAAGCCGCCGAGCAGCCTTGTGCTGGCGTGGAACAGCGCCGGGCACAGCCCGCTGGTCCGCTCGATCACCGACATCGCGGCGACGATTTCCTGGGACAGCGTCGCCGCGGCCGACCGTTCACCGGACCGGAATCGGGCGGTGACCGCTGGCATGATCGGTCGTCGGACCGACCTGGCAGACTCTTCAGGATGAAATCGGGTTTCCCGCGAACGGCCGCCCCTGCCCCGGACGCACGGCGTCCGCGTGGGCTCGTGCCGACGGTCTCGCTGTGGGTCGGCCGGTTGATCGCGGGGGCGGTACTGATGGCGGTGGTACTGGTCGCCGGGACCGCAGTCCGGGTGTGGCAGGTCGCGCGGATCGACGACTACACCAACGCCGACGCGATCGTGGTGCTCGGCGCCGCGCAGTACTCGGGCACGCCGTCGTCGGTGTTCGAGGCGCGGCTGTACCAGGCGTGGCGGCTCTACGAGGCGGGCGTGGCGCCGCGGGTGATCACCGTCGGCGGCAAGCAGGACGGCGATCTCTACACCGAGGCCGCTTCGGGCAAGTGGTACCTCGAGGACAAGGGCGTGCCGAGCGCGGACATCCTCGCGGTGGAGACCGGATCGGACACCCTGCGCAGCGTCGAAGCGGTGGCGACCGAGATGGAGTCGCGCGGGATGTCATCGGCCGTACTCGTCAGCGATCCGTGGCATTCACTGCGGACCAGGACGATGGCTCGCGACGCCGGACTGGCCGCGTGGACCGCGCCGACCCGCACCGGACCGGCGGTCTACACCAGGGAGTCGCAGTTCCACGGCATCGCCCGCGAGACCGGCGCGCTGCTCTGGTATCAGCTCACCCATTTCTCGGCAGACTTCTCTTACACGGCGGGACAGTGAGATTCGTTGACTACTCCTCGCCTGAAAGACGGGGATTCCTGCTTCACCATCAGTTGCCATAAAGGAGAACTCCTTTGCGGACTTACACCGACTCCACAGGCGTTTCACCTCTCTGCCAGCCCGGCAGCGAGGATATTGCGGGCCGCGTTAACATCCCGGTCATGGACCGACCCACAGCGGCATGTCCACTCCCGAATGTTCAGCGACAGCTTGTCGTGCAGCGCACCGCAGTGCGAACACACCCTGGTCGACGGATACCAGCGATCCACCACCAGCACCTCGCGGCCGTACCAGTCGGCCTTGTACTCGAGCATGGTGCGCAACTGCCGCCAGCTCGCGTCCGAGATCGCGCGGGCGAGCGTGTGGTTGGCGACCATGTTGCGCACCGTCAGGTCCTCGATGGCGACTGCTTGGTTCTCGCGGATCAGCCTCGTGGACAGTTTGTGCAGGAAGTCGGTGCGCCGGTCGGTGATCCGCGCATGGATGCGGGCCACCTTTCGACGGGCCTTCTCCCGGTTGGCGGACCCCTTCACCTTCCGGGCGAGGTCGCGTTGCGCCGTCGCCAGCCTGCGCCGATCAGCTCGCTCGTGCCGCGGATTGACGATCTTCTCCCCGGTGGACAGCGCGGCCAGCGAGTTGAGGCCGACGTCCACGCCGATGGCATTCGTCGTGGTCGGCAGCGGCGTGATGGACTCTTCGACAAGCAGGGACACGAACCACCGACCACTACTGTCGCGGGACACCGTCACCGTCGACGGCGCTGCACCCTCGGGCAGCGCCCGCGACCAGCGAATGTCGAGTGGCTCGGTCATCTTCGCCAGGGTGAGTTGCCCGTCGCGCCACCGGAACCCAGACCGGGTGTACTCGGCCGAGGCTCGCGAGCGCTTGCGGGACTTGAACCGGGGGTAGCGGGCACGCTTGGCGAAGAACGCCGCGAACGCGGCCTGCTGATGCCGCAATGTCTGCTGCAACGGCACCGACGACACCTCGTTCAGGAACGTGAGATCCTCGGACTTCTTCCACCCGGTCAGTTCGGCGGAAGCCTGCACATACGTAGTGGACTTCGACTCCGTGGCATACCGCCGCTGGCGGGCGTCGAGCGCCTTGTTCCACACCAAACGAACACACCCGAATGTGCGCGACAGCTCCGCCGCTTGCTCGGGCGAGGGGTAGCAGCGGAACTTGTACGCCCGCTTCACCACCTTCGACATGTCTCACACAATATTGCACTTGAATGTAAGAAGGGAGGGTGGCGTGTCCTTTCCGGTCCTGAAGGGCAGCCATGCATCTGATGAGCGACAGCTACACTCCGCACGACCGGGAACGGATGGTCCACGAGCCGGGCAAGACCGCCTGGCCCGGCGCCGCTGGCAAGGGCCACCGCAGTGAATTCTCCCGCGACCGTGCTCGCGTCCTGCACTCCGCGGCCCTGCGCCGCCTCGCCGACAAGACCCAGGTCATGGGTCCGCGCGAGGGCGACACCCCGCGCACCCGCCTCACCCATTCGCTCGAGGTCGCCCAGATCGGCCGCAGCATCGCCGACGGACTCGGCGCCGACCCGGACCTCGTCGACCTGGCCGGCCTCGCCCACGACATCGGCCACCCGCCCTACGGCCACAACGGCGAACGCGCCCTCGACGAATTCGCCGACGAATACGGCGGTTTCGAGGGCAACGCGCAGAACCTGCGCATCCTGACCCGCCTCGAACCGAAAGTCCTCGACCCGGCGGGGGAGAGCGCCGGGCTCAACCTGACGCGCGCAGCCTTGGACGCGACCCTCAAATACCCGTGGGGGAGAAGCGGTTCCGGCACCAAGTTCGGCGCCTACGAGGACGATCTCGAGCGCCTGGCCTGGGTCCGCAAGGACGCGCCCGACCGCAAGCAGAGCCTGGAATGCCAGATCATGGACTGGTCCGACGACGTCGCCTACTCGGTGCACGACGTGGAGGACGGCGTGATCGTCGGCCGGATCGACCTGCGTGCCCTGGCCGACCCGGCCGAGCAAGCCGCCCTCGCCGAGCAGGGCCACGGCCAGCACCCCGACCAGTCGATCGCCGCGCTGGCCGCCGCCGCGCAGCGCCTGTCCGAACTCGACGTGGTGGCCGACGCGGTGAACTACGACGGCACCTTCGCCGCCTCGGTCGCGTTGAAGCGGCTCACCAGCGAGCTGGTCGGCCGGTTCGCGACGGCCGCGATCGCCGCCACCCAGGATCACCACGGACCCGGCCCGCTGACCCGCTACGAGTCCGATCTGATCGTGCCGCCGATCGTGGCCGCCGAGGTGGCCGTCCTCAAGACCGTCGCCCTGCGCTACGTGCGCTCCGACCGCGGCCACCTGGCCCGCCAGCAGACCCAGCGCGACCGGGTGCAGGCCGTCGCCGATCGCCTGCTCACCACCGCGCCCGCTCACCTGGACGACCAGATGCTGCCCTGGTGGAACGCCGCCACCGACGACACCGCCCGGGTCCGCGTGGTGATCGACCAGATCGCCTCCTACACCGAGAGCCGCTTCGAGCGCGTCGCCGCCTCGCTGGACTGCCGCTGAGCCGACCCGACTAGACTCACTCACCGTGGCCGGACGAATCCCAGATCGCGATATCGCGGCGATCCGTGAACGTGTCCGGATCGAAGATGTGGTGGGCGAGTACGTCGCGCTCAAGCGGGCGGGCGCCGACTCGATCAAGGGCCTGTGCCCGTTCCACGACGAGAAGTCGCCCTCGTTCCACGTGCGGCCCAACCACGGCCTGTTCCACTGCTTCGGCTGTGGCGAGGGCGGTGACGTCTACAAGTTCCTGCAGCAGATCGAGCACATCGGTTTCGTCGAGGCCGTCGAGCAGATGGCCGACCGCATCGGCTACCAGATCAACTACGAGGGCGGCGGCACCTCGGTCCAGCGCGACCGCGGCACCCGCTCCCGGCTGGTCGCCGCCAATGCCGCCGCGCACGAGTTCTATGTGGCCCAGCTGCGCGAACCCGAAGCCGAGACGGCCCGCAAGTACCTGACCGACCGCAACTTCGACGGCGCCGCCGCCCAGCAGTTCGGCTGCGGCTACGCGCCCGGCGGCTGGGACGCGCTCACGAAACACCTGCTGCGCAAGGGTTTCGAGTTCAAGGAACTGGAAGCGGCCGGATTGTCCAAGCAGGGCAAGCGCGGGCCGATCGACCGGTTCCATCGCAGGCTGCTGTGGCCGATCCGCAATCTCGGTGGCGAGGTGATCGGGTTCGGCGCGCGCAAGCTCTTCGACGACGACACCATGCCCGGCAAGTACGTGAACACGCCGGAGACATTGCTGTACAAGAAGTCCCAGGTGCTGTTCGGGCTCGACCACGCCAAGCGGGAGATCTCCAAGGGCCACCAGGCCGTCGTCGTCGAGGGCTACACCGACGTGATGGCGATGCACCTGGCCGGGGTGAAGACCGCCGTCGCCTCCTGCGGCACCGCCTTCGGCGAGGAACACCTGCAGGTGCTGCGCAGGCTGCTGATGGACGACAACTTCTGGCGTGGCGAGATCATCTACACCTTCGACGGCGACGCCGCGGGTCAGGCCGCCGCCTTGAAAGCCTTCAGTGGTGATCAAAGACTCGCCGGCCAGACCTATATCGCCGTCGCTCCCGACGGCCAGGACCCGTGCGAGCTGCGTCAGCACTCCGGCGACGCCGCGGTCCGCGATCTGGTCGCGCGCCGAACCCCGCTCTACGAGTTCGTGATTCGCGGTCTGCTGGCCGAACACAACCTCGACGACGTCGAGGGCCGTGTCGAGGCGTTGCGCCGTACGGTGCCCGTGGTGGCCCAGATCAAGGACAACGCGACCCGCAAGGGGTACGCCACCAAATTGGCGGGCTGGGTCGGCTGGGACGACATCCAGCTCGTCGTGCGCCGGGTAGGCGAGGAAGCCAAGAAGAACCGGATGGGTGCGACACCCACTACCGGAAAGTCCGGCGCCGCGGCGATTCCCGCGCCCCGCGTCGAGGAGAGCTCCTCGGTCCGGCCTGCCCCGAACGACCCGGTGCTGTTCGCCCAGCGTCAATCCCTCAGTGCCGCACTGCAATACCCCGGTGTCGCCGGCGCGGCCTTCGACGCCATCGACACCGCCGCGTTCACCCACCCCGCCTACGTCGCGGTGCGCATCATGATCGCGAAGGCGGGCGGCACCGCGGCCGGGCTCAGCGGCGCCGAATGGGTCGCCGCGGTCTCCGACCACACCGACGACCTGATGATCCGCGCCCTGGTCTCCGAACTGGCCAACGAGCAGCTGCCGGTGCGCTCCCAGAACGACATCCCGCGCTTCATCACCGGCATCCTCGCGCGCACCCAGGAAGCCTGGGTCGGCCGTCAGATCGCCGAGCTGAAATCGAAGCTGCAGCGACTGTCGGCCAGCGAGGAGCCCGACACCTACATGGCTCTGTTCGGCGACCTGGTGGCGCTGGAGCAGTACCGCAAGAGCCTCGCCGCCCAGGCGATGGGCAACGAGGGCTACGCGGCGGGCGCCTGAGTCAGCGACGCAGCTGGTTGTTGCGCAGCTGGTCGTGCGGGATCAGCACCGTGGTGCGCTCGTCGATCGGCTCCATCGGCTCCAGCTTCGGCTGCGTGCTCAACTTGTCCGACAGCTTCTGCCGGCCCACCGACACCAGCTTCTTCGTCACCGGACTCCCCGTGACCGCCCGCGTCGCCGCACTGATCTGCTCGTAGCGCGCGCGCCCGGCCTTGGTGCCCAGCACATATCCGGCCGCTACGCCGATGATCAACCGCAGCATCTCCTGGAGCTCCTCCCACGTCTGTGTGCGGGCTCCATCCTGCCCCAGCAGCCCCACCCCTGTCGATCCGGCCACCGGTTGTCGGCACATCGTTATACGCCGCATGTCCGCAGGTAGCAGCCCGATTTGGGAACCTGCGATGCGATGCGCTAAAGTTTCATCTCGGTCAGCCCGCCAAGGCAGACCGCCTGAGTCTAGCGGCTCAGGGCAATCCCCTATAGCTCAATTGGCAGAGCAGCCGACTGTTAATCGGCAGGTTTCTGGTTCGAGTCCAGATGGGGGAGCATAAAAGGCCCTTGACCAGCACCTATGTGCGACGGTCAGGGGCCTTTCTCGTACCATCAGGCGCCAAAGTTCCGGAAAGTCTCCGAAAAGTCGCCCCGCGTCGGCATCTTGCCATCGGCCGGACCCATGCCACCCATCACGGCATCACCCGCGGCGTTGATCGCTCGTGGGGTGGGGACATCGCCTACTGGTCCACCTGAAGGTATGCGCGACCTGGCTACCGGACCATGGCGCCGATTGTTTCGACTCGATCCGCCAGGGGGACGCTCAACTCGATCACCGGAATGTCGGCGAGGAGGTGCAGCGGGTCGGTGTAGGCCAACTCCAGCAGCGTGTCGTTGACCGTGCGGCGGAGACCGAGCATCTCCGCCGGGGGCAGGAGTCGCTCGGTTTCGGGGGTTATGGGCACGAGTACCAGGAGATCCAGTGTGGCCAAGGCATTGTGGACTGCGGAGGTATCGCCGGCGAACTCGATGTCGAGCCCGGTCGCTGACAGGTAGGCCAGGAAGTCCAATGGGGTTCGGTCGAAGACCGAGCCGTCGGGCTCGGTGGTCAGCAGTTGGATCGAGCGGGTCAGCTGGGCTCGGTAGTCGGCGCGCGATGGCGGGTATTCGAAGTCGTAGCCGTCTTCCTCGAGGAGGACATACGGTTCCTCGATCGGCGTGAGTTCGTCGAAGCGGGAACACAGTTCGTGAACCAGCGTTGTCTTGCCGGTTCCGTGTGGTCCGGATACTCCGATACGCATTCGACTCCCTCGATTCGATGTGGTCGTACAAGCGGTCCCGTGGTTCAGGGTCGCACCGGGAGTGATCGGCTTGGGGATCGGCGTCGGTTTCCGGGCGACACGGGTTGGCGCGGAATCTGGCCGGTGAGCCGGCCGGTGATCGGTGGTACGACACCCGCGACGCTCGGCACTGACGACGCGCGGCGCCGGAATGGCTTGGTGTGGTTGATATGTCAGGTTTCGGGCGGTGAAGCGGTCATTTGTCCAGGTAGGGGCATGTACCAGGGTCGGCGAGGCCTGTTCGGCAATGTAAGGTAAGCCTACGCAAATTCGAGAGGCTAGTTTCATGCGCATCGTGTCGTTCGGCTTTCAGACTTGGGGTTGCAAGACCCTCCAGGCACTCATCGATTCCGATCACGAGGTGGTTCTCGCGGTCACCCATCCGGCCACGGAATCCTCCTACAAGGCGATCTGGAACGATTCGGTCGAGGAACTGGCCGCCGAGCACGGCATTCCGGTCCATCTGACCGAGCGCGCGGATGCCGAGACCATCGAACTGGTCAAGCGGGCCGAACCCGATGTGATCGTGGTGAACAGCTGGTACACCTGGATGCCTGCCGAGCTGTACGATCTGCCGCCGCACGGCACGTTGAATCTGCACGACTCGCTGCTGCCCAAGTTCACCGGCTTCTCCCCGGTGCTGTGGGCGCTGATCAGCGGGGCCGAGGAATTCGGCCTCACTGTTCATCGCATGGACGAACAGCTCGACACCGGCGACATCCTGATCCAGAAGCGCCTGCCGATCCCCGTCGGCGCTACCGGCACGGAACTCGTCCTCGCCGGGATGGAATTGATTCCGGGTGCGGTGCACGAGGCCCTCGCCGCGCTGACCGACGGTACCGCGGAATGGACGCCGCAGGACAAGACCGAGCGCACCTACTTCCACAAGCGCTCCGATCGTGACAGCCGGATCGACTGGTCCTGGGACGCGGTCGACCTGGAACGCTTCGTGCGGGCGCTGTCGGCGCCGTACCCGCGCGCCTATTCGCACTATCGCGGGCAGCGTATCGAGGTGCTCGACGCGATGATCTCCGAAGCTCGCTACGGCGGCACCGCGGGGCGGGTCATCGTTCAGGAAGGCGGCGGCGCGGTCGTCTGCGGCGCGCAGCCGCACCGCGGCGGCGACCAGGCGTTGGTCGTCACGCGGGTCAGGACCGCCGACGGCGCCGAACACGACGGCGCCGAATTCTTCGCCCGCGGCGGCTATCTCACCGACGACCCCGCCTGAGGTCGAATCCCCCAGGTGGCCATGCACGCGTGGCCACCAGTTCCTTCGTTCGTCCCAGCACCAGAGGCACCATGACGCACCCTGATCCGACCCCTGCTGTCCGACCGCTCACCGCGGCACAACGCGAGGTGTGGTTCGCTCAGCAGCTACTCGGACCGGTGCCGTTGACCGTGGCGCAGTACGTGGATCTGAACGGGCCGCTCGACCTCGGGATCTATCAGCGCGCGGCCCGCAGCGCCGCCCGCGATCTCGGCGCTTACCTGCGGTTCACCACCGTCGGCGGCGAGCCGGGGCAGCTGCTCGATCCCGGTATCGACGATCGCATCGTCGTCCGGGATTACGCGGCCGAACCCGATCCGTGGGCAGCGGCGATGGCGTGGATGCGCGCCGATCAGTGCGCACCGTTCGATCTCGCCGTCGATCCGCCCATCGTGACCACCGTGCTGCGGCTGGGCGCGCAGCGCCACCTGGTGTACACGCGAGCCCACCACGTGGCGCTCGACGGGTACGGTGCAATTCGGTTGCAGCAGTTGCTGGCTCGTCACTACGAGGCAGCGCTGGCCGGGGCGCCAGCGCCTTCGGCGCCGGTGGATTCGACGGCGGTACTGGCCGAGGCCGAGGCGACCTATCGGGCGTCCCGGCGGTACGCGATCGACCGGGAGTACTGGCGCGGGCAGGTCGACGAGCTGCCCGCACCGGTCAGCCTGGCGGCACGGTCCGGTGATCCCGACCCGTTGCCGATCCATGCCCGCGTCGAACTCCCGGAATCGCTGGTCGCCCAGCTGCGCGACCGCGGGAATCTCCCCGGCAACACGGTGGTGCTGGTGGCGGCCTTCGCCGCGTTCCTCGGTCGGCTCACCGATGCCGATCCGGTGACGCTGAGTTTGCCGGTCACCGGGCGTACTGTCGCCAAGCTGCGCGAGTGCGGCGGCATGACCTCGAACATCGTGCCGCTGAGCTGCTCGGGCGACACCGTCGGCAGCGTCATCGCCAGTGCCGGTGCCGGGTTGAGCGGAGCGCTGCGCCATCAGCGCTACCGCGGCGCCGACATGGTTCGTGACAGCGGACGGCAGGCACGATCGCTGGGCTTCGGACCCGCGGTCAACATCATGAACTTCCACACCGAGCAGGTGCTGGGGCAGGCGCGCGGCACGATCCACCTGCTGTCGACCGGACCGGTCGACGATCTCGCGCTCAACGTGTATCCGGTCGACGGTTCCCGGTTGCGGGTCGAGTTCGAAGCCAACCGCCATCGCTACACCAGTGCGGAGGTCACCGCGCACCTGGACCGCTTCGTCGGCTTCCTCACCGCGTTCGCCGCGGCGGCCGACGATGTCCCGATCGCCGAGTTGCCGGTGCTCACCGGCTCCGAGTGGGAACTGCTGGTTCCGTGGCGCGGTCCGCAGGCGCGCAGACCGGCGACACTGAGCGAGCTGATCGCGGCCGCCGTCGCCGAGAACCCGGACGGCACGGCTGTCGTCTACGACGAAAAGCGCTGGACCTACCGCGAATTCGACGCGTGGACCGACCGCATCGCCGATACCCTCCAAGCGGCGGGCGCAGGCCCGGAGACGTTGGTCGCGATGGTCATGGAACGATCCGCCGCGTCGGTGGGCGCCGTGTGGGCCATCGCCAAGACCGGCGCCGGGTTCGTCCCGATCGATGCCGGATACCCCGCCGAGCGCATCGCGCACATCCTGGGCGACTGCGGCGCCACGCTGGGCGTGACCACCGCCGAGCAGCGCTCGAATCTGCCGGACTCGGTGGGCTGGACGTTCGTTGACGTCGCGGGGCCCACCGACGAGGACACCTCGGCGACCGCGCCGCGCACCCGGCCGACGATCCGTCCCGAGAATCCGGCCTACCTCATCTACACGTCCGGCTCGACCGGCGTACCCAAGGGTGTGCTGGTGACCCACGGCGGGCTGGCGAACCTCGCGGCCGAACGCCGTGATCGGTACGCGCTGCGGCCGGGCGCGCGCACTCTGCACCATGCCTCCCCGGGCTTCGACATGGCGGTCGGGGAGATCCTGTGCGGGCTGGCGGGCGCGGCGACGCTGGTCGTTGCGCCCCGCTATGTGATGGCCGGACCGGATCTGGCCCAGCTCATCCGGCGGGAACGGCTGACCAACGCCATCATCACCCCGGCGGTGCTGGCCACCCTGGATCCCGAGACGCTGCCCGACCTGCGGGTCCTCGGGGTCGGCGGCGAGGCGATCCGCCCCGACCTGGTCGCGGCGTGGTCGCGAACCCGGCTGATGCGCAACGGGTACGGCCCCACCGAAGCCACCGACATCGCCACCATCGCCGAGCTCGAGCCGGACCGGGCGGTCACCATCGGCGCGCCCCTGCGCGGGTTTCACGCGCTGGTGCTCGACGCCCGGTTGCGACCGGTTCCGCCCGGGGTGATCGGCGAACTCTACATCGGCGGCCCGGCGCTCGCCCGCGGCTATCGCGGCAAGCACGCGCTCACCGCGGCCCGGTTCGTCGCCGACCCGTTCGGGCCGCCCGGCGGCCGGGTATACCGCACCGGCGACCTCGTCACCGTCACCCCGGGGCCCGACCCGGAACTGATCTACCACGGCCGCAGTGATTTCCAGATCAAGGTCCGTGGGCATCGCATCGAGCCGGGCGAGATCGAGACCACGCTCACCGGGCTCCCCGGCGTCGGCCGCGCGGCCGTTACCGCGCACGAGGACAGCCGCGGCACCCATCTGGTGGCCTATCTGGTGCCGGACGGGCCACTCGACGTGGAGGCGGTGCGAGCACGGATCGCCGACAGCCTGCCCCCGTACCTGCGGCCGAGCGCCTACCTCGTCCTCGACACCTTGCCGCTGACACCCAACGGCAAGCTCGACAGCCGGCGGTTGCCTGCCCCGGTGTTCGCCCACAACGGTTCCCGGGCCGCTACCACGCCCGCGGAGCAGGCCGTCGCGGCCGCCATGGCCGAGGTACTCTCGGTCGATTCGCCCGGTGCCGACGACGACTTCTTCGAGTTGGGCGGCACCTCGCTCACCGCCACCGCACTCGCGGCCCGGCTCGGCGTCGATGTCCGCGCTGTCTTCGACGCGCCGACCGTCGCGGCGCTGGCCGTGCGGCTGGGCGACCCCGAGCTTTTCTCCGTGCCCGCACCGGTGGCGGGTCCGCGCCCCGAACACCTCGCCCCCGCGCCCGCGCAGCTGCGGATGTGGCTGCTGAACCAGCTGTACCGGGACTCGTCGGCGTATCACCTGCCGATCGTGCTGCGCCTGTCCGGCCCGTTGGACGAGGCGGCGCTGGCTGCCGCGGCACGGGATGTGGTGCAGCGGCACGAGGTACTGCGCACGGTCTACCCCGACAGCAGTACCGGACCGTACCTGCGCATCCTGTCCGCCGACGATGCCCTGGCGAACACGCCGCTCGTCGCCCGCCCCCTCGTGCCGACGGAGCTGGACGCCGAACTCGCGGTGACCATCGCCGCGCCGTTCGACGTCACCACCGACGCACCCATCCGGCTGGCATTGTGGCGCCTGAGCGCCGATGAGCATGTGCTGGCGTTGGTCGCCCATCACATCGCCGCCGACGGCTGGTCGCACGGCCCGCTCGTCGCCGACCTGTCCGCGGCCTATACCGCGCGGGCCGCGGGTAGCGGGCCGCACTGGGACCCGCTGCCCCTGCAATACGCCGACTACGCCCTGTGGCAGCACGACAGGCTCGGCGACCGGCGCGACCCGCAGTCGCCTGCCGCGCGTCAGCTCGCGCACTGGGTGCGGGCGCTCGGCGGCGCGCCGGCCCGGCTGCCGCTGCCGACCGACCGGATCCGCGCCCGCGGTGCCGGTCGACCCGGCGGCGGCGAAGGCGGGCGGGTCGAATTCGAGATCTCGGCAGCGATCGCGACGGCGATGGCCGATCTGGCCCGGCGCCACGACGCGACTCCGTTCATGGCCGGATACGCGGCCTTCACCGTGCTCCTCGGCCACCTCGCCGGTGCGACCGATGTGACCGTCGGAACCCCGGTGGCCGGTCGCGGTCATCCGGCGCTGGACCGTCTGGTCGGCATGTTCGTCAACACGCTGCCGCTGCGCCTGACCATCGACCCGCAGGAGAGCTTCACCGCCGTGCTGTCGCGCGCACGGGAGGTCACCCTCGGCGCGCTCGGCCATGCCGACGTGCCCTTCGATCACATCGTGGAGGCGGTCAATCCGCCTCGGGACGACACCGCGCACCCGCTGTTCGAGGCGGTGTTCTCCTATGAGAACCTGCCTGCGCTGCCGTCGCTGCGCTTGGGCGCGGTCGAGGTGAGCATGCTCGACATTCCCTGGCGGACAACACATTTCAATCTGTCGCTGACGTTGCGTGAGCAGCCGGAAACGGGTGGCCTCGCGGCAGGCTTCCAGTACGCCACCGACCTCTACGACCTGACAACGGTGGAGGGCTTCGCGGCGCGGTTCCACCACATCCTCGCCGCGATCGTCGCGCACCCCGAGGCCACGATCGAGCAGCTGTGCGACGTCGTCACGTCCGGGTTCGGCGCAATCGGACGGGCTGTCGAGGAAACCCCGCAGCATGCGGCGATTCCCGCGGCCGCTGTCGAGCCCGCCACCGTGCGCGAGCTCGCCGTGGCCCGGGTGTTCGCCCAGGTGCTGGAACGCGACTCGATCGGGGTCGAGGAGGACTTCTTCACTCTCGGCGGCACCTCACTGCTGGTGTTCACGTTGCGCGCCGAACTGCGCAGCCAGCTCGGCATCGACGCCGACCCGCGCACCCTGTTCGAGGCGCCGACACCACGCGCGGTGACAGCGGCGGTCTCGGCGGAATCGCTCGCCGCCACGGAGGCGCACTGGACGGCGACGCTGGCCGCCGACGCGTGCCTGGATCCGGCGATCACGGTTCCCGCGGAGTTCACGCCTGCCCCGACCGACCCCGCCGCGGTCCTGCTGACCGGCGCTACCGGTTTCGTGGGTATTCATCTGCTCCGGGAGCTGCTGGACCGCACCTCGTCGCGCATCTGGTGCCTGGTGCGTGCCGACGACGCCGACGGGGTGTACCGCAGGCTCGGCGCGACGCTGGAGCGGTACGGGCTCGCCCGGGATGGGCTCGACCGGGTCGTCGCCGTGCCCGGTGACCTGGCCGCGCCGCGGTTCGGCCTCACCGGCGAGGCCTGGGCGGAACTGGCCGAGCGCATCGAGGTGATCTACCACAACGGTGCCCGCGTCAACCATCTCGAATCCTATGCGACCCTGCGGGCGGCCAATATCGCCGGAACCGTGGACATTCTGCGGCTGGCGGTGGCCACGCGGGTGAAGACCCTGCACTACGTGTCCACGGTGTCGGCCGCGGTCGCCACGGGACACACCGGTGTCGTCGCCGAGGACACGGCGATCACCGTGGACCAGGTTCCGCGCAACGGGTACCTGGCCACCAAATGGGTGGCCGAACAGCTCGTCGTGGCGGCAGCCGAACGTGGACTGCCGGTCGCGGTGCACCGGCCGGGCCTGGTCGCCGGGGCGATCGGCAGCGGCGCGATCAGCACCGACGACGCGTTCTGGACGCTGATCCGGTCGGCGGCGCATCTGGGTGTCGCACCCGATATCGAGAATGCCGACGTCACGTTGGCCCCGGTGGACTACGTCGCACGCGCACTGGTCGCGCTCGCGACCCACCGGCAGCCCAGCGGGGAGATCTATCACCTCGTCAACAGTGCGCCCACCGGGGTCGGCGACATCCTGAATACTCTGCGCCGCAGCGGGTTTCCCATCGAGACGGTGGCGGTCGAGACCGCCGCCGACCGGCTGACCGGTCAGCTGTCGCGGCACCCCGACCTGATGCGCGCGGCACTGATCGCCGAGAACTATCTCAACGGTGGAGGCGACGCCCTGCTCGTCGACGACACCGGCACCAGGGCCGTCCTCGCCGAGCTCGGCGTGCGGTGTCCCCGCATCGACGACGCCGTGCTGCTGCGCTACGTGGAAGGATTCATCGCCGCCGGGTTGCTGCCCACCCCGATCGGCTGATTCCCCCTGGGTGGCCGTACCGATCGTTCGTCTTCGGAGACGAATTCACCGGATGTATTTCTTCGTTCGAGAGGAATTCGGCCCGACGGGCGTCGAGGGACTGTTGTGGGCTCGATATGCCTATTGATCTCGGGTAACGTGAACCTTCTGGCTGATTTCGGGCAGCGACCCGAGAGCGGTTTGTCAATGGTGACATGTGAGGTTCTTTATGCGTGGAGCATCGTCCGGTCCGGGGCCGTCGGGCACTTCCCTCCGGGGGAGCGCCGCACCCCAGTTCCAGGAAGCCATCGACCGGTTCGGGCGGTTGTTCGACGGTGGACGAGGCGGGGGCGCGCTGGCGGTGTATCAGCACGGGCGGCGGGTTGTCGACGTGTGGGCCGGGTGCGCGGATGCCGCAGGGGCGGTGCCGTGGCAGGAGAACACGGCGGCGTTGTCGTATTCGACCTCCAAGGGTGTCACCTCCACGGTGCTGCATGTGCTGGCCGAGCGCGGGCTGGTGGACTATCGGGCGCCGGTCGCGGAGTACTGGCCGGAGTTCCGCGCGAACGGGAAGGCCAGCATCACCGTCGCGGAGGCGATGAGCCATCGGGCGGGGTTGTCGCGGATCGGTGTCTTCGCCCGTACCGCCGCCGAACTCGCCGACCATGAGCTGATCGAGGAACGTCTCGCCGCCGCGGCGCCGGACCGATTCCGCGGTTTCCCCGCCTACCACGCGATTTCGTACGGAACCATCATCGCGGGGATCGCCAGGGCGGTGACCGGCAAGAGCATGGGCGAGCTGTACCGCACGGAACTGGCCGAACCACTCGGCCTGGACGGGCTACACCTCGGGGCACCAGGGCCCGGCGCGCGCACCACCGTGGCGGTGACGCACGGGTCGACCACTCCACTCGGAATTCCCCAGGCCGACATGGTGATCCGGCTCGCCTCACGCACCCTGGTGCCCGGTGCGGGATTCCTGCGATCGATCTACACCCAGGGCATCGACCGGCTGGCCCACGGCGCGGACCCCGCCATCCTGCGTGGTGAATTGCCCGGGGCGAACGGTGTTTTCACCGCGCGCTCGCTTGCCGCCGTCTACAGCGCGATCGCGACCGAGTCGCCGCTGTTCTCGCGGAACAGGGTGCGCGCCATGGCGCGTCTGCAATCGGTGCTGCCCGATCGCAACCTGTGCCTGCCGATGGGCTGGCGGCTCGGCTATCACTCCATGCCGGTGACGGGCGCGCGGAATGCCTTCGGGCACATCGGCTTCGTCGGTTCCGGTGGCTGGGCCGATCCCGCGTCCGGGCTGGCCGTAGGGTTCGTGCACAACTGGGCGCCGGAGGCGCTGTTGTTGCCGCGCGATCAGTTCGTCCTGTTCGGTCTGCTGGCCGCGGTGGTGCGCGGCGCCGCTATGGAAGCGGGCGATCCGGTCGACCTGCCGGTCGCGGTCTGACAGCGGGGGCCACCGTCACGGCACGAACGGGGATGCCGCTCGTGCCGTGTGGAGTGCTCGGGCCCACCAGGTGAGTTGGTCGAGGGCGGATTCGACGGCGTCGTGGAGTTCGGGGTCGGGTCGGGGCCAGGTGCCTTCGACGGTGAAGCGTTGCCAGGCTTTGGGGATGGTGACGGTGCGGCGGGTGGGGACGGCGTTGAGTTCGGTGAAGACCTGGCGCAGCTGGGCGGCGCCGTGCCCGCCTTCGGCGTCGCGGCAGTAGGTGACGATGGCGACGGGTTTGGCGGCCCATTCGGTGTCGAACCAGTCGATGGCGTTCTTCACGGCGGCGGGGAAGCTGCGGTTGTATTCGGGGGTGACGATGACGAAGGCGTCGGCGGTCGCCAGACGGGAACCCAACTCGCGCACGGGATCCGGGAGCGGTTCGTCGAAGTCGGGGAGTTGGTCGGGGAGGGCGGCGGTGGCCAGGTCGATGCGGTCGAGGGTGAGGTCGGGGCGGCGGGCCACGCGCCCGGCGAACCACTCGGCGACCAAGGGGCCGAAGCGGCCTGTGCGGGTGGACCCGAGGATCATGGCCACCCGCATCGGCTCGCGCATCAGGCGTCCTTGACGGGGGCGTCGAGGAAGGCGGGGATCATCGGGAGCAGCAGCTCGGGGCGGTGCGGCGCGGTGATGTGGGAGGTGCCGGGCAGGATCGCGAGCTGGGAGTTCGGCAGGCCTGCGGGGGTGTCGCCCATGATGCCGCCGCCGAAGAGGCGGAACATCTCGACGGAGTGTTCGGGCCGGACGATGTCGGAGTCGCCGATGACGGTCAGCGTCGGGGCCTTGATCGTGCGGGCGGCCTCCGGGGACACCGAGGGCATGCCGTTCAGGTCGTGGTCGAGGACCCTGGCCACCAGCTGGGGGAAGTCCTCCGGCCGGGGCGCGTTCTTCAGGTAGTCGGTGTGGAAGGGCGAGCCGTGCAGGTGCTCGGGCTTCAACTCGTCCATGCCCTCCATCAGGCCGGGGTGCATGGCTTCGGCGCCGAGGCCGCCGGAGAGCAGGATCTGCTTGCGGACCAGGTCCGGGTGCCGCAGCGTGATGTCGAGCGCCACGCCCGCGCCCATGCTGTAGCCGAGGATGTCGGCGCGCCCGATGCCGAGCTGACCGAGCAGCGCGACGGTGTCGTCGGCCATCTGCGGCGTCCGCAGCGGACGGTCGATGTCGGCGGTGCGGCCGTGCGCCTGCTGTTCGATGGCGATGACCTCGCGGGTCTTGGACAGCTCCGGGATCAGCTCGCCGAAGTCGGTCCCGATGCCCGACAGCGCACCGTGCAGCAGCACCAGCGGCGGCTGATCGGTGGCGACGCCGTGGCGTTCGTAGTACATGCGCAAGCCGTTGACCTCGGCGTAGGCGCCGGGTTCGACGGGTGCGGCGGTCTTGCCGGACCCGCAGGCGGTCAGCAGCGCGGTGGCGGCGAGGCCGGCGGCGAGGGCGAAGGCGGTGAGTTTCATGTCGTTCTCCTGTGGTGTGTCGAACTCGTTGTGACCACAGTGCGCCCGGTGCCTTCCGGTTTGTTTACGGTCGGATTCCGGTGCGATCGGAACCAGCTAGGGTGCGGTTATGCGTTTCGGTGTGCTCGGTCCGTTGACGGTGTGGACCGAGGGCGGCGCCGTAGTGCCGGTCCCCGGCACCAAGGTCCGTGCCCTGCTGGCCGACCTGCTGCTCGCCGCGGGTCAGCCGGTGTCCGCCGACCGCCTGGTCGACGACATCTGGGGCGAGGACCCGCCCGGCAACCCCGCGGGCACCCTGGCAGCCAAGGCGTCGCAGCTGCGGCGCGCGCTCGAGGACGCCGAGCCGGGCAGCCGGGACCTGGTGGTGTCCCCGCCGCCCGGATACCGCCTGGCCACCACCGAAGTCGACGCGCTGCGTTTCCGCGCCCTGCTGGCCGAGGCACGCACCAACACCGACCCGGGCAGGCGCATCAAGACACTCACCGACGCGCTCGGACTCTGGCGCGGACCGGCTTTCGACGACTTCCGTGACGCGGAGTTCACCAGGTCGGCCATCGCCCAGCTGGACGAGCTGCGGCTGGTCGCCGTCGAAGAACTGGCCGAAGCCCGGCTCGCCGAGGGCGAATACGGCGAGGTGGCAAGCGATCTCACGCGCTTCGTTACGGAAAACCCACTGCGGGAACGACTCCGCGCGGCACAACTGCGTGCCCTGTACGGCGCGGGCCGTCAGGCCGAAGCGCTCGACAGTTACGAGGATCTGCGCAGGCAGCTGGCCGACGAACTGGGTCTCGACCCGAGTCCCGAACTGGTCGACCTGCACCGGTCGATCCTCGGCCAGGACCCCGGTCTCGTCGTGACCAGGCCGCGCGCGGTGGTTCGCCGGCGGACGACGAACATTCCCGCCCAGCGCACCGAATTGATCGGCAGGGCCACCGATCTCGACGCGTTGAGCCGCGCGGTCGACGCCTCGCGCCTGGTCACGCTGACCGGGCCCGGCGGCGTCGGCAAGACCCGCCTCGCCACGACGACCGCGGCCGACCTCACCGACCGTTTTGCGCACGGCGCCTGGCTCGTCGAACTCGCCCCGCTGGCGGCGACCACGGCAGACGTCGACCGCATCGCGGAGACGGTGGCCCAGGTCGCCGGAATCCGCCTCGGCGACGGCTCGGCGTCGGCGGCGCTGGGGGAAGCGCTGGCCGAGCAGGAACTGCTCGTGGTGCTGGACAACTGCGAACACATCGTCGACCAGGTGGCGGATCTGACCGAAGCCCTGCTCGGCGCGGCCCCAGGCCTGCGCATTCTCGCGACCAGCCGCGAACAACTGCGCCTGGCCGGGGAAGATGTCGTCGCGGTCGAACCGCTCCCTGTTCCGCCGAAGGGCAGCGAGGTGGAGGTCATCGCCGAGTCGAATGCGGTGCGGCTCTTCGTGACTCGCGCGCAGGCCGGTGCGCGCGAGTTCGCCCTCGACGCGGCGAACGCCGACGCGGTCGCGACATTGTGTCGCAGGCTCGACGGCATTCCGCTGGCCCTCGAATTGGCCGCGACCAGGGTTCGCGCGCTCGGTGTGCACGAGATGGTGGCCCGGCTCGACGACCGGTTCCGGCTGCTGGCTACCGGGCATCGCGGGGCACCACCGCGACAGCAGACCCTCACGGCGATGATCGACTGGAGCTGGGGGCTGCTCGACGAGGACGAGCGGGTCGTCTTGCGGCGCCTCGCCGTGCACGCTGGTGGCTGTACCCTCGAGGCCGCTGAATCCGTGTGTGCCGCAGCAGTACCCGGAGATGATGCGCCCGTCGAGCCCGCGATGGTCGCCGATCTGATCGCGCGGCTGGTCGACAGATCGCTGGTCCAGCAGAGCGGGCGACGCTACCGGCTGCTGGAATCGGTGGCCGCGTTCAGCCTGGACCGCCTGACCGAGGCGGGCGAAGAAGCCGCGGTGCGCCGGGCGCATCACGCGTACTACCGAGCGCTGGCCGAGCGCGCCGCGCCGGAACTGTACGGCGCCGACCAGCAGCGCTGGCTGTCTCAGCTCGACAGTGAAGACGCGAATCTGCGCTCGGCACTGGATGATTCCCTTCGCGAAGGCGACGCCGACGCGGCGCTGCGCCTCACCGACGCGCTGGCCTGGTACTGGCTGCTTCGCGGTCGGCTGGGTCCCGCCCGCCGCTGGTTCGACGCGGCACTGGCCCTCGGCGGGACCGCCCAGCGCCGGGCACCGGTCGCTGCCTGGCGTCTCACGGCCACCTTCCGGCAGGGCGACTTCCTCGACGTGAGCGCGCGCCGCGCGGAGGTGTCGGCCGCCCTGGCCGCACTCGACGACCCGGCCGTGCGGGTGCGCGCCGAGGTCATCCTGCTGATGTCGGCGCTGGAAGCGGGCACCGACCAGGACTTGGAAACCTCCGTGCGGGACCTGCTCGCGGAATGCCGCGACCTCGGTGACCGCTGGAGCGTCGCGACCATCCAGGTGGCGCTGGCGAAATCCGCGCACAGCCGCGCCGACGTGGCTGCCCTGGCGCGCTACGCCACCGAGGCCGCGCGGCTGTTCGCCGAACTCGGCGACCGGTGGGGGCGGCTGCAGGCCGCCGAATGGCTGGGCGGTCTGGCCGAGCTGACCGGCGACCTGCACGGCGCGGCCGACATCCACCGGGAGGCCCTCGTCCTGGCCAGGGAGCTGGAGCTGTGGGGCCAGGCTTCGGCGCATCTGTGCTGGCTCGGCTGGATCGCCATGCAGCACACCGAATTCGACGAGGCCCGCGATTTCGCCGAGCAGGCCATGGTGCTGGCGGCCGAACAGGGCGATGGTGCGGGCAGGCTGTTCGCCTCGATCGTGCTGGCCTTCACCGCCCGTCGCGACGACAGGCCGGAGGAGGCCGAACGGCTCTTGCGAGGTCTGCTCGCCGACTCGGCCGACGAATCCGACACGCCGCTGTTCGTGCCGATGCTCCAGGTCGAACTGGGCTATCTGCTGGAACAGCGCGGCGAGCCGGCTGCCGGCCTGACCGAGCATCTTCGCGCCTTCGACGGCTCGCAACGCATCGACGCACCCCGCGATGCCGCCTTCGCGCTGGGCGGTGCGGCCGCTGCCACCGCCGCCCTCGGTGAATTCGACACCGCCGCACGCCTGCTCGGCGCCGCGGAAGCGCTGCGGACCAGCACCGGAATGCCCTTGCTGCCGGCCGAACAGCCCGATATCGACCGGGCAACCACGACGGTGCGCACCGGGCTCGGCGCTGATGCCTTCACCGCCGCCCACACCGCGGGCCTCGACCTGACCGCCGCCGCGGCACGCGAACTCATCGACGCCGTCGCCGCATCGCCTGCGAGCTAGGGCTCTCGGACATCCTCGCCTGCGAGCTCACGCAACGGGCACGTAGCGGAGACCGACGATCCCGCACTCGAATCGCGTTGCGGACTCCAGCTCGAACTGCTGGTTCGCGCCGGTCGCGGCGAACACCGGGAGTCCGGCGCCGATCGCGGTCGGGTTGACGAACAGGTTCAGCTCGTCGAACAGCCCCTGCGCGATCAGGCTCGACACGAGTTCGCCACCGCCGTAGGCGATGATGTCGCCGCCCGGCCGGGCCTTCAGTTCGCGGATCGTCGCGGCCGCGTCGGCCGCGACAAGGGTGTTGTCCCACGGTGATTCGGTGACGGTCCGCGAGATGACCACCTTCGGGGTCTTGTTCATGGTGTCGATCGCCTCCTGGGTCTCGTGCTCGGGCTGCGCGGCCCAGTGCGGAATGAACCCTTCGGCGAGCTTGCGGCCGAGCACGATGGTGTCGACCGGCTCGGTCAGCGCACCGATGTGGGCGGCGAGGTCGTCGCTCCACGCGAACGTCAGCCAGTCCATCTCGCCGTTCGGGCCTGCCATGAAGCCGTCGATGGTGGTCTGGACCTGGAGCTTGAACTTGCGCATGATGTGCATCCCTTCGTTGTGCGGTGTGATGCCACTGTCGCCGAACCGCCTTACGGAATGTTTACGCTCCCGCCGACCAGCCGAAGGACGCTGTCGCGCAGCACCGTCTGCGCCTGCGGCTGTGTCATCCGACCTGCCCTGACCTCGTCGCCCGCCGCATGGCTGACCGCGACGATCGCGGTGACGAGCCACTGCGGCGACATAGCCCCGTCGAACTCGCCCGCACGCTGCCCTCTGGTGACGAGACGGAGCAGCCGGTAGTTGATGGGGAGCTGACGATCCTCGTCGTGCCGGCGCGCGAACGCGCCGACATGGTGGGCGAGCGGGGAGACCCGGAAGAACCGCCAGCCGACGTCGAGCATCCGCACCAGGGCATCGGTGGCCGGGCCGCTGTCCAGGTCGGCCGCCCGCATGGCTTCGTCGGCCTGTCTGGTCGTGCGATCGACGACGGCGTTGACCAGATCGTCCCGGGAAGCGAAGTGCGCGTAGACGGTTTGCCGCGTGACCCCCGCCTCGGCGGCGACCGCGGCCATCCCGGCGTCCGGTTGGGTGGCGAACAGCCGGGTGGCGGCGTCGAGGACGGCCGCCCTGCTGCGGGTGGCGTCCGCGCGTCGTTTCGGTTCCTCTGATCCGGTCAAAGTCTTACACCCTTGTCAAAGTTGCGTGGCTATGTCTAACCTTTACAGCACTGTAAGAATTCTACGGCTGGAGTGTCATGGACCCCGCACCGCCCCGCTCACCCGA
This sequence comes from Nocardia sp. NPDC055029, assembly GCF_053608525.1. Taxonomy (NCBI): domain Bacteria; kingdom Bacillati; phylum Actinomycetota; class Actinomycetes; order Mycobacteriales; family Nocardiaceae; genus Nocardia; species Nocardia sp. NPDC055029. The sequence goes on from NZ_JBSGVQ010000006.1 coordinate 75,357, forward strand.
GCAGTTCATCGCCGATTTCTTCACCGAGTACACCGCCGCCGCGCTGGATGGTGACAACGATCCGGCCGACGTCGTCGACCGATTTCACACGCCCGACATCGTGCAGGTCGCCGACGGGATCAGGCTGGATCGGGACCGGCTGATCGCCCACCTCCGTCCCGTGCGAAAGAACCTGCGCGACTATCGGTTCGAGGTCGCGGAGGTGATCGCGGACGGCGATCGGATGGCTGTGCGGATGACCATCCACGCCACGATGCGCACGACGGGAACCGTCACCACGGAGGTCTTCCTGTTCGGTGAATTCACGCCGGACGGCAAGCTCCGCCGCGCCGACCAGCTCACCCGCACCGTTCCCGCCGCCTGATCCCCGAGGAGATTTCCGTGCTCGTCCGAAGTATCCGCTCGTTCGCCCTGCTCGCCACCGGACTGCTCGCCGGCGCCTTCGGCTACGGCGCCGCCAACCTCGTTCCGACCTTCGACCGGGTGCCGCTGCAGATGCGCCTCGATTTCCACACCGAACTCATGCAGAACAACAGCATCAGCATGCAGGCCACGATGGCCGCCGCCGCGCTGAGCTGCCTGGCCGCCGCCGTCCTGGCGACGGGTCGGCACCGGATCGTCGCCGCCGTCGCGACGGCGCTGGTGGTCGCCTCGTTCCTCATCACGCGACTGGGCAATGTGCCGATCAACCACCGGATCAACGAGTGGGCGGTCGCTGGAGCTCCGGCGGACTACGCCACGATTCTCGCCCGCTGGGACTCGTTCCACTTCCTGCGCACCGGAACCGCGCTGGCCGCCTTCGCCCTGATCATCGCCCTCGTCGTCTGGATGCGGCGCGCGGACGAGGGGCCTGCGCAGGCTCGGGTGCCGGCGGCCGCTTCTGTCGGCGCTGAGCGCTAGGCGGTGCATCAGTATCTGTACAGGGTTTTCTGAATACAGAAATCTCTGTACAGTAGAACCATGGACACCGTGATGCACGGCGACGCACTGTCCCGCTTCGGGTACGCGCTGTCGGACTCGACCCGGACGCGGATCCTGCTGAGCCTGCGAGCAGGGCCCGGGTATCCGTCGGAGCTGGCGGACAAGATCGGGGTGTCGCGGCAGATCCTGTCCAACCACCTGGCCTGTCTGCGCGGCTGTGGGCTGGTTGTCGCCGTTGCGGAAGGCCGGCGTAGCCGCTACGAGCTGGCCGATCCACGGATCGGCCGGGCACTCGACGACCTCCTCGGCCTGGTGCTGGAAGTCGATCCGGCCTGCTGCCCGGCGGCCGCGACCCAGGAGTGCTGCTGATGCCGGAAATCGGTGCGCCGCTGGTACTTCCGGATCGTCGCGAGGTGCTCGCCACCCGGATCCGCTGGTTGGTGGCCGCGACGATCAGCTACAACGTGATCGAGGCGATCATCGCGCTGACCGAGGGCACCCGGGTGTCCTCGTCGGCATTGATCGGCTTCGGGCTCGACTCGGTGATCGAGGTGTCCTCCGCGGCCGCGGTGGCGTGGCAGTTCGCCGGGCGCGACCCGGCGGCCAGGGAGAAGGTCGCCCTGCGGATCATCGCGTTCTCGTTCTTCGCGCTGGCCGCCTACGTCACCGTCGACGCGGTGCGCGCGCTGTTCGGAGTGGGGGAAGCACGGCATTCGCCGGTCGGGATCGCTTTGGCGGCGGCGAGTCTGGTGATCATGCCGGTCCTGTCGGCGGCGCAGCGCCGCGCGGGTCGCGAACTCGGCTCGGCTTCGGCGGTCGCCGACTCCAAGCAGACCTTGCTGTGCACCTACCTGTCCGCGGTGCTGCTGGCCGGGTTGCTGCTCAATGCCCTGTTCGGCTGGTCGTGGGCCGACCCGATCGCCGCCCTGGTGATCGCGGTCATCGCCGTGAAAGAAGGTCGCGACGCGTGGCGGGGCGACACCTGTTGCGCGACACCGCCACTGGGCACGGTCGCGGCCCGCGACTGCTGCGACGACTGAGGAAAGGAACCGGCCATGGCTGTCTCGGCACTGGTCCTGTACGTGATTTTCGGTGCGCTCGGATTCGGCTGGCGCAGCTGGCGGCAGTATCGAGCGACCGGCTCCACCGGGTTCCGGGGTATCAGCGGACGCCCCGGGTCGCTGGAATGGCTGGCCGGTGTCGGCTTCATCGCGGCGATTGTCGTCGGGCTCGCCGCGGTGGCTCTGCAACTCGGCGGTGTACTCGGCCCGATCGATGCCCTCACCGCCGCGCCGATCCAGGCAGCAGGGTTCGTCCTGGCGATTGCGGGGATTGCGGCGACCCTCTACGCGCAGAACGAGATGGGTGAATCCTGGCGCATCGGTGTCGATGCCAGCGAGACAACGACTTTGGTTCGCACCGGGGTGTTCGGACTGGTGCGCAACCCGATCTTCACCGCCATGCTCGTCTTCGGTGCGGGAGTCGCGTTGATCATCCCGAATGTTGTCGCGCTGGCGGCATTCCTGCTGCTTCTCGTGACGATCGAACTGCAGGTTCGCGTGGTCGAGGAGCCGTACCTGACCAAGGTCCACGGCACCGCCTATCAGGACTACCTCGCCACGACAGGCAGATTCGTGCCAGGCATAGGCCGATCGGCCGCGCAGAGCGGCGACTCCTGATTCGCGAAACAAGATCACCAGGCTCTGGTGGATTTTCCTTCTCGGGCGTTGCCGCCACCAGAGCCTGGTGATCGATCGTCCAGATTATGGGTGTCAGTGGCCCCGGGCGATCCAGTCGGCGAGGGCAGGTTTCTCGGTGCCGATGGTGGTCGTGTCGCCGTGGCCGGTGTGGACGGTGGTCTCCTCGGGCAGCGCGAACAATCGGTCGCGGATCGAATCGATGATCGTGCCGAAATCGGAGAACGAGCGGCCGGTGGCGCCCGGACCGCCCGCGAACAGGGTGTCACCGGTGAACAGCGCCGCCAGTTCGGGCAGGTGCAGCGAGACCGAGCCGGGGGAGTGGCCGGGAGTGTGCAGGAGGTCGATGTCGGTGCCCGCCACCGTGATCCGGGTGGTCTCGGCCAGCGAGCGGTAGCCCGCATCGGGGTGGGTCATCCGCCACAGCGGCTCGTCGCCGGGGTGGAGCAGGACGGGGGCGTCGAGGCGTTCGGCGAGTTCAGGCGCGACGGTCACGTGGTCGTTGTGGCCGTGCGTGCACAGGATCGCGGTGACGTGCCTGGAGCCGACCGCGGCGGCGATGACGTCCGCGTCATGGGCGGCGTCGACGATCAGTACCTCGTCGTCGTCGCCGATCAGCCACACATTGTTGTCGACCTCCCAGGTCCCGCCGTCGAGCGCGAAAACGCCTGAGGTGACGACCTTCTCGATGTGGGCGCTCACCACACCACCACCGAACGCAGCACCCGGCCCTCGCCCATGGCGGTGAACGCCTGCTCGACCTGGTCGAGGCCGATGCGCTCGGTGACGAAGCGGTCCAGCGGCAGCCTGCCCTGGCGATAGAGATCGATGAGCATCGGGAAGTCGCGTTCGGGCAGGCAGTCGCCGTACCAGGACGACTTCAGGGAGCCACCGTGCGAGAACAGGTCGATCAGCGGCATCTCGAGCTTCATGTCCGGTGTCGGGACGCCGACGAGCACCACGGTGCCCGCGAGGTCGCGACCGTAGAACGCCTGCTGCCAGGTCTCCGGCCTGCCGACCGCGTCGATCACGACATCGGCGCCGAAACCGTCGGTGAGCTCCTTGATCTGCTCGACCACGTCACCGGTGCTCGCGTCGACGGTGTGCGTCGCGCCGAAATCCTTCGCCCACTCCAGCTTTCGCGGGTCGCGGTCGATCGCGATGATCGTGCCTGCCCCGGCCAGGCGAGCGCCCGCGACGGCGGCGTCACCGACACCGCCGCAGCCGATCACCGCGACGCTGTCGCCGCGCGAGACCGCGCCGGTGTTCACAGCGGCGCCGATACCTGCCATCACGCCGCAGCCGAGCAGGCCCGCCACCGCCGGGTCGGTCTCGGGATCGATCTTCGTGCACTGCTTTTCGTGCACGAGGGTCTTGTCCGCGAACGCGCCGATGCCGAGCGCCGGGGTCAGCGGGGTGCCGTCGGTGAGCGTCATGGGGGCGCTCGCGTTGTGGGTGTCGAAGCAGTACCAGGGGCGGCCACGCCGACAGGCCCGGCATTCGCCGCACACCGCGCGCCAGTTGAGCACCACCACATCGCCCTCGGCGACATGGGTGACCGCGGCGCCGACGGTCTCGACGACACCGGCGGCCTCGTGACCGAGCAGGAACGGGAACTCGTCGTTGATCCCGCCCTCGCGGTAGTGCAGGTCGGTATGGCAGACCCCGCAGGCCTGTACACGGACGATCACATCGTGCGGCCCCGGATCGGGGATCACGATGTCGACCGTTTCGACCGGGGCATCCTGCGCGCGGGCGATGACTCCACGGACGGTCTCGGGCATGCGGAACTCCTCAGTGTCGGCGTGTGCTACGCCAACGCTAGCGGTGCCGCGGCCCGATCAGTCCGGGATGGGTGGGATATTCCCGGTCGGCGTGCCCAGCTCTTCCCGCACATGATGCTCGACGAGCAGCGGAACGAAGTCGCGGACGTGCACCTTCGCGAAGTGGTCGTAGGCGTGCCGGACGATGTCGGCGATCTCGGCAGGGGCGATGGTGGGATAACGGATGGTCAACCGTTCGATGACCTCGTCGAGTTGCTGATCCTCGTGAGTTGTCATATCCCAGGGTTACCCCGGGAACCGGGATGGTCAACCGGTCACTTTTCGTCGAAGACCAGATCCGTCGGCGGATGGGTCAGGCGCACGGTCTGGCCGTCGATGACGGTGATCGCGTCGAGTCCGGTGGTGGAATGCCCGGTGGACAGGATGAAGAAGCGGTCGGCGGCCTGGGCGAGGAAGGCGGGGAAACCGTCGAGGGAGAGGTCGCCGTCGCCGAGTTCCAGGTAGTCGGCGAGGCGGCGGAACAGTTTCGGGAGCAGGATCACGTCCTCGGACAGCGAGGTCGGCGAGCTCACCGTGGCGCCGGTGGTCGTCGCGTCGGCCGTCCAGACGCCGAGCGGGGTGGACGCGGTGGCGGCCGCCGTCGCGACCGCGGCGAATTCTTCACGCAGGGTGGGGAACAGGCTGCGGTAGAACGTCGGATACGCGAGTCCGGTCGCCAGTTGGTGATGGTTGAGGGTGAGCCGCAGCAGGGCGATGTCGACGAACATCTCCGTGCCGGAGGCGCCGGGCGACGGGCCGCGCCCGGCGAACGCGACGCACCGCCCGTGCAGGTCGGCGCCGCGGGTCAGGATGAAACCGGGCACTTCGGCCTGGTCGGTGCTGGTGACGGTCTCGCTCGCGTTGCGCACCACCCCGGTGAAGCCCAGCCAGGCGAGCAGCTCCTCGGCGGCCGCATGGGCCAGCGGCAGCGGCTGATGGGTGCGGGTGCCGTGCCGGGGTGTGTAGTGCGTCTCGAGGGAATCGATGCCGTCCAGGCGCAGCTGCGCGGCGCCCGAGGCATTGCGCTTGACCCGGTGCGGACCGCCCACCCGGTCCCATTCGGTGGGGTCGTCGGGCCGGAACCGCACCGAATCACCGTCCGGCTGAGCGCCCTTGGCGACGAAGACTCCGGAGATCAGCAGAAACGGCATCGTGGGTCCTTCGGCTCGTCCTGAGCACGGCCCGGAACGAGCGCGCGCAGGGCCGCGGGAGACATCGACCGCGCTGTCGAACGGATCTCAGTCTGGACATCTGGTGGCGCGCAGAGCAATACAGCGAGCGTGATGGTTCTTCGCTGTTCACCCGTCAGTTACCGCCGCACACCCATAGACGGTGTCGATGGCGGCGATCGGTACTGCGTCCTGGACGCGGTGGGGCCCGGTGGGCACGGTGGAGGGGACCTGACCAGAGGAGAAACCTATGAATCCGGCTCGCCCCACAGTCCGTGGCACCCGCGTGAGCGTGCTCGCGCTCGCGGTGCTCGCGGTGGGTATCGGCGCCTGCTCCGCCGACCCGGACGTGCCGCGGGCCGCCGAGGCCACGGTGACCACCGAGGTATCCGCGCAGACCACGCAGGCACCGCAGGCCACCCGGCAGGTCGATCACAGTCTCGACGACGAACTGTTCGCCGCCGCCGCGGACAACGACGCGGGCCGGGTGCGTGACCTGATCGCCCGCGGCGCCGACAGGGAGACCCGCGGCGACAAGGGCCGCACCCCGCTGGTCGCGGCGACCAAGAACCGGGCGAGCGCGGCCGCGGTGGCGTTGATCGAGGCGGGCGCCGATGTGAACGCCAAGGACGACCTGCAGGACTCCGCCTACCTGTACGCGGGCGCGGAGGGTTTCGACGAGATCCTGGAGCCGACTCTGCGGCACGGCGCCGACCTGCGCAGCGTCAACCGGTACGGCGGCACCGCGCTCATCCCGGCGAGCGAACACGGGCACGTGAGCACCGTGCGCACGCTGATCGCCGCCGGTGTCGACGTCAACCACGTCAACAAGCCGCAGTGGACCGCACTGCAGGAGGCGATCGTCTACGGCGACGGCTCGCAGCGCTACCAGGAGACGGTCACCGCGCTGCTCGCCGCAGGCGCCGACCCGCAGATCCGCGACGCGGACGGCCGCACCGCACTGCAGAACGCCGAACGCCTCGATCAGGACGCGATCGTCGCCCTGCTGCGCTGATCGGCCCGGCTGCGTCACCTGGCCCGGTGCGCGGACTACCCTCGGCGGCATGGCCGAGGACGAGTTCTTCCTGGATCCCACGATCGGTCGACCCGCGGAGAAGGTCGGGTACTTCACCGACCAGGCGAGTTTCCACCGGTTCGCCGCCGCCTACCACGCAGGCATGGCGGAACTACCGAAGCCCGACGCGATGGCGGCGGTGCCGACTTCGTTCGGGCAGGTGCGCGCCTACCGGTTCGGCCCCAGCGGCGGCACGCCGGTGGTCCTGCTGTCCGGCAGGCAGGCATCGACCCCGATGTGGGCCACCAACCTGCCCGGCTTGCGGGCGCGGCACACCGTCTGGTCGGTGGACAGCGTCGGCGAGCCGGGCGCGAGCGGCCAGACCAGGGAGCTGATCGACGGACTCGATCAGGCCACCTGGGTCGCCGAAACCATTGCCGGACTGGGTGTTCCCCGCGCCCATCTGCTCGGCGTGAGCATCGGCGCGAACCTGGCGGTGCAGACCGCCATGCACCGCCCCGGCTGCGTCGCTTCGATCACCCTGCTCGATCCCGCGAACACCTTCGCCCGGTTGAGCGGGAAGATGATCATCGTCTCGCTGGGCAGCGCCATCCCCGCGATGCCTGCCCGCCTGCGCAATCGCCTGCTGAGCTGGATCTCCGGTGGTGCCCCCGTCGACGACTCGGTCCCCGAGGGCAGGCTGATCGCCTCCGGCATGAAGGACTACCGCGACGCCCAGCCGCTGCTGGCGCGCCCGACCGAGGAAGAACTGCGCGCGATCGCCGTGCCCGTGCTCGCCGTGTTCGCCGGGCGCAGCATCGTGCACGACGCGACCGAGGCCGCCGCCACCGCCCAGCTGATCCCCGGCGCCCAGGTCGAGGTGTGGCCGGAGGCCTCACACGCCATCAACGGCGAATACCCCGACCGCATCGCCGAGCGGTTCGCCGAGTTCACGGCCGGGATCGGCTGACGGACACGACGAAACCCCGGCTGGAACCGGGGCTTCGGGAAGGGGATCTCAGCCGAGGATCGACAGCGCCAGTCCGATGACGGCGCCACCGAAAACCACTGTGTTACGGACCTTCTGGAGCGTCCAGGTCCACGCCGGGAACCCCGCTTCGGCGCGATCGAGCAGGGCGGGGACGTCGATCCGCGCCAGCTCGGGATCGCCGGTGCGGGCGAAGGCGGCCGTCACCGACCGCACCGCGGTGTGGTTGCTGTAGACGATCACGCAGTTGCCGAGGAACACCAGGGTCAGCACCACCCAGTTCACCGGGCGGGCGATGTCGAGGCCTGCCAGGTTCAGCCCGGCCGCGGTGAGCATGATCGCGGCGACGCTCAGCGGGGCCGCGCTCTCGTGTCCGCTGGCATCGAACCGCATGCCGTGCTCGTGCAGCGCCGTGGTCCGCACGCCCTGGCGCGACAGCTCCGCCTGCGCGGTCGCCATGGCGGCCTTGCCGTAGCGGTGGCGAACGATCGGCATGCTCACGAAGGCGGCGGCGATGGCGATCTCGATGGCGGCGACGAGGGTGTTCATGGGGTGCTCCGATCTGACTTGAACTAAGTAAAAGAACCATAGCGTCAGACTTGAACTAAGTGCAAGAACTTTCTTGAACTTTGTGAAAGTCGATCGTGCGCGCCTATCGTGGCGGCATGGCACGCGACACCTTGACCAGGGAACAGATCGTCGGCGCGGCGATCGAACTGCTCGACGAGGAGGGCCTCGACGGGCTGAACATGCGCAGCCTCGGCCAGCGCCTGGACTCCGCCGCGACCGCCATGTACTGGCATGTGAAGAACAAGGACAACCTGGTGCGCCTGGCCGTCGACGAGGTGTGGGGCGAGATCGACCTACCCGACCCTGATGCCGCCGACTGGCGCGCGGCCGCCGAAACGATGGCCGGCGGGATGTACGAGGCGCTGGCCAGGCACCCCTGGCTCGTGCAGGCGCAGGCGAGCCATCTGCTGTACGGACCCAACAAATCCCGGCACGACGAGAACGCGCTGGCGATCTTCGAAACGGCCGGATTCGACGACGACGATGCCGATCGCGCCGTCGCCGCGATCTTCCTGTTCGTCCTCGGCAACGCGACCGGCCCCGCCGCCAACGTCTCCCTGCGCAGGCGGCTGAGCAAAGGCGGCGCCGACCCGGAAGCGCAGCTGGCGCAGGCGATGACCGAGGCGAGCGAGATCGCGGGCACGTTCCCCCGCCTGCGCGCCCGGATCGAGCGCGCCGCAGGCACCGGCTACAACGCCGCGCCCGACAGCAGCTTCCGCTTCGGCCTCACTGCCCTGCTCGACGGTATCGCCGCGCGGAAAGCGTTCTAGCGTACTGCTATTCGGCGACCGAGCCGATCCGCTCCAGCACGGCGGTCACCACGAGGAAGCCGCTGTCGACGACGTCCGCCAGTGGCTGGCGGTAGTCGTCGAGCACCCATTTCTGGGCGATGATCAGGATCGCGCCGACCAGTCCGAGAACCACCATCCGCACGCTCACAGCGGGATGGTTGTCCAGGTCCACATACGGCGTCAGCAGGGCCATGCAGATGTCGATCAGGGCGTCGAGCACATCGTGATAGGCGCGGTCGACGGTCGGGCTCACGCCGAGGATCTCGAAGAAGGCGATCCTCGGCACTCGCGGGTCGTCGAGGATGAGCTGGAAGTACGCCGTCAGCGCGCTACGCACCCTGGTGGCGATCTCGGCCTCGACGTCGCCGATGCCGACATGGATCGCCTCGAGCATCCGCGCGGCGACCTCGCGATACACCTCGAGCAGTAGATCCTCGCTGTCGGTGAAGGATTCATAGAAGTATCGCTTGCCGACGCCTGCGGCGGCGCAGATGGTGGTGACCGTGGTGTTGCGGTAGCCATCGGTGCCGAACGCCTCGGTCGCCGCGTCGATCAGCCGGGCGCGGCGCTCCTGCTGACGCTGCCCTGGAGCGGCGCCGCGGTATCTGCGTCCGTCGGCATCGAGTTCGGGCGCGTTCACATCGTCGATTCTGTCAGGTGGCCCGATCGGGTCGCCGCGGCGGCTGGTCGGTGCAGGAGGTGGGCCGGGAACATGTTCTTGCGATCGAACGTGACGCAGGCTACGTTACTTTCCGGTACGGGAACGTCGTGGTTCCCGATGGTGGAGGGCTGAGACCGAAGCATGATCAAACAACGAGGGCGACTGGCCGCGCTGGTCGCATCTGTCGTCGTGTTCGCGGGGGCGGTCGCGTCGGCGCCGGTGGGCCAGGCATTGCCTGCCACCGACGGGCTGGACGCGCAATTCGTCGCCACCCACAACGGGCCGCAGCAATACCCGAACGTCTTCATCGAGTGGGACGTGCCGATCACCATGAGTGACGGAACGGTATTGAAAGCCAACGTCTATCACCCGGCGGGTGCCGACGGTCAGCCGATCGCCGAGCCGACGCCGACGATCGTCAACATGACGCCGTACACGAAGCTCGTGTCCAACATCGCCGACTCGACGCTCGCGGTGCCCGGCCTGTCCGACCTGCTGATGCCGGTCCTGCAGAACCTGGACTTCTCGCCCTTCGGCTTCAGCAGCCTCAGCGACATGATGAAGGCGCTGCCCGGCGGCGCCGCGCGCACCTTCGGTGTCGACCGGAACCTGATCCGCGGCGGCTACACCCAGGTCGTCGTCGACGTGCGCGGCACCGGTTTCTCGCAGGGCACCTGGCAGGTGTTCGGCGAACGCGAACAGCTCGACGGCGTCGAGGTCGTCGACTGGGCCGCCAAGCAGCGCTGGTCCGACGGCAAGATCGGAATGAGCGGCATCTCCTACTCGGGGATCAACCAGCTGCACACCGCGCAGCGTCAACCCGAGGCGCTCAAGGCGATCTTCCCGATCGTGCCGGGCAGCGACCTGATCCGCGATGTCGCCGCTCCCGGTGGCGCGCTCGGCATCGGCTTCATCCCGGCCTGGCTGCTCGCCGTCGACGGCTCGAAACTGCTGCCGGACCTGGTCTCGATCCTGACCGGCAAGTTCGACTGGACCTGGCTGGCCGACCGGGTGCGTGACCCGTTCACCTTCTTCAATGTGCTCATCGCCGCCCTGACCACCCCGAGCGTGGACCAGATCCCGCCGGAGATGGCCGCGATCCTCGACGACGAGAGCCCGCTGCGGACCGCCTGGGTCGGTGCGCCGGATCAGGTGCGGGTGCCGACCTTCCTCTACGGCGGCTGGCACGACATCTTCACCTACTCGACCCCGCGCATCTACAACGCCGTCGATGTGCCCGCCGAGCAGAAGAAGCTCGTCATGGGCAACGTCTACCACGTGACCGTGAGCTCGGGCCTGGGTCAGGCCGATGCGCCCGCGCCGCTGGAATCGCTGCAGCGCGCGTGGTTCGACAAGTGGCTCAAGGGCATCGACAACGGCGTCGACCGCTACGAGCCGGTCACCCTGTGGCAGCAGGGCAGCGAGCAGTGGACCACCGACGTCGCGTTCCCGCGGCCGGGCATGCAGCACCGGCGCCTGTACCTCGACGGCGCGTCCTCGGGGACCGCGCCGGGCAGCAGGCACGACGGCAGCTTGGTCACCGCACCCGGTGCCGCCCAGCGGGTTTCGGTCGACCCGAGCTTGACCACCATCTGCTCGCGCGATGCCGCGCAGGGCACCGCCGGTCTGATCCCGCTGCCCGACGTCTGCGCCAAGGACGCCAGGATCAGTGAAGGCGCGGCGCTGACCTTCACCACCGCGCCGGTGACCCAGCCGACCCGCATCTCGGGCTCGATCGCGGCACACCTGAACACGGTGCTCGACGCGACCGACGGCTACTGGACGGTGACGGTGAACGACGTTGCGCCCGACGGTCGTTCGACGGTGTGGTCGCAGGGTCAGCTGGTGGCCTCGCTGCGCGCGGTCGACGACGGCAAGTCGACGCGCTCACCCAACGGCGACTACACCGACCCGTACCCGATTCTCACCCTGGCCACCCGTCAGCCGGTCGTGCCGGGCGAGCCGACCACGATCGACATCGGCATCCGCGCCACCGACGGCGTCCTGCTGCCGGGCCACCGCCTGCGCGTCGACGTGTTCGCGAGCAACTTCCCCAGCGGAATCCCGTTGCGGCCGTTGCTGAACGAGAGCGGCCTGCGGACCCAGCACCTCGAGCTCGACCCGGCCCGGCCGAGCTGGATCACCGTGCCGATGGACGTCGATCCGGGCTGGTGACCCTGGTTCACCCCGCCTCGAACAACCGGGTCAGGTCGTCGACGAACTCGGTGTAGGCCTGCGCGCGATCGGTCGCGCGCAGCACCGAGGCGGGGTGCACCGTCGCCCCCACGCGGTAGTGCTCGCCCTCGACGATGCGTCCCCGCAGCTCGGTGACCTTGGCCTTCGGGCCGAGCACCGCCTGCGTGGCGATCGCGCCGAGGCAGATCACCAGGTCGGGGGCAACCAATTCCAGCTCGGTGACCAGCCACGGTGCGCACGCGACGATCTCGGTCCGGCGCGGTTGCTGGTGGATCCGGCGCTTGCCGCGCTCGACGAACCGGAAGTGCTTGACGGCGTTGGTGAGATACAGCGAGTCGCGGTCGACGCCGATGTCGGCGAGCGCGCGATCGAGCAGGTGGCCCGCGGGGCCGACGAACGGGTGCCCGTCCAGATCCTCGTCGTTGCCCGGCTGTTCGCCGACCAGGACGGTGCTCGCCGTCGTCGCGCCCTCGCCGAACACGGTCTGGGTGGCATCGCGGTAGAGGTCGCAGCCATGGCAGCGTTGTGCGGCGGCGCGCACGGTCGCGAGATCGTCGGTGTGCGGAATGTATTCCGCCGCACCCGGATACCGGGTTCTGGTCGTCATCTGCTTCCTCCCGCGGTAGCCCGTGCGGACTCGGGCACGCGGGTGACGCGCGCGCCTGCCCCGTCGGCGAGGTGGGCGAAGGTGATCGCGTCGCGCACGGCCGCGCCACCGGGGTCGTTGTTGAAGTAGACATGGAGGTCGGCGGTGTCGGGCCAGGTGTCGAGCAGCCGGTGCACCCAGCTGTCCAGCGCGTGGCGGCCATAGTGCGGCGCCGGGTGCGCGCGGCCCGCGTGCAGGCGCAGGTAGGCCCAGTCGGTGGTGCGCCAGAGCGGGGTGATCGGGCGGGAGTCGCGATCGGCCCAGGTCAGGGCGGCGCGCCGGGCTTCCAGCACCGCGCGGATGTCGTCGGTCCACCACGATTCGTGCCGGGGTTCCACCGCGACCCGCACCGACGCGGGGAAGCAGCGCAGGCAGTCGTCGAGCAGCGTGGCATCCGCGCGCAGGGTCGGCGGTAGTTGCAGCAGGATCGGGCCGAGTTGCCTGCCGAGTCCTTCGGCCCGATCGAGCAGGCGCTGCACGGGTTCCTCGGGCTCGCGTAGTCGCTTGATGTGGGTGAGGAACCGGCTGGCTTTCACCGCGATCAGGAAGTCCGCCGGTGTCCGCTCCCGCCACGCGGCGAAGGTCTCCCGGCTCGGCAGCCGGTAGAAGGCGTTGTTGGATTCGACCGTGGCGAACGCGTCGGCGTAGTGCTCGAGCCAGCGCCGCATCGGCAGACCGTCCGGATACAGCACGCCACGCCAGTCGCGGTACTGCCAGCCGGAGGTGCCGACCCGGATCACCGCGCTCACCTGCCTTTCGCCGATGTCAGCCGGGGGCGCGCAGCAGCGAATCGAGTTCGCCCGCGTAGAAATCGAGGAACGCGTCCATATCCGGGCCCGCGTTCATCAGGACAACACGGTCGAAGCCCGCGTCGGTGTACTCGCGCACCGCCTCGACGTAGCGCTGGGGATCGCTGCCGCAGACGAAGGATTCGAGCATGTCGTCCTCGCGGACGGTGGTCGTCGCCGCGGCGAAGTTCGCCGGGTTGGGCAGCTCGCTGAGCACCGTCCAGCCGCCGACCGACCAGCGGTTGGTCGACAGGGCGGCCGCGGCGCCGTCGCGTTCGTTCTCGGCGAAGGCGACGCCGACTTCGGCGTACCGCGGTCCCGAGCCGCCTGCCTGCTGATATGCCTGCACGAGACCGGCTTTCGGCTCGGTGGCGAACAGGCCGTCACCGAGTTCGGCGGCGATCGCCGCGGCGTCGGGACCGCCTGCCGCCACCGCGATCTCGGGCAGGGTGTCGGGCAGGTCGAACACCCGCGCGTCCGACAGCGACAGATACCGCCCGTCGTAGCTGCGATACCCGCCCTGCCAGAGCAGCCGGATGATCTCCAGCGCCTCCCGCAACATCCGCTGCCGCACCCGGATCGGCGGGAACTCCCGGCCGACGATGTGCTCGTTGAGTCGCTCGCCGGAACCGATACCCAGGGTGAACCGCCCGTCCGAGACCAGCGCGGTGGTCGCGGCGGCCTGCGCGACGATCGCGGGGTGGTAGCGGATGATCGGGCAGGTCACGCCGGTGGCCAGGCCGATCCGCTCGGTGTGGGCCGCCATGGTGCCGAGCACCGTCCAGACGAAGGGTGAATGGCCCTGGTTGTCGAGCCACGGGTGGAAGTGGTCGCTCATCTCGACGAAGTCGAAGCCGGCGGCCTCGGCCCGAACCGCTTGGCGCACCAGTTCGTTCGGGCCGAACGCCTCGGCGGCCAGTTTGAATCCGATCTGCATGGCGAACCTTCGCGTACCGTCAGTCGCGACCGAGGGCGTGGGCCAGTTCCTGCTTGTTCATCTTCGAGCGACCGTCGATGTTGCGGCGGCGCGCCTCCTCGTAGAGCTGGTCACGGGTCAGACCGCGCGGGCCCTTGCGGTGGGACCGCTGGCCGCCACGACGCTGCGGCGAGGTGTCGGTGCGGGAGAGCTTGCTCGACCGCTCGGCCTCACCGGACTGCGCCCGCGACTTGTTGACCGTGCGCGCCGCGATCTCCTCGGCCCTGTCCTCGCCGACGCCGCGTTCCTGCTGCGATTCCTTGATGTGCTTGTACTGCCGTTCGCGCTTGTCACTCCATGCTTGCTGCGGCATAGCTGCACCTCCGCGTGTCGATCGGGGTTTCTGTCTGCCGACTACCCGGGCCTCACACGCGGAAACAGCGGCGGAGTCCGGCACACTGGCGAAGGTGAGCGCATCGGGCGGCGGGCGAGCGCGAGCCGGCGCGGTGGCGGCCGGGATCTGGCGGTGGCTGCGCAGCGCGCCGGGCACGTATCTGTGGCTGGCCGCGCTGGCGGTGACGACCGTCATCATCGACCGGCTGACGCCCGGGGAGGCCAGGGCCTGGCTCGGGCATCGGTCGACCAATCTGTACCACCTCGGCGAGGACCCCGTCCGGGTGCTGATCGGCAGCGCGTTCTGGACCGACGGCGGCGGCTGGTTCGGTTACGCGGTGCTGTTCACGATCTTTCACGCCAACGCCGAGCGGTGGCTCGGCACACTGCGCTGGCTGGTGGTGGCCGTGCTCGCGCACGTGGGCGCCACCTATCTCAGCGAGGGTGTGCTGCTGTGGGCGATCCGCAACGACGACGCGCCGGAGCGGGCGATGTACACCCTCGACATCGGCGTCAGCTACGCGCTGGCGGGCGTCGCCGCCGTGCTGGCCTATCGGCTGGTGCGGCCGTGGCGCTGGTGGTACGTCCTCGGTGTGTTCGCCGTGGTGCTTCCGCCGATCCTGCTGAGCCGGACTTTCACCGATATCGGGCACGCGAGCGCCGCCGTCATCGGCTTCGCGTGCTACCCGCTGACACGCGGACGCGACGGGACCTGGGATCCGGGTGTGTCGCTGCGCCGGATCCGTAGCCGGAGGTCGTCTGCGGGGCGCTTCTCGTGGCCTGATTTCGGCAAAACACCACGAAATTAGGTGTTACCTCAGTTACTACATACATGTATCATTGGCTTACCGCACGACCGGCGCACCGTCGCGCCCGGCGCTCGAAGGAGTATCGCGCGGTGAGACGAGGAGTACCGATGAAGCTACTTCGCCGGGCAGCACGGCGACCGGAGGTAGATCCCGGCAAGGTCGCTCTGCACGCTCGCAATGTGACCTTCGACTGGTCGGGCGTCGACCTGCAGTGGATGTCGGCCGAACCGTACGCGTCGCACCTGATCAGCGCGCTGAACATGCTGCTGCCTGAGGGCGAGCGCATGTTCATCGTGACCTATCGCGAGGCGCTGGCCTACGTGAAGGACGAGAAGCTGCGCGAGGACATGCTCGGTTTCATCGGGCAGGAATCGATGCACGCGGAGACCCACGAGAAGGTCCTGCGCGATGTGCTCACCGCCAACGGCATCGACGCAGGCCCGTATGTGCGGCAGATGGAGTATCTGTTCCGCAAGACGCTGGGCCCCCGCGGCGGCGACGACCGCGCGGGACGGCAGATGCTGGTCGAACGGCTCGCGTTCATCGCCTGCCTCGAGCACTTCTTCGCCTGGCTCGGCGACTGGGTGATCAACGCCGACCTGGAGAAGTTCGGCGCCGACCCGCGCATGGCCGACCTGTTCCGCTGGCACGGCGCCGAGGAAGTCGAGCACCGCAACGTCGCGCACGATGTCGCCGAGTACTTCGGCGTCGGGTACGTGCGCCGGTGCGCCTCGATGGTGCTGGTGTTCCCGATCTTCATCGCCCTGGTGGTGCGCGGCGCGAAGTTCCTGGTGCAGCAGGATCCGCGGCTGCCCGATCACGGCTATCTGCGGGTCATCGCCGCGGTCCTTGCCGCGATGTGGCGCGGTGCGCTCCCCGGCATCCCGTCGCTGCTGATCAGCGCGCTGTCGACCTTCCAGCCCGGCTACAGCCCGGAGAATGTCGGTTCGACCGCGCAGGCCGTCGCCTACCTCGCGCAGTCGCCTGCCGCGCGGGCGGCCGCTTCGTGACCGTGCGCGACATACCCCAGGCGCTGCCGGGCGACCTCTACGGCAAGCACCGGCACGATCCAGGCACCAGGGTGCTGGACGCGATCGCGACGGCCCGGTTGCGCTGGAGTGGCCTGGTCAATCGCCGCGATCTGCGCCCGCGCGTCGACGATCGCCGGTTCCCGGTGGTCGTCACCGAGCGCCGGATCGTCGCGCACGACCAGGATGTGGTGAGCCTGCGCCTGGAGTCGCCCGACGGCCGGGAACTGCCCGCGTGGCGGCCCGGCGCGCACCTGGATCTCGAGCTCCCCTCTGGTCGGCTGCGCCAGTACTCGCTGTGCGGTGACCCCGCCGACGCGCACGCCTACCGGATCGCGGTGCGCCGCATCCCCGATGGCGGCGGCGGCTCGCTCGAGGTGCACGACGAACTGCCGGTCGGCAGCCGGTTCATCGTCCGCGGCCCGCGCAACGCCTTCCCGTTCGCGGTGCCGGGCCACGGCTCGCCCGCGCAGCGGCTGCATTTCGTCGCGGGCGGCATCGGGATCACCCCGATCCTGCCGATGGCGCGGCTCGCGCACCGGCTCGGGGTGCCGTGGACGATGGTCTACACCGGCCGCTCCCGCGACACCATCCCGTTCCTGGCGGAGCTGGAGAGCTTCGGCGAGCACGTGACCGTGCGCACCGACGACGAGCACGGCCTGCCCGACGCGGCGGCCCTGCTGCCCGGCGTCGCCGCGGGCACCGCCGTGTACTCGTGCGGCCCCACCCCGATGACCTCGGCGATCGTCGCCGCGGTCCGGACGATGCCCGACGTGGAACTGCATTTCGAACGGTTCTCGCCGCCGCCGATCGTCGACGGCACCGCGTTCGAGATCGAATTCGCCTCCACCGGCGCGGTGATCGAGGTGCCCGCCGATCGCAGCGCGCTCGACGCCATCCTCGACACCCGCCCCGACCAGCCCTACTCGTGCAGGCAGGGTTTCTGCCGCACCTGTGTGGTGCGGGTACTGGCGGGCGCGCCCGACCATCGGGAAAACACACTCTCCGATGACGACCACGCCGCAGGCGAGATGCTCGCCTGCGTATCCCGTTCGCACGGTGAGCGATTGGTGCTCGACCTGTGAGTTCGATTCCAGGACAAGGAGTCCGAAGAGATATGACTGTCGAGACCACACCGGCCGCGAACCGGCGCACCGTCCGCAACGGCGATTTCGAGCTCGCCGTGTTCGAATACGGTGACGCCGCGGCCGACACCGTCGTGCTCGTGCACGGCTGGCCCGACACACATCACCTGTGGGACAAGGTGATTCCGCGCCTCGCCGAACGCTTCCACGTCGTCGCCTACGACACCCGTGGCCACGGCGAGTCCACCCGCACCCAGCGCACCGCCGACTTCCGGCTCGAGGAACTCTCCCGCGACTTCTACGCGGTCATCGACGCGGTGAGCCCCGACCGTCCCGTCCACGTGCTCGCCCACGACTGGGGTTCGGTGCAGGTGTGGGAGGCCGTGTGCGAGCCGCAGGCCACCGAGCGGATCGCCTCGTTCACCTCCGTGTCCGGCCCGAACCTCGATCACCTGGCCGCCTGGACGCGCGATCGGCTCTCGCGGCCGACCCCGCGCAACATCTGGCAGCCGGTGACCCAGGCGCTGTCCTCGGCCTACACCGCGTTCTTCATGACCCCGGTGCTGCCGCGCGCCACCTTCAACGCCATCGGCACCGAGAAGGTGTGGCAGCGGGCCGTCGCCGTCATGAACGACACCGCGCCGGCCAATGTCGTGCTCGGGCCCACGTTCCGGCGTGACATGGTCGACGGGCTGCTCATCTACCGCGCGAATATCGCCCAGCGCATGCTGTCGCCGCGCGAGCGCCGCACCGAGGTGCCGGTACAGCTGATCGTCGCCGGACGCGACGTGGCCGTGCGCCCCGCCGGTTACGACGATTCCCACAAGTGGACCGCGCGGCTGTGGCGTCGTGACGTCCCCGCCGGGCACTGGATGCCGTTCTCGCATCCGGACCTGCTGGCCACCGCGACCACCGAACTGATCGACGCGCTCGGCGGCGGCGAGGTGCCCCGCGGCCTGGCGCGCGCCGAGGTCGGCCGCGGCCGGAAGGAATTCGGCGACAAGCTGGTCGTGATCACCGGCGGCGGCAGCGGCATCGGCCGCGAGACCGCGCTGGCCTTCGCCCGGCTCGGCGCCGAGGTGGTGATCTCCGACGTCAACGAGAACGCGGCCAAGGAGACCGCCGAGCTCATCCTCGCCGAAGATGGTGTCGCGCACGCCTATTCGCTCGACGTATCGGACGCAGACGCGGTGCGTGAGCACGCGAACGAAGTGATCGCCGTGCACGGCGTGCCCGACATCCTGGTCAACAACGCCGGTGTCGGCCAGGCCGGCAGCTTCCTCGACACCCCGTCCGAGGAGTTCGACCGGGTGCTGCGGATCAACCTCGGCGGTGTCGTGAACGGCTGCCGTGCCTTCGGCGCCGCGATGGCAGAGCGCGGCCTCGGCGGGCACATCGTGAACCTGTCCAGCATGGCCGCCTACAGCCCGCAGCGGGACATGGCCGCCTATGCCACCAGCAAGTCGGCGGTGTTCATGTTCTCCGACTGCCTGCGCGCCGAACTGGCCGATCGCGGCATCTCGGTGTCGACCGTGTGCCCCGGCATCGTGCACACCAATATTGTTGCCACCACCCGGATTTCGGGTGTCTCCGCCGAAGAAGAGGCGGCCACCCAGCGCAAGTTCGACAAGCTCTACGAGCGGCGCGGCTATACCCCCGACAAGGTCGCGGCGCAGATCGTGAAGGCGGTGCGCAGCGGCCGTGAGATCGTGCCGGTGACGCCGGAATCGTGGGTGCAGTACCGGATCAACCGGATCGCGCCCGGCGCGGTGCGGTTCGCGGCTCGCCGGATGAAGCTGGTCTAGGCGATCACGCCCGGCGCAGTTGCTCCTCCACGGCGGCGACGTGCCGGGCGTCCACGCCCCACGGATTCTCGACACCGACCTGGCGGTCGAGATCCCACAGCACACATTCTTCGCCCGGTCGCGCCACCAGCGACCAGGCGACCACGGTGCGGCCCAGCTGTTCGATCATCGACCCGTGGTCGGGTGCACTGTCGCCCGCGCCGTCGGGGAAGTGATGCAGGAACCGGCCGTAGGCCTCGGTGCAGAACTTCGCGTACAGCTGGGTGCACAGGATGAGCCCGTGCCAGGCCTCGTCGACCGCGTGCGAGGGCATGCCGATCACCTGGTCGTCGCGCATGGCCGCGCCGCAACAGCGCAACCATTGGCGCAGCCCGGTTTCCACCAGGTCGCGCGGCTGCCAGGGGCAGGTCTTGAAGATCGCGTCGGGGAAGTGCAGGTCGGCGACCGTGCGGTCGACCGTGGTGAGGTCGATCGGTCGCGGACCGCGTCGGGGGAACGAAAGCGCCACGAATTCACTGTAAGCCCCCTGAGCGGTCGCCCGTAGGTGCTGCTGGGGACGGCCGGGGCGGCTAGCCTGCGGATATGGTTTCGATGTTGGTGATCGTGCTCGCGTTTCTGGTGATCGGTGTAGCGGTGCTGGTCACGACCATCGTGGTGCTGATCCGCAAGCTGAGTCCGCCCCGCAACGATCACGGGTACGTCGATCAGAGCTGGTTGGCCGGGTCGGCGGGCGGTTTCGGATTGTTCGACGGGTCGCCGGGGCCACACGGTCACGGATCGAGCTGCGGTGGTGGTTCGACCAGCGGCTGTGGCGGCGGGAGCACCGGTAGCTGTGGCGGCGGCTCGAGCAGCAGTAGTTGTAGCGGTGGGAGCAGTAGCAGCTGTGGTGGCGGAAGTAGCAGCAGTTGTGGTGGCGGAAGCAGTTGCGGCGGCGGCTCGTGATCGTGTGATCCACGCCTCAGCACCCTTGACCTGAACTTCGCTCGAGGTTCCATGCTGGACGCGTCCCGTGAACACCACGAAGGAGTCGCGATGCGTGCAGTGCAGGTCAGGGAATTTGGTGGTCCCGAAGTGCTCGAGGTGCGGGAATTCCCTGTGCCGCAACCGGGTCCGGCCGAGGTGGTCGTCGATGTCGAAGTCGCCGACGTGATGTTCCTCGACACCCGGCTGCGCAGTGGCTGGGGCCAGGACTTCTTCCCGCTGAGCCCGCCGTATGTGCCCGGCGGCGCGATCGGCGGTGTCGTCTCCGCGGTGGGTGCCGAGGTCGATCCCGGCTGGCTCGGCAAGCGCGTGGTCACCCAGACCGCCGCCAGCGGTATCGGCGGTGGTGTGCCGACCGGCGGCTATGCCGAGAAGTCGCTCGCCAAGGCCGAGACGCTGATCGAGATCGCCGACGGGCTGAGCACCCAGCAGGCCGTCGCGCTCGCCCATGACGGTCGTACCGCGCTGGCAGTATTCGATCGTGCTGCCGTCCAACGGGATTCGTGGGTTCTGATCACCGCGGCGGCGGGCGGGCTCGGCACCCTGCTCATTCAGCTGTCGGTGGCGGCGGGCGCCAAGGTGGTAGCGGCGGCGCGGGGAGCGGGCAAACTCGCTCTCGCGGAACGACTCGGCGCGACCGCGGTCGTCGATTACTCGACCGACAACTGGGACCAGCGGATCCGCGAGATCACCGGTGGGGGAGCGCATGTCGTCTTCGACGGCACGGGTGGGGCCATCGGCGGCCAGGCGCTGACCGCCGCGTCCGACAAGGGTCTCTTCCTCGGATACGGCTCCGCGGCAGGGGGTTTCGCGACAGTAGACGCGGAGGCTGCTGCCGCCCGCGGTGTCACGGTGCTCGGACTGTTCGACATTGTCGCCGGTGAGGTCGACTGGTCGGCCCTCGCCCGCCGCGCGCAGGCCGAGGTCGTCGCGGGAACGCTGGAAGTGGTTATCGGACAGACGTTTCCGATCGAGCAGGTAGAACAGGCGCACTCGGCGATCGAGAGCCGATCGGCACTCGGTCGTACCCTGTTGACGATCGGCGCGTCATTGTAACTTATTATGCGCCGCAAGGGAATACGCGATAAGTTCATACTGTGCAGGGAATTATTGTCATCGCGGTGATAGTTGGGGTTCTCTTGTTGGTCGGCGGGGTGATCAAGCTGGCCAGTAACCCGGGGAGCAGTATGGAGCGGCGTGACCGCGAGGGGCGGGCACGCGAACATCGGCCGAAGGCTGAAAAGGCTTAGCCGGCATCAGGATTCGGTCGCAGGACCACCACGGCGATCGGTCGCCGCGTCTTCGTCTGATAGGCGCGGTACCGGTCGCCGTTGACTGCGTTCACCAGCTCCCATCGCCGGGCGTAGTCCGGATCGTCCGGGTAGGTCGCCCGTGCTGTCACCGTGATCTTGCGGGTCCCCACCTGGATCTCGCACTCCGGCTGCGCTTTCACATTCGCCAGCCACCCCGGCGGTCGCGCCGACCCGCCGTTCGATGCGGTCACCAGGAAGTCCGCGCCGTCCTTGGCGTAGGTCAACGCCGAGGTCCGCGCCTGCCCGGTCTTGCGCCCCACCGTCCGCAACAACAAGGTCGGATTCCCGAACAACAACCGGTGCCCCACCAGCCCACCACTGTGCTCGTACACCCACTGATGCCCCCGAAGAACCCGCACGAAGATGTCGGTCATGCCCCCATCCTCGCCCGCCCCTCCGTACCCCGCCACCTGGCTCGCCGAGTGGTCAACCTCGCACCCCACCGGGTACCATGCGACTCGTTCGCGGACACCCGCGACCAGGGGCGGTAGCTCAGTCGGTTAGAGCCGCGGACTCATAATCCGCTGGTCGTGGGTTCGAGCCCCACCCGCCCCACTTTCCCCGCTGACCAGCAGATATGTCGTCACGCTGCCGCCGGGTCGATCCAGTCCAGTGCGCGTGCACCAACAGATCATCGACGTCCCATGGAGTCCATGGGAGGCATCCCTCTGCGTCAACCCGTCAGCAGTGCGTGAACGGCATTGTCCAGCAGGGTGATTCGATCGGCGGGAACGCGGCTCGGGATCTTGCCTGCGGCGGCTAGTCCGGCGATTCCGTGCACCGTCCCCCAGATCATCGCGGTCCTGCGTGCCACTTCGTCGTCGTCCACCTCGGCGGGCTGGTTGGCGGCGACGGTGGTCGACAGAACGGTCCAATACCGGGTCGCGGCGGTGTGCAGGACGGGATCGTCACTCATCGCGACGAGTGGGCCGAATGCGAGTGCGTGCACGTGGGGCCGCGTATCGACGAAGTCGACGTAGGCGCGCACGAGGGCGCGCAGTCGGTCCTCGGGGGCGGGCCCCGCGCTGGCTACCGCGGTCTCGGCATCGGCCGCGGCTTCCGCGAGGCCGGCGCCCGCTACGGCAGCGAGGAAGCGACGACGGTCGCCGAAGTGCACATACGGGGCCTGGTGGCTGGTGCCCAGAGCTTGTGCCACCTTGCGGATGCTCAATGTTTCCGGAGGTTCGTCCCGGAGCAGGTCCAGGGCGGTCGCGATGAGCCGGTCGCGCAGCGTCGCATTCGCTGACACAGAGCACCTCCCCACATGGTTGACAGTGTCAATCTACCGGACGATGCTGTATTTAGGTTGACACTGTCAATCGAAGGGATGGCAGCGATGTCCGAGCAGATCATCGAGACAACCGTCGGCCCGCTGGCCGTGCGTGACACGGACCCGGACGGCATGCGCCCGCCCGCTGTCCTCTGGCACAGCCTGTTCGTCGACAGTCGCAGTTGGGTGCGCGTCGAGCCCGCGCTGGCCCGCGATCGTCGGCTCGTCATCGTCACGGGTCCCGGGCACGGGACGAGCGGCGACTGCGGCCGCCGGTACACGCAAGGAGAATGTGCCGAGGCCGCGGTCCAGGTGCTCGACCGGCTGGGCGTCGATGTGCCCGTGGACTGGGTCGGGAACGCGTGGGGCGGTCATGTGGGCATCCTCGTCGCCGCCGGGCACCCCGAACTCGTTCGTACGCTCGTCACCGCGGGCACGCCCGTGCACGCCTACACGTGGAAGGGGCGACAGCGGACACGACTGCTGCTCGTGCTCTACCGCGTCCTCGGCCCGGCTCGGTTCCTGGTCGACATCCTGAGCAAGGTGCTGCTGTCGCCGCAGACGTGGGCGAGCGATCCGGCGGCCGTCGCGATGGTGGGCGAGGAGTTCGGCGCGGCGGACCGGCGCGCGATGGCGAACGCGATCGTCTCGGTCTCGCTGCGCCGTCGCGACCTCACGCCGGCACTGCCCGCGGTTCAGGCGCCGACGCTGTTCCTCACCGGCAGCGACCATGCTGACTGGACTCCCGACCAGGCGCGGGCGTCCGCGGCTGTTCTGCCGTCGGGATCGGCGGCTGTCATCGAGGGGGCGGCCTATCTCCTTCCGCTCGAGCGCCCGGACGAGTTCGTTCGGGCAGTGGAAGAGTTCTGGGCCAGGTGATCACCCGTGCCCGATCGTCGCAGCGGATCGCGCCGCGTCGGTGTCGGTCCGGTCCCGCACCAGCTGAGCGCGCTTGTCACCCTTGGCCCAGGTATGCGTGCCCGGCTTACGCGCCTCGGTGGCCAACTGCTTGACGGTGTGGGCGCACACGAACTCCTTCAGCTTCGCGCCGGGGCGGCCGCCGAGGTGGTACCACTTGGCGGCATCGTCCTTGTCGGCGAACTGGAAGACGCCCGCGTGGCGGCCGAGGCTGATGCACTGACCAGCGAAGCCCAGGTCGATCGGGTCGGGGTGCTGGTCGGTGATCCGGCGCAGGATCGTGTCGGCGGCGTGCGCGCCCAAGGGGCCCGCCGCCTGGCAGCTCATCCGGAACGGCAGGTTCGACGGTGCCGCCGAATCGCCCGCCGCGACGATCCGCTCGTCGTCGATGCTGGTCAAGGTCTCGTCGGTGAGCAGGCGGCCGACGGCGTCGGTGCGCAGGCCGCTGCGGGTCGCCAGGTCGGGGACGCCGAATCCGGCGGTCCAGATGGTGACGGCGCTGCGGAGGATATGACCGCCGCTGAGCCGCACGGCATCCTCGGTCACCTCGACGACCTTCGCGTCGGGGCCTTCGAGGACCGTCACGCCGAGCGCCGTCAGCCGCTTGGCGACCGCGCGCCGACCGCGCGCGTGCAGGTAAGGGCCGAGTACATCGCCGCAGATCAGCGTCACGGCGCGACCCTGCTCCGCCAGCTCGGCGGCCGTCTCGATCCCGGTCGGCCCCGCGCCGACCACCGTCACCGTGGCCGTCGCCGCCGTGGCGTCGAGCGCGGGTGCCAGCCGCTGCGCTTCCTCCAAACTCGCGATCGGATAGGCGAATTCGGCCGCGCCCGGTATGCGCGACGCCGCACTGCCGCTCCCCACCGCGTAGATCAGGTAGTCGTAGCCGATCGTGTCGCCGCCGGCCAGTGTCACGGTGCGCCCGGCCGCGTCGATCCCGGTCACCGCACCGACCATCAGTCGCACACCCGACGCCAGTACCTCGCTGTACTCGGTGACCGCGTCGTCGGTCCCACCTACCAGCTGATGCAACCGAATTCGCTCGACGAACCGTGCCCGCGGGTTGATCACCGTCACCGCCACCTCGGCCCGCTGCGTCAGCCGATTGGCCGCCATCACACCCGCGTACCCGCCACCGATCACGACCACATCGATCTTCTCGCTCATCGGTTTCTCCTTCACTCGAGGGTTCGGGCATAAGACGCCACCGGACCACTCGATGTGACAGTGCGTGACGCGAGTCACTGCGCGAGGCGACTTCAGGCGCGTGAGCTCGCGAGCAGCTCGCTCCACCGCTGGATGACGAGTTCGGTGTAGTTGTCGGCGGTGATGTCGTAGGCCCCGAGGGCGTAGCCGTCGTTCGCTTCGACCAGGGCGGTGCGGCCGTCGGCCAGCACGCCGAAGTCGATGCCGTACGCGATCGGCGCGGTCGCGGTCCGGTGGTATGCCGCGACGGCGGACTCGACCACGCCCATGTCCAGGGTGATGGTGCGGTCGCCGTCGTAATGGTCGACGGTCACGATCCGTCCGTCGATCACGTAGACGCGGTACTCGGTGCGCCAGGCCACGACCTCGGAACATCGGACCCGCCGTCGCCGGCTGGTGCTGTGCCACGCGATGGCATCGCGTTCGGAATAGCAGACCGTTCCGGTGAAGCGCTTGCGTCGGTCGGCGGGTTTCACGAAAACCGGTGTCGCCAAACCGGTATCGAGGGCGCTCTCGACCTCGCCCAGGGTCGATGTCCACACTTTGCGCCCGAGGTAGTCGCGCAGGGCCTCGGGGTAGTCGTCGGGCTCGGGCACCGGAATGTGCAGTTGGCGCATCGCGCCGTGCATAGCGTCGGTATCGCCGGCGATGAAGGTGTCCGGCCCCAAGGGCAACTGCCGGTGGTGGATTCGCTTCATGCTGTAGTGGCGGACCGGAATGCCGCGACGCTTCAGCCCTTCGGTGAGTAACCGCTCCTCGTGCCGCATCGGACCCGAGCCGGCGTATTGCAGAAACGCGACATCGAACCTCATCTTCCCAATGATCCGCCACCGCATCGTGGTTCGTGGGGTGATTACTGATTATGCAATCCCCGCACCAGGAGCGCGACCATGCGACGAGGGTTGTAGCGGGGGTGGCTTCCGGCTCCGATGCACAGGTTGCCGACCGCGCGCAGGAACTCGTAAGGGTCTGTGCCGGAGGCGATTTCGCCTGCGTCCGTGGCCGCTTCGAGGAGCTGGGCGCAGGTGGGGATAAGGCGGTCGAGGAAGTAGGTGTGCAAGGTTTCGAAGGCGGCGTCGCCGGACTGGAGTGCTTCGGCGAGGCCGTGTTTGGTGGCGAGGAAGTCGACGAACTGGTCGATCCAGGCGGTGAGGGCGGCGTGGGGGGAGTCGCTGGAAGCCAGGAGAGCCGGGCCCGCTTCGGCGCAGGCTTCGACCTGGTGGCGGTAGACGGCGACGATGAGGTCGGCGCGGGTGGGGAAGTGGCGGTAGATCGTGCCGACGCCGACGCCCGCCGCGGTGGCGATCTCGCGCACGGGGACGTCGACGCCGGACGCGACGAAGGCCGCGGCGGCGGCGTCGAGCAGGGTCTGCTGATTGCGCCGCGCGTCGGCGCGCTTGCGGGGCGCGGCGGGCGCGCTGTCGTTGTCGGCCACTCTGCCTCCGGGGGTTGGCAAGCGGAACAATGTTCCGTATGTTGATTAGCGGAACATGGTTCCGCTTGTTCAGGATGTCAGACCCGGCGACCTGGACCAAGTCGCACAGCTCACGGAGGAGCAATTCATGCAGTACCGCAGCCTCGGTCGCACCGGCGTGCAGGTCAGCAGTCTCGTGCTCGGCGCGATGAACTTCGGCCGGTTGGGCGATTCCACGCAGGACGAGGTCACCGCCATGGTCGACGTCGCTCTCGACGGCGGCATCAACCTCGTCGACACGGCCGACATGTACGGGCAGGGCGAGTCGGAGGAGCTGATCGGCAGGGCCATCGCAGGCCGCCGCGACGACATCGTGCTGGCCACGAAGGCGAGCATGCCGATGGGGGAGGAGCGCAATCATCGTGGCGGTTCGCGCCGCTGGCTGGTCACCGCGCTCGACGACAGCCTGCGCCGCCTGGGCGTCGACCACGTCGACCTGTATCAGATCCACCGCTGGGACCCGAGCGTCAGCGACGAGGAGACGCTGTCGGCGCTGACCGATCTACAGCGGGCGGGCAAGATCCGCTACTTCGGCTCGTCGACATTCCCCGCGTACCGCATCGTGCAGGCGCAGTGGGCGGCACGGGAACATCACCTGGGCCGGTATGTCACCGAGCAGCCGAACTACTCGATCCTGCAGCGCGGCATCGAAACTCACGTCCTGCCGGTCACCCAGGAATACGGACTCGGCGTGCTGGTCTGGAGCCCACTGGCGTCGGGCTGGCTCTCGGGCGCGATCCGCGCCGACCGCGAAATAGCCACCAGCCGTTCGGCATTCATGCCACATCGCTTCGACACCGCCATCCCGGCCAATCAGGCCAAGATGAACGCCGTCGAACAGCTGGCCGTTCTCGCCGATCAGGCTGGGCTGACCATGATCCAGCTCGCCCTCGGCTTCGTCACCGCCCACCCAGGCGTCACCAGCGCCATCATCGGCCCACGCACCATGGCGCACTTGCACTCTCAGCTCGCCGCCGCCGACACAGTCCTGCCCGCCGACGTTCTCGACGCGATAGATGCCATCGTCGCCCCCGGCGTCGACCTCGCCCCCGAAGAGAAGCACGACACCCCACCGTCACTGCTCGACGCCTCGCTGCGCCGCCGCTGACCGCTCAGGCGAGGAGTTCGCGGGACAGGGTTGTGGCCCACCAGGTTTCGATGCGGTCCGGTGACCAGCCGCGTTCGGCGGTGAGGGTGGTGAAGACGTCGATGGTGCACAGGGCGGCGTAGATGTCGACCGAGGTGGCGAGGTCTTCGCGCAGGGTGCCGTCCGGCCAGGAGGTGAAGACCTGGATGCGGGTGTCGTCGGCGCGGCGGCGGGCGTCGAGGTAGGTGGTGGCCAGGTCGGGTTCGGTGCGGGCGGCCTCGCGGACCAGAGCGATGACGTCGGCGGCGCGTTCGAAGAGGCGGCGGTCGTAGCCCGCCATGGCGGCTAGCTGGCGGGGTGGGTCGCCCACGGCGGCTTCGAGTTCGGCGAGCATCCGTGGGGCGTCGGCGGACAGGTCGGCGGCGTCGACGACGGCCTGGACCAGGCCGGTCTTGTTGCCGTACGCCGAGTACACGGTGGGGACGGAAACGCCTGCCTCGCGGGCGACTTCGCGGACGGTCGTCGCGGCCCAGCCCTGGGTCACGAACAGGCGGCGCGCGGCCTGGGCGATCTCGACACTGGTGGCCTGGGCTTGCAGGGTGCGGCGCAGTGAGTCGTAGCGGCGGCGCGGTGGCTCGCTGGACAACGGTTCCCCTTTCGTTTTACGGTCACTATATTCAAAATATGAGTGATAAATCCAATATCGCGAGCGGGTCCGGGTTCCGGCGCGTCGCCGGTCTCGCTGGCATCGTGTTCGTGCTGGTCATCCTGGGTGCGAATCTGATTCTGGTGCCCGCCGGACTTCCCACACCCGGCACCGACCCCGGCGAGGCGGCCACCTTCTTCGCCGATCATCGTGGCCTGGTGGCCGCAGCCATGGCGCCGACACCGCTGGCGTGGTTCTGTGCCGTGCTGTTCGGCGCGGGCGTGCTGACGGTGCTGCGGCCGATCGAACGCGCGGCGGGCACGGCATGGTCGCTCGTCGGTTTCGCCGGATTGCTGCTGCAGAATGCCACCTTCACGGTGATCGTCGGAATCCGCTACGCCCTGGGGATCTCGCCCGACGGTGGTGCGCTGTGGGCCCTGCATGATGCCCTGCTCGCGCTCAACGGAACCTTTCTCGCACTGGCACTCGTCGGCCTGACGATCGCCGGACGTTTCGGCGGCCTCGTTCCACGCTGGCACGCGACGCTCGGATTTCTCGCCGCCGCACTGCAATTCACCGCCGCGACGATCGCGCCGGTCGTCATCGACGAGAAGGGTCCGCTCGGTCTGATCGGCCTGTCCGGCTGGCTGCTGTGGACGATCTGGTTCGCCGCGTACGGCATCGCCCTGCTGCGGAGGGCGGGATGACTTTTGTCATCGTCTGCCCATGCGGATCTCATCGGTAATCGGTGATCGCGCGTACTACTGGCGACGGCCCCCGTCGACGACCGTGGAAGGTGTGAGAAAGGGGCACACGATGAACGACATCGTCATCTCCGCGCGCGGACTGCGGCGCACCTACGGCCGCGGCGAGCAGGCCTTCGAGGCCGTCAAAGGCGTGGATCTCGACATCGTCGAGGGGGAGGTCTTCGCGCTGCTCGGCACCAACGGTGCGGGCAAGACCTCGACGCTCGACCTGCTGGAGGGGCTCGCCGCCCCGTCGGCCGGTGCGGTCGAGGTGTTCGGCCTGGACCCGCTCCGGCACCGCGATCAGGTCCGCGCGCAGGTCGGCATCATGCTGCAATCCGGTGGGCTGCCCGCCGAACTGACCGTCGCCGAGACACTCGAGATGTGGCGCGGCACCTGCACCAACCCGACCACCGTCGAGACTGTGCTCGCACAGGTCGGCCTGGTCGATCGCGCCGAGGTGCGGGTCGGTTCGCTGTCGGGCGGGGAGCAGCGCCGCGTCGACATGGCCTGTGCGCTGCTCGGTCAGCCGCGCCTGCTGTTCCTGGACGAGCCGACCACCGGACTCGATCCGGAAAGCCGCCGCAGGACATGGCAATTGCTCGCCGACCTCAAGGCCGCCGGGGTGACGATGGTGCTCACCACGCACTACCTCGACGAGGCCGAGTCGCTGGCCGACCGCATCGCCATTATGGACAAGGGCGTGATCGCCCGGCGCGGCACGCTGCGCGAGATCGTCGACGACCATCCGGCGCGCATCGTCTTCGACCATCCCGGACTGCCGGTGCCGCCGCTGCGCGGCGCGAATATCGAAGCACGCGAGCGCGTCACCGTCAGCACCGACGACCTGCAAGGTCACCTGTTCGAACTGCTCGCCTGGGCGCGCGAGGCCGGCGTCCGGCTGACCGGGCTCGAGGCTCGCGCGGCCTCCCTGGAATCGGTCTTCCTCGACATCGCGGGCGACGCCGACGCGCGGCCGAACACCCCCGAACTGATCGGAGCACGACGATGACCACCATCACCGCACCTCGCCCCCGCCCGCTCACCGCGCTCGCCAAGGCGGAGTGGTTGCAGTTCCGGCGTAACAAGACTCTCGTCTACATGGCGACGCTGTTCCCGGTCGGGATCCCGCTGGTCACCTATTTCATCGCCCGCAAAGACACCGAGCCGACGACCGCGATGGCGGCGGTCGCCTTCGAAATGCTCGCGCTCATGGCATTGATCTTCGTGCAGTACTACTCGGTGCTGTCGATGGTGACGACGCGCCGCGGCGAGGGCGTGCTGAAGCGGCTGCGCACCGGTGAGGCCGCCGACTGGCAGATCCAATCCGCCCCCGCGGTGCCCGGTGTCCTGGTAACCCTCGTGTGCACCGCCGCCGTCGCCGCGGCGGTCTACGGCAGTGGCGCGCCCGCACCGGTCAACCCGGTGCTGATGGTGCTGGCGTTCGTGGCCGGGATCGGTGTGTTCTCGCTGCTCGCGCTGGCCACCAGCGCGGTGACCAAGAACGCCGAGGCCGCGCAGATCACCTCGCTGCCGGTGATGGCCCTCGCCATGGTCGGCCTCGCCTCGATCCGCACCGTGCTGCCCGACCGGCTGGCCACGCTCGCCGACTGGACACCGTTCGCCGCCGTCTCCGACCTGGTCTTCCTCGGTGCGTCCGGCAAGACGGCGACGGCCGCGGAGTCCGACGCGGTATCGAGCTTCGCCGGCACCGTCACCGAAGCGGGCCGCCCGTTTGCGACACTGGCGATGTGGACCGTCCTGGCGCTCGCGCTGACCCGCAAGAGCTTCCGGTGGGACGATCGCGGGTGAGCCGATGGACCGCCTGGTGGCACGAGCTGTCGAGCGCGGCGAAGTTCCGCCTCGCCACGCGGCTCACCTTCCAGGGGAGCATCCTCGGGGTGGTCGTGGTGATGCTCAATTCCGCGGGCTCGCGGTGGTCGGCCCCGGTGATCGTGGTCGCCGGAATCACCGCGGTCCTCGCAGTAGCGGCACAGCACGATTTCGCGACGGTGCCGGGTGGGGTGACGCGGCAGTGGGCACCGCTGCTGGCGGCGGTGACATTGCTGGCGATGTGGGCGGTTTCGGCGGCGATCGCCCGCCTGGCCACGGCCGAGTCGACCGTCCGCGACGCGCGGGTGGCGGGCGGACTCGCGGCCCTGCTGGCCATGTTCGCCGTCATCCCCTTCATTCGGCACCGGTGGTGGGTGCTGCTCGGCCTGAGTCTCGCCACCGGCCTGGCGTTCGGATCGTCGCCACTGTCCGCACTGGCGCTGGCGGCGGTGTATCTGCTCACCGGAGTAGTCGTCGTCGGCTTGACGGCCTTCACCGTGTGGGGACTCAGAGTCGTCGACGAACTCGACCGGGCCAAACTCGTCGAGGCCGAACTGCAGGTCGCCGAGGAACGACTGCGATTCGCGCGCGATCTGCACGATGTCGTCGGCCGCGGGTTCTCCGCGATCGCGGTGAAAAGCGAACTGGCCGTGGCGCTGTCGCGTTCCGGTGACCAGGAGCGGGCCGTGGCGGAGATGGAGGAGGTGCGGGAGCTCGCGGTCGAATCGATGGGGCAGATGCGCACACTGGTGCGCGGCTACCGCAATATCGATCTGCGCGGTGAAGTGGCCGGGGCGCGCTCGCTGCTGTCGGCCGTTGGCTGCGAGCTCGTCGTCGAAGGTGACGCGGCCAAGGTGGGGCCGCAGTTCCACGAAGTCGCGGCCTGGGTGGTGCGCGAGGGCACGACGAATATCGTCGAGCACTCCGCGGCGACCGTGGCGACGCTGGCGCTCGGCAGCGCGGGCATGTCGCTGCGCAACGACAACCCGCACGGCGCGACCGGTGAACGCTCCGGGTTGCGTGGACTGGCCGAGCGGCTCGCCGCGGTCGGCGCGACCCTCGACGTCACCGCGACCGGCGACGAGTTCATCCTCGAAATCCACTGGGAGAAGAAGTGATTCCGGTCTACCTCGCCGACGACGAGACCCTCATCCGCGCCGCACTGGCGACAATGCTCGATCTGGAGACCGACCTGGAGGTCGTCGCGCACGTCGGCTCCGGGACGGAACTCGTCGACCTCTGGCGACGTCGCGCCGAGGCGGCCGAACCGGTGGCGGTGGCCGTCATCGACCTGCAGATGCCGGGCATGGACGGTATCGACACCGCGGTCGAGCTCCAGCGGATCACGCCGGGCGCGGGCACCCTGATCGTCACCAGTCACGGCAGGCCCGGCTATCTCAAGCGCGCGCTGTCGGCCGGCGTGCGCGGCTTCCTGCCCAAGACGACCTCGGCGGCGACCCTGGCCGAGGTGATCCGCACCGTGCACAACGGCGGCCGCTACGTCGATCCGGAACTGGCCGCCGAGGCCATCAGCGCAGGCGACACCGTGCTCACCGCCCGCGAGGCCGACGTGCTCGAATTCGCCGCCGACGGCGCGTCCGTCGACGACATCGCCCGCCGCGCGCACCTGTCACCAGGCACAACCCGCAACTACCTGTCGTCGGCGATGAGCAAGCTCGGCGTCTCCAACCGCTACGAAGCCGCGCTCAAGGCCAGAGAGAAGGGCTGGATCTAGAACGGATCGCGCTGCCCACGCCGGTCGCTGCGCCTAAGGTGTGGTGCATTACGGCGGACGGATGAGGGAGTGGCGGTGGCTGCTGCGCTGGTGAAGGGGCAGAACGCGGGGTTGACACAGCCGGAGGTGGTGCTGACCGTGCGGGGCGGGGTGGCGGCGGATCTGTCGGCGCTGCTGGTGACCGGGACCGGGAAGGTGCGGTCCGACGCCGACTTCGTGTTCTTCAATCAGCCACAGGCGCCGGGGGTTCGGCTGAGCGGGGCGGTGCTCACGGTGTCGCCCGGGGTGGTGCCCGCCGAGATCGAGCAGATTCGCGCGGTGATCACCGTTGCGGCAGCAGGGGATACGTTCGGTGGTGCGGCGCCGCCGGTGGCATCGGTGGCCGATGCCGCGGGAAATGTGCTGTACGAGTACGTGATCGACGGGCTCGACCAGGAGTCGGTGGTGATCGCGCTCGAGCTGTACCGGCGCGGCGAGCAGTGGAAGGTGCGAGCCGTCGGGCAGGGATATGCCGGTGGGTTCGCGGATCTGGTCACCGATCATGGGGTGAGCGTCGACGACGAGCCGGAAGCCGTGGCCCAGCCCGAGATTCGGACCGTGCCCGGAGAAGCGGCGCTGTCGTTCGAGAAGCGGCAGAAGCTGGACATGCGTAAGCACGAGGTCGCGAAAGTGCTCATCGACAAGAGCGCGTTCGGTACGCGGGCGCGCGTGGTGCTGGTCATCGACAAGACCGGCAGCATGCAGAAGCTGTATCGCGGCGGCACCGTGCACCGCGTGGTGGAGCGGATGATCCCCGTCGCCACTCAGCTCGACGACGACGGCACCCTCGAGGCCTACCTCTACGCGCTGACCTTCGCCAAACTGCCCGACATCACCGTCGCGGGCGGGGAGCAGTGGGCCCAGACGTACCTGCATCTGACCGGCACCCACGACGGCATCGATTACGACGGCATCGGCGGTCGCAACGACGAACTCCCGGTGATGCGCGCCGTCATCGACACCCTCACCGCGGGCGCCGTCCCGACTCTGGTCCTGTTCTTCACCGACGGCGGCTTCGCCAAGAAACGCGAAATCGCCGCCCTCATGCGCGAAGCCGCTGCCCTGCCCGCCTTCTGGCAGTTCATCGGCCTCGGCAAAGCCAACTTCGGCGTCCTGCGCACCCTCGACGAACTCGACGGACGCGTCGTCGACAACGCAGGCTTCTTCGCGCTCGACGACATCGACCAGGTCGACGACACCGAACTCTACCGCCGCCTCCTCGGCGAATTCCCCGACTGGCTCCGCGCCGCCCGCACCGCGGGCATCATTCGCTAGCCCGCTCGCGGGATCGGTTCGAACGGACCCGCTGGATCGCCGCGCCCCACAGCAGTTGCACCGACGGAAGCACTTGATGCAGCTGGATGGACTCCTTGGTCAGCTGGGCTGTCGCTCGCGCCTTGGTGGCCGCCGACGCCTTGGACACATGGCCGGAGTCGAACGGCGGCTGCGGATCGTATTCGATGAGCAGTTGCACCGCCTTGGCCGGTGCTTCGCCGCAGATCTGGCCGAAAAGCCAGATCGCCAGGTCGATTCCGGCCGAGACGCCCGCTGCCGTCGCGATCTTGCCCTCGTGCACGATCCGCTGATCGCCGACGGGGTCGACGCCGAATGTCCGCAGCACCGGCAGCATGAGCCAGTGTGATGTGGCGCGCCGACCGCGCAGCAGGCCCGCGGCCGCCAGGATCGCCGAGCCCGAACACACCGACGTCGTCCAGGTCGACGTCTCGTTCGCGCGGCGGAGCCAGTCGAGCAGCTTCCCGTCGCGGGCGTGCTCCATCGACGTCATGCCCCCGGGCACCAGGATGATGTCGGGCGAGGGGGTCTCGTCGAAAGAGTGGGTCGCCCCGATCAGCAGCACTCCCGAGTCGGCCGGGACCGGGCCCGGATCGTGCCAGACGAAGCGTACTTCGGCGTCGGGCAGGCGCCCGAGCACCTCGTAGGGACCGATGAAGTCCAGTGCGGTGTATCCGGGGTACACCACGATGGCGATCTGCACTGTCGTCTCCTCTGTCAGGCGAAGGTCTTGCGGTACTGATCGGGCGAAATGCCCAGTCGTCGAACGAAAATGCGGCGCAGCGATTCGGCACTGCCGAACCCGCAACCGGCGGCGATGACGGTGACGGTGTCGTCGGTCTCCTCGAGCCGGCGGCGCGCGGCCTCGGTGCGGATTCGCTCGACGTAGGCGCCGGGCGCTTCACCGACCTCCCGGGTGAACACGCGGGTGAAGTGCCGCGGGCTCATCGCCGCTCGGCTGGCGAGTGCGGGAATGCTGTGTGCCCCAGCGGGTTCGGACTCGATCGCTTCCTGTGCCTCGCGGATGGGCGCACGGTTGGCGCGCGGCGTCCAGACCGGCGCGGCGAACTGGGTCTGTCCGCCCGGCCTGCGCAGGTACATGACGAGATAGCGCGCCACCATCTGCGCGGCCTCGTGGCCGTAGTCGTCTTCGACGAGCGCCAAGGCGAGGTCGATGCCCGCGGTAACGCCCGCCGCGGTCCAGACACGCTCGGAGCTGCGGACGAAGATCGGCTCGGGATCGACGGTGACCGAAGGGAATTCGCGGGCCATCCGTCCGGCGAAGGCCCAGTGCGTTGTGGCCACGCAGCCGTCGATCAGGCCGGCTTGGGCAGCGAGGAACGCGCCGGTGCAGACGCTGACGATGCGGCGGCTGCGCTCGGCCGCAGCCTGTATCCATTCGACGAGCTCCGGGTCGAGCCGCGCATCGTCGACGCCGAGGCCGCCGGGCAGCACCAGCGTGTCGACCGACTCGCGCGGATCGGGCAATGGCTGAGCGAGCAGGGCGAGGCCGGTGCGTGTGGTGGCGGGTTCCCCGGTACGGGTGACGACGCGGACCGAATAGCCGTCCTCTCCGTGCCCCTGGCCGGTGAGGTACAGGGTCGCGGCTGTGAACACCTCGAACGGGCCGACCAGGTCGAGGGCCTGGACGCCCGGAAAGCCGAGGATGAGAACTGTCTTCACGAATTCAGTGTTGGCGAAGTCTGTCGGGGCGTCTAGGTCGTCCACCCCACACATCAGGACATCGATGCTGCCCTGTCCGGACTCCTCCGCGCCGGTTCGGCGATATAAAGAGAGAAATCGAGCTACATTGTCTCAATGGTGGGCACAAGCGATTCGCGCCGGTTCGTCGTCATCGGGGGTGGTCTGGCCGGCTTGGCTGCCGCGGTGTGGCTGGCGGAGGCCGGCAAGCAGGTGACGCTGTTGGAGCGGCGAGCTCGGCTGGGTGGCCGCACGCAGGCGATGCGCGTCGCCGAGGTGAACGACCTCCCGGACAACGGCCAGCATGTGGTGGCCAGCGGGTACCACAGCCTGTGGCGGTATCTGGACAGCGTCGGCACCCGGCAGTACGTGGAGTTTCCGGGTGCCGGGAGTCTGCGCTGGCCAGGCGGTCGCGCAGTCATGTTGTATACCAAGGGTTTCGGTGCATGGCGCACGCTGATGGGTGCGCATCCCGACGCGGGCCCGCTGGATCGGCTGCGTGCGCTGCGGTCCTCGCTGCTGTTGGTCCGGCAGGCGCTGTGGCAGCCGAGGGACCTCGCCGACATCACCACCGAACAGTGGTTCCAGCGTGTCGGGATGCCGGCGAAAGCGCGTGAAGCCCTGTGGGATTGGCTCGCGCTCGGCATCGCGGCGGAGCCGGTGGACAGAGAGTCGGCGAAGGTGTTCGCCGACGTGCTGGCCACCGGGGTCCGGATCGGGATGCGGGACCGGGTGGCTGTCACGATCGGGTACCCCACCGTGGACCTGGACACCCTCTACATCTCCGGCGCCGAGAAGGTCTTCGAACGCCACGGCGTCGATGTGCGCTACCGGGCGGTGGCCCGCAAGATCGTCGTCACCGACGGAAGGGCGACCGGCGTGCAGATGGCGGACGGCTCGGTGATCGAGGCCGACGCGGTGATCTGCGCGGTCCCGAACTCCACTATCGGCGGGCTCCTCGACGACCTGCCCGAACATGCCGAAATATACGCCGCAGCCGACAAGCTGGGTGTCACCCCGATCGTGAGCACGAACCTGTATCTGGACCGGCCACTGAAGACCGAGTCGGCCATGGAGGCGCTGATCGGCGGCACCGGCGTGATCGATCAGGTCTTCGACCGGCAGCGCATGCACGGTCGCACACCCGAAGGAACCTGGCTGTACTGCTTGACCACCAGTGGCGCCTACGAGCAGATCCACAAGAGCAACGACGAGATCGTCGCCGAGCAGATGGACCTCATCCGCCGCTACTATCCGGAAGCCGCCGAGGCGAAGGTCGTGACCGGCCACGTGGTGAAAATGCCCAAGGCGACGTTCTCCCAGGTCCTCGGCACCGACAACCTGCGCCCCGGTCAGCGCACGTCGGTCCCGAACCTGATGCTGGCCGGCGACTGGACTCGCACCGACTGGTCGGCGACGATGGAAAGCGCCGTCCAGAGCGCCGAACGCGCCGTCGCGGCGCTCCTCGACCAGTAGCGGCAGAAAACTCGGTTGTCAGTGCTCCGGGGGCATCGTTAGCGTGTCTACCGTTTGTGACCGACACACCGAGAGGACACTCCATGGAGCCCGTCACCGAACGCGACATCAGGTCGTCGTTCGTCAACTGTTCGAAAGGGGACGCCAAACGCCTGTCCGTGCCGCGTGACCTCGATGCTCGTCCCTGGGACGATCTCGACTTCCTCGGCTGGACCGACCCGTCGTATCCGGGCCGCTGCTATCTCGCGGTCCCGCGTGACGGCGACCTGGTCGGCGTCACCCTGCGGCACGAGACCGGCGGATCGGGCAAGACACAGATGTGCGCGTTCTGCCTGACCACCCACACCGGCGGCGGCGTCTCGCTGATGACCGCGAACAAGGCCGGTGAGTCGGGACGGCGCGGCAACACGATCGGCAGCTATCTCTGCACCGATCTGGCCTGCTCGCTGTATGCCCGCAACAAGAAGCGGCCCGCGCTGGGCAGCCGGTATCGCGAGGACCTGACGCCGGAGGAGAAGGCGCAGCGGGTGCGCGAGAACCTCTACGCCTTCCTGGACCGCCTGTACACCTAGCCGATTCGCCCGCCACCCGACAAAGGAGGTAGCTGCCATGTGCCGACACTCGAGACCCCGCACGCCAGACGACCCGAGTTCTCCTGCTGGACAACAGAACTCGGGTCGTCGGGTGCCTTGCCGGTCGAGGTGGCCCGGGAATCTCCCGGACCGCCTGCGAGCGGACAGGGATCAGAGCATGGCGTTCATGATGGTGCCCGCGCTGGTGGCGACCGCGCCGCCGATCATCGCGCCCGCGATCATCTTCGGCGACTCGAGACCGCCGCCGGTCCACTTCTCCCAGGCGAACTTGCCGCCCGCGTAGGTGATGGCGATGACGCCCGACAGCAGGATGAACCAGGTGAAATAACGCACCAGCTGCAAGATCTTGTCCGACATCGGGGGTGCTTCGGGAGTCGGATTGCCCATCTGCGCCAAGGTATCGGTGACGGCGGCCAGAATCATGTTTGCTCTCACTCGGTACTCGGGGGGAACGGCGATGAACTGCTGTCGCTGATGTTATCCGGTCGAATCGGGTGCCGCAGCCGCCCACCCGGAGCGGACCGATCGGTTTTGTTGGTGTGCCGGGGGTTCGCGCCCGTATCCTGGACTCGTTCGAATACGGCAGTGCTGGAACGCAGTTCGCATCACGCGAAAAGGGGAGCAGGCTATGAGCATCATTCTGACGTCGATGGCCGAGACTGTCACGACGTTCGCGCAGGTCAGCAATCCTACGCCCGAGGCGCCGCCGCTGTCGGACAAGATCATGCAAATGGTCCAGTACCTGACCTGGTTCATGATCCTGTCCGGTGTGCTGGCCATCACCGTCGCTGGCGGAAAGTTCGCCTGGGAGAAGTGGAACGGCAGCTCCATGGAGTCGCCGAAGATGATCGCGGGCGCGATGATCGGCGGCGTGGTGGCCACCAGTGGCGGCACCATCATGAACGCCATCCTCGGCTAGATCCGGGCGCCTTTGGCGCGGTTGCAGCCCCGGCACAGGATCTGCAGGTTCGCCGCGCTCGTCGCACCACCGCGGCTGAGCGGGATGATGTGATCGAACTCCAGGTAGTGGCCGTCACCGCACTCGACGCAGCGACCGCCGTCGCGCTGCCACACCTGGGCTTTCACGTCCTGCGGGATGCTGCGGCTGTCGCGCTGGCCCGGTGTCAGGACCAGGCGTTTCGCCACGCGCAGCGCACCTTCCAGCGCGGCGGCCACATAGTCGGGATCGGTGACCCCGAAGGTGGCGCCGCCGCGCGCCGAGGTCGCGGCGAGCACCACGGTGCCGTGCTCCGGGTGCACGGAAACCACCCGGTTCCACGGCAGTTCGATGCCGGTGCCGTCGCCGACGAAGCGCAGTTTCTTGGAGCTGCCGATCAACCGGCCCTCGGTATTGCGCGGGCCGCGCGCGAGCATCCTGATGTGCACGGCGGGCAGGTCCAGGTGCACCCGCTCCTCGGGATCCAGGTGCAGGCCCGGGGTGTCGATGGTGGGCAGTTCGCCGGCGCGTAGCCGGGACAGGGTGCGGCCGCGGTGCATCCGGCGGCGCAGGTCCTCGACGATCGGGCCGGACAGGGCGAGTTCGCTCACCACGTGCTCGAACGCGTCCAGTTCGTCGGCGAACACCTCACCGTCGGCGAAGGCGAACGCGACCATCCGCTCCACCTGGGTCAGTCCTGCCTCGCGCAGCACCGCCCGCCCGTGCTCCTCGTCGATGCGCTGGTAGCGCAAGGCCGCCCACACCTCGAGCCAGTCCTCGGACAGGGTGCCGGGGCCGGTGAGCACCCGCCGGGCCCGGTTGCGCCAGTGCGTGAGGAATTCCTCCACCTCACCCGCGCACGACCGGCACTGGCCGTGTCCGCCGAAGATCTTGCGGCGCAACGGGTTGCCGCAGCGGGGGCAGCGGGCACGGTGGTCCTGGATGTGCGGGCGGGTGCTCGTCGTCCACTCGTCGCCGTCCCACCAGCGCAAGTGCCCGGGGACCTGCGGGTCGGGATGCCAGTCGGCCAGTTCCGGGTTCGGTGGTGGTGGCGGCGGGACATCGATGACGCGCCGGGTGAGGGCAGGCGGGCGCGAGGGCGACCGTCCGGTGTGCGCGTGGGTGCCGGGATCGGCGGTGGTGTCGTGGTCGGAGAACTCGGCCGCAGTCGACGTCGAGTCGCCATGCGGTACCCGGGCGAACTCCGCACGATCGGCGGTGCGTGACGACGCCTGCCGTGCCGCCGAAGTCGACGCAGGGGTTCCCGATCGCTCGGCGCCGGGATGTCCGCCGGCCGGCTCGTTGACGGTGACGCCGAATTCGGTGGCCAGCCCCGCGAGCCCGCCGGACCACCCCTGGCCGATCGCCCGGAACCGCCACTGCCCGTCGCGCCGGTAGAACTCGCCGAACATCATCGCCTGCACGTCCTCGATGCCGTCCAGCACGAACTGGGCGACCGGACCGTCGGCGGCGTGCACGGTCAGCGTGAGATCGGTGAGCTGATCGAAGGTGCCCTCGTCAAGGGAAGCGCTGACGACGATGCGCGCCACCTCCGCTTCGGTCCGCGGCAGCGACACACTCAACCGCGCGGTCCCCGGCGCGGGCTCCTGATCCAGCGTCACCGCCTGCGAGGCATGCCGCGGCGCGTTGAAGAACACGAAATCCCGATCGCCGCGCACCAGCCCCGACTCGGTGACCAGCAGTGCGTGCGCATCGACGGCATGCGCCGACCGCCATGAAAGAACCACGGCGAGAAGCGATGTCGGGACCGGCGCGTGCGCGCCCTTACGTAGTTCCATGGTGCTCGCATGATGTCATGCCCTACCGACAGGGTTGTTGGAGCGCTGGCGCGCTCGAGGTCGCGGCCCCTCCTCGCGGTCGGGGCGTGCGGGGCTTGGTTCGGTTCGTAGGTGAGACACACGGGGTGGTGCGAGGTGCGCATCCCTGCGTCTGTGGGATCTGTGCGGCACAGTGGAGTCATGACGAACCCGAAGAAGCGGGGACGCGCTGCGGAGCCGGTGCCGGAGCCGCAGGGGCGCAAGGTGCCGGGGGCTGACCTGCTGTCGGCGGCGCAGGCGGCGGTCGGTGCGGCGCAGACCGCGGCGGGGCAGGCTATCGACGCCGCTCAGCAGACCGCGGGGTATGCCTTCGATGCCGCGGTGCGGCTGCCACCGGCTTCGGCGCAGCTGGCCGCGCAGTTGCCGGATCTGGTGGAGAACCTGTCCATCGCGGTGGACCGGCTCAACAGCACCATCGACCGGCTCGACCGGACCCTGGCGCTGGCCGATCCGGTCTTCGCGACCTACGACCGGCTGTTGCCCCGGCTCGAGGCGATGATCTCGCTGGGCGAGGATCTCTTCGGGGCGCTGGCGAAGCTGCCGGGCGTCGGGCTGCTCGGACGGATCACCGGACGCGCGGGGGAGGAACCGCCGCAGGAACCCACCAAGGGAAAGCGTTCGCGCCGGTAGCGCTCAGCTCAGCGCCCGGAATGTCGCCGCGGCCTTCAGCACCATCTCCGCGTACTCGTCTTCGGCGTCGGAGTCGAGGACGATCGCGCCGCCTGCGCCGATCCGCCACTCGTCGTCGTAGCGGACCGCTGTCCGGATGACGATATTGAGGTCGGCGGTGCCGCCTAGGCCGAGGAAGCCGATCGTGCCCGAATAGATCCCGCGCGCTTGGGTTTCCAGCTCGTCGAGGATCTCCATGGTGCGCAGTTTCGGCGCGCCGGTCATCGAGCCGCCGGGGAAACAGGCCCGCAGACAGTCGATCACCCCGGCGTCGGGGCGCAGCGTCCCGCGCACCGTCGAGACCAGTTGGTGCAGGGTGGAATAGGTTTCGGTGGCCATCAACTCCGGCACGTGCACCGAGCCGACCTCGCAGACCCGGCCCAGATCGTTGCGCAGCAGGTCGACGATCATCAGGTTCTCGGCGCGCGTCTTGGGGTCGTCGGCCAGCGACAGGCGCAGGTGCTCGTCCTCGGCGACGGTCCGGCCGCGCGGCGCTGTGCCCTTGATCGGCTTGCTCTCCACCACCCGGTCCCGGTCGATCTTGAGGAACCGCTCCGGCGACGAACAGGCCACATCGAGGCCAGGGAAACGCAGATAGGCGGCATACGGCGCCGGGTTGCAGCGGCGCAGCCGTCGATACAGCGCGAGCCCGTCGCCGGGGGCCGCGGCGACCGCGGCCGCATCGGTCAGGCAGATCTCGTAGGACTCGCCCGCGTGCAATCGCTCCTGGCAGACCGCGATATCGGCCAGATAGCGATCGCG
Source organism: Nocardia sp. NPDC055029 (assembly GCF_053608525.1). NCBI lineage: Bacteria > Bacillati > Actinomycetota > Actinomycetes > Mycobacteriales > Nocardiaceae > Nocardia > Nocardia sp. NPDC055029. The sequence continues at coordinate 117,175 of NZ_JBSGVQ010000006.1, forward strand.
GCCGCGGACCAGATGCGCCTGGACGGCATCCGGATCGGCGGGGACAGGCAGGTCGGCGGGATTGACCCAGGTGGGCAGATCGGCCAGTGCCGCATCCGTCTCGGCGAGCCAGCGATCCGCCCGCTCGATGTCGTCCTCGGCCAGTGCCAGCAGGTGCGTGCGCCCGGCTTCGTGATCGACGACGATCAGCCGATCGGCGAAGATCCAGCCTGCGTCCGGGGTGGGGGAGCGGTGCGCCGCGCTCGCGCCGCAGTCGGCCTTGACCTCGTAGCCGAGATAGCCCACATAGCCGCAGGCGAAATCGAAAGGCAGGGGTGGGGTTTCGCAGTGTCTGCGCCGGAGTTCGCGGTCGAGATAGTCCAAGACCGTGCCGGGGACCGACCTGCTGCCCTCGGCGTCCGTCACCGTGACGGCGCCCGCACCGACCCGATAGCCGACGACCTCGGCGTGCGGTCCGCTCGCGTCACCGAGGAAGGAGAACCGGTCGAGCCCGGGTTCGACATGTTCGCTGTCGAGCCAGAACGCGGTCGGCGACTCGGCGTAGCGGCGCAGGAAGATCGCCTCGGTATCGATGGCGCGCTCGATCATGCTGTGCCGCAACACGAATCGACGTTCGGGTGTGATCTGCGGAGACAGGTCGCGCGGTCCGCGTACGAGGATCGGCGCGCCGTTGTGGGTGCGCGCCTTGGTGAGATCGGCGAAATTGCGCAGCAGCGCGGCGCCGAATTCGCTCGACACCGATTCGGGATGGAACTGCACACCCCACTGCGGCCGCTCGCGGTGGCGCACGCCCATGACCACACCGTCGCTCGTCGACGCGGTCACCTCCAACACCTCGGGCAGCGGTTCCTCGGCGGCCAGCGAGTGATACCGGACGACGGTGAAATCCTGCGGCAGCCCGGCGAACAGGTCGCGATCGTCGTGCGCGACGCGATCGAGGTAGCCGTGCCTGGCCTCCGGCGCGCGGCCCACCGTGCCGCCCGCGCCGACCACGATTCCCTGGTGGCCGAGGCAGACGCCGAGCAGCGGCAGCGTCGACTCCGCGATCACCGCCGTCGACACCCCCATGTCGCGGGCGCGATCGGGACGGCCGGGTCCGGGCGAGATCACCACATTGTCGAAGCGGTCGAGTGCGAGCTCGGCGTACTCGTCATTGCGCACGACGGTCGGCTCGTTCCCGTTGACCTCACTGATCAGCTGATAGAGGTTGTAGGTGAACGAGTCGTAGTTGTCGATCAACAGCGTGCGCATCCTGGCAGAAATCCTACGTCGGGCCCACCGGAGACCCGCCTCGGGCACAATGATCGCCATGTCTGTTTCGCAACCGGTCGATGTCGACCCGACCATCGCGGATTTCGCGGCGATCGGGCGCTGGATGGACGAACGTGGCCTGCCCGGCGGCGCGTTCGGTGCAGTGACCCCGATCGGCGGTGGCACGCAGAACATCATGCTGCGCTTCACCCGTGGCGACCGCGAATACGTGTTGCGACGCGGACCCAAGCACCTGCGCGCCAGAAGCAACGACGTGATCCGGCGCGAATCGCGACTGCTCGGCGCGCTCGACGGCACCGAGGTGCGCTCGCCCCGGGTCATCGCCGCCTGCGACGACGACGGCGTGATCGGCGCGGTCTTCTATCTGATGGAGCCGATCCACGGCTTCAACCCGCAGACCGAACTGCCCGCCCTGCACGCGGGCGACCCGGAGATCCGGCGGCAGATGGGCCTGTCCGCGGTCGAGGCCATCGCCCGCCTCGGCTCGCTCGACTACCAGGCGCTCGGCCTGGCCGACTACGGCAAGCCCGAGGGTTTCCTGGAACGCCAGGTGCCGCGCTGGCTGCGCGAACTCGACTCCTACTCCGCCAACGAGGGCTACCCCGGCCCGCGGATTCCCGGTGTCGATCAGGTCGGCGACTGGCTCGAGCGAAACCGGCCGACCACCTGGACACCGGGCATCATGCACGGTGACTGTCACCTGGCGAACATGATGTTCGAGTACGACAGCCCGCAGGTGGCGGCGATGGTCGACTGGGAGATGTCCACCATCGGCGACCCGCTGCTCGACCTCGGCTGGCAGCTCGCGACCCGCCCGGTTCCCGGCACCGTCGGCGCGGGCCTGATGGGCACCCTCGGCACCGTCGGCGGCCTGCCGACACCGGCGGAGATGATCGAGCACTACGGCAAGTTCTCCGACCGCGACCTGAGCAACGTCACCTGGTACGAGGTGCTGGCCTGCTTCAAGCTGGGCATCGTCCTCGAGGGCACCTACGCGCGCGCGTTCGCGGGCAAGGCGCCCAAGCCGGTGGGCGACTTCCTGCACGCGGTGACCATGGAACTGTTCGAGAAGGCGCGTCAGCTGATCGCGTGATGCCCGGATCTCGCCGATGATTGGCAGAATATTGATGGATCGAAAGATTCAGACATTCTAGGCTGACGGCATGATCGTTCCCGACACCAAGAACTGGACCTGGGTCCTCGAACGCGCCTGTCCCGACTGCGGATACGACGCCGAGCGGACCGCCTACGCGGCGGTTCCCGAGCGCACGCTCGACAGTGCCGCCCGGCTCGGCGCCGCGCTGGAGCGCTCCGATGCGCGGGTCCGTCCCGACGACACGACCTGGTCGGTGCTCGAGTACGGCGCCCACGTGCGCGATGTGTGCCGGATCTTCGACACCCGCCTGGCCCTGATGCTGGCCGGTGACGGTGTCGTGCCGCCGCAGTTCGAGAACTGGGATCAGGACGCGACCGCCGTCGCCGACCGCTACGGCGAACAGGACCCGGCGCGGGTCGCGACCGAGCTCGCGGTGGCCGCCGAGAAGACCGCCTCGGCCTTCGCCGCCGTCCCCGCCGATCGGCTCGAGCTGCGGGGCGCGCGCAGCGACGGGTCGCTGTTCACGGTCGCCTCGCTGTCCCGCTACTTCCTCCACGACCTCGTCCATCACGTCCATGACGTGCGGGGATAGATAATTCTCGGCAATATTTCTAGAACGTGTTTCAGAATCGGGCGATTCTTCGTTAGGGTGAGTGCAATCACAACGAGGCACAAGCTTGGCGAGAGGTCGACCGGACATGAAGACGAAGGGCGCGATCCTGTGGGGCACCGATCAGCAGTGGTCGGTGGAGGAGATCGAGGTCGGCGATCCCGTCGCCGGTGAAGTGCAGATCCGGATGGAAACGGCGGGCATGTGCCACTCCGACCATCACATCGTCACCGGCGCGACGCCGATGCCGGGCTACCCCGTGATGGGTGGGCACGAGGGCGCGGGTGTCATCACCAAGCTCGGCCCGAACTGCCCCAGCGACCTGGCCGTGGGCGACCACGTCATCCTGTCGTTCATCCCGGCCTGTGGCCGCTGTCCCGCGTGCGTCGCGGGCAACATGGCGCTGTGCGACCTGGGCGCGGGTCTGCTGATGGGCCAGGCGATCTCGGACGGCACCTACCGCATCCAGGCGCGCGGCGAGAACGTCATCCCGATGTGCCTGCTCGGCACCTTCTCCCCGTACATGACGGTGCACCACACCTCGGTCGTGAAGATCGACCCGACCATCCCGTTCGAGGTCGCGTGCCTCGTCGGTTGTGGCGTGCCGACCGGCTTCGGTTCCTCGACCCATGTCGCCGAGGTGCAGCCGGGCGAGACCGTGGTGATCGCCGGCATCGGCGGCGTCGGCATGAGCGCGCTGCAGGGCGCCGTGCTCTCCGGTGCGTCGAAAGTCATCGCCATCGACCCGAATCCGTGGAAGCGCGAGCAGGCGCAGAAGTTCGGCGCCACGCACACCTATGAGAGCATGGCCGCCGCGATCATGCCGATGATCGAGGCCACCGAGGGGCGGATGGCCGAGAAGGTCATCCTCACCATGGGTGAGATGCACGGCGACTACATCGAAGAGGGCCTGATTCTCACCGCCAAGGCGGGCACGCTGGTCGTCACCTCGATGGGCCGCATGGACGCAGGCGACGTGAAGATGAACAGCTTCCTGCTGTCCATGCTGCAGAAGACGGTGAAGGGCTGCATCTTCGGCGGCGGCAACGCCCGTCAGGACGCGCCGCGGCTGCTGTCGCTGTACAAGTCGGGTCAGCTCAACCTCGACGACATGGTCACCCGCAGCTACTCGCTGGAGGAGATCAACCAGGGCTACCAGGACATGCTGGACGGCAAGAACATTCGCGGCATCATCCGCTTCACCGAAGCCGACTGGTAAGTCACCGCCGACGTTCCCGCTCGGCGAGCCGGACCGCGACCTGCGCGATCAGATCGTACGGAATCGGTTCCCCGAGTGGAAATTTCAGGGTGCCACGGCCCGCTGTGTAGGGCTCGATGGCACGTTCGAACTCCTCGTCCCCCTCGGGGATGGGGTACACGCTCACATGCACCTTCCATCCGGCGAAGGACATGAACGCCCGGCCGTCGAGGGTGGCGGCCGGGATGGCGTAACTGATCTTCTCGCCCGCCTCTGGCACTACCCGGTGAATCGTCTCCCGGATCTGCTGCAGGACGGCGCGCTCCGCCTCCGGCAGGCCGGCCAGATAGTCGTCGACCGAGGTCGGTGTCGCGGCCATGATTTCCTCCTGCTGCGGGACGCGCGGGTGGAGCGGGCGCTGTCGATTCTACGACCGGACCACCACCTCGCCCGGCTGCCCCGCGGCGATCAGACGGCCCTCCCTGAGCACCAGGCAGTGATCTGCCTTGTCGGCCTCGGCCAGGTCGTGGGTGGCCTGCACGACGGTGACCCCCGCGGCGCTGACCTCGGCCAGCACCTCCGAGATCGCTGCCTGAGAGGCCGCGTCCAGGCCCGTCGCCGGTTCGTCCAGCAGCAGCAGATCGGACTGTTGCGCCAGCGCTTGGGCGAGCAGCGCGCGCTGGCGTTGTCCACCCGAGAGGGTGTCCAGGCGCCGGGCCGCCAGAGCGGTGAGATCCATCCGTTCCAGGCAGGCGCGGGCGATGGCGCGGTCCGCGCGGGTGAGGCGCCGCCACGGTCCGCGATGCGCCCAGCGACCCATCGCCACGGTCTCGCCGACGGTGAGCGGCAATGTCGGCGGAATCGCGGTGTGCTGCACCACGAATGCGGGCCGTCGGGTGGTGCCTCGCCGCACCGCGCCCGACTGGGTGGGCACGGTCCCGGCGAGTACGCCGAGCAGGGTCGATTTCCCTGATCCGTTGGGTCCGACGATCGCGGTGATCTGTCCGCGCGGAATCGTCGCCGACACCCCCGACAGCACCGGCGTCGAGCCGTAGCCCGCCGTCAGCTGCTCGATCTCGATCGCTGCGCCATCTGTGTGCTGCATCTCACCTCAATTGAAACGATAATCGTTTTCAGTATATCGTTCCGCGCTATGGATTGGCTGTTCGCCCCGTTCGAGGTGGCATTCGTGCAACGAGCGCTGTGGGGTGGGCTGCTCGTGTCGTGCGTCTGCGCGCTGGCGGGGACCTGGGTTGTGGTGCGCGGCATGGCCTTTCTCGGTGACGCGATGTCGCACGGGATGCTGCCGGGTGTCGCGGTGGCGGCCCTGCTCGGCGGGAACCTGATTCTCGGGGCCGCGATCAGCTGCGCTGCCATGGCGTTCGGTGTCTCGATGCTGGGGCGCAGCAAGCGGTTCGCGCTGGATACCGCGATCGGGCTGCTGTTCGTCGGCATGCTCGCGGCCGGGGTGATCATCGTGTCGCGATCGCAGTCGTTCGCCGTCGATCTGACCGGGTTCCTGTTCGGTGATGTGCTGGCGGTGCGGTCGCGTGATCTGCTGTATCTCGGTGTGGCGCTGGTGATCGCGCTCGTCGTCGCCGTGCTGGGGCATCGGGCGTTCGTGGCGTCGACCTTCGATCCGCGCAAGGCGCACACCCTCGGCTTGCATCCCAAGGCGGCGCAGGTGGCGCTGATCGGGCTGGTGACGCTGGCGATCGTGGCGTCATTCCATGTCGTCGGGACCCTGCTGGTGTTCGGGCTGCTCATCGCGCCGCCGGCCGCGGCGGTGTACTGGTCGGATCGGATTCCGGTGGTGATGGTGGTCGCGGCGCTGATCGGCGGGGTGTCGACCGCGGTGGGGCTGCTCATCTCGTGGCACGCGCAGACCGCGGCGGGCGCGACCATCGCCGCCGTGGCCGTCGGCGCGTTCTTCCTGTCGGCGATCATCGCCGCGCTGCGGGACCGGTTCGGTGCGCGCCGGATGGGTGTGGCCTCGGTGGCCGCGCTCGCGGCGCTGCCGCTGGTCGGGTGTGGGTCGGGGGAGCCCGCGGTGGTGGAGGAAGCGCCGCACGGGTTCGTTGCCGGTGCCGAGGAGATGTCGGAGGCGCAGAGCCGGTTGATCGTGGCCGATGCGGGCACCGGGGAGATGCGGGTCGTCGACCTCTTGACCGAGAAGGTGACGTCGATCGATGCGGGAACTGTGAAAGCAGGTTCCCCGCAACCACCTTCAGCAGAGGGCGGGTCGGCCCTTGGCGCGATTCGGCTCGTTGGCGACGGCCGGTTCGGGTTCGCGAGTTCGGGTGGGCGTCTCTCGATCGCGGACAGCGGTGCGTGGACGGTCGACCACGGCGACCACCGGCACTATTACAGCGCGCCGATTCGCGCGGTCGGATCGGGCGATATCTCGGTGGTGGGACTGTCCGAGGCGGGAAGGTCGAGTGCAGGACAGGGGCCGAGTGCAGCGCCGGGGCCGAGTGCAGCGGCTGGGCCGAGCGCAGCGCCGGCGCCCAGTGGTGCGGCAGGGCCGAGTGCAGGGCAGGGGTCGGGCGCAGCGCCGGGGCTCGGTGGTGCGGCAGGGTCGAGTGGCGTGGTGGTCTCGGCGCACAGCGATCCCGTTGCCGTAGCGGTTGTTTCAGATGTCGGCGAGACCATGGTGTTCGATCGTGCGGCGCTGGGCGAAGGTGTGGTTGCGGAGCCGCGGCGGATCGACGGCATCGCGGTGCCCTACGCCGAGCGGCTGCTCGTCGCCGACGGAACGGGACGCGTGGAGGTGCGCGGACGCGACGGTGCGGCGGGGGACGTGCAGTCCGTGACGTGCCCGGATCCGCAGGGGCAGGCGGTGACCCGGCGCGGCGTCGTCTTCGGATGCGCGGACGGCGCGATCGTCGTGGCACAGCGGGACGGCGGGTTCGTCACCGAGAAGATCCCGTACCCGGCACCGCCCGCGGAGCGCGCGACCGCCTTCACCCATCGGCCCGGCAGCACCACGCTGACCGCACTCGCCGGCCGAAACGGGGTGTGGACCCTCGACGTCAGGAAGAAGACCTGGACGCTGACACCGATCACCGACGTGGTGGCGGTGAACACGGCGGGCGAAGGATCGTCGCTGCTGGTGCTCACCCGTGACGGTGTCCTGCACGGACTCGACCCGGTCACCGGCGCGGAGACAGCGCATCTCGCCTTGATCCCCGGCCCGGTCGACGATCATGCCTCGATCCATGTAGACCCGGATCGCGCCTACGTCAACGATATTCGTGCGCGCACCATCCACGAGATCGCCTACAACGACAACCTCCGGGTGGCGCGTACGTTCCCGCTGGACATCGCGCCTTCGCTGATGGTGGAGACGGGGCTGTGAACGCGAGGAACAACACCACCTACCCCTCCTCGGCCGACCTCGCGGCGGTCGCACTGTGCCGGGCCGTTTGGCGACCGTTGGCCGGGGTTGGGTGGCGGCCGCGTGCCCTCGCCTGTATCGGCTTTCGATCGTGGCTGCCCGGTGCAGTGGCATCCCATGAACTGCGGCGGTTGCGAAGAGTGTCGTCCGCGTTCGTCTCCAGCCGTCGTATACATCGGCGGAGGCCGTTGTCCGCCGTCATGGTCTCGGCTGTCGTCATGGCGGTACTGATGCCGTTGGCCGCCGCCTGTTCGAGCGGCACCGACCGATCCGGGATTGTCGTGACGACCAATATCCTCGGTGACCTGACCAGGGCGGTCGTCGGCGATACCGTGCCCGTGACAGTGCTCATGCAGGCCGGGGCCGATCCGCATTCGTTCGCGATCTCGGCGCGGCAGGCGGCCGATATCGAACAGTCGGCGCTGGTCGTGCACAACGGGTTGGGCCTGGAAGAGGGCGTGGCCCGGCATGTGCAGGCGGCCGCTGCGGCCGGGGTGCCGACGCTGGCTGTGGCCGAACGGGTCGACCCGATCGCGTATACCACCGACGAGTCAGCGGGAAAGCCGGACCCGCACTTCTGGACCGATCCGCAGCGGGTCCGCAAGGCCGTCGAGGCGATCAGTGCGGCAGTTCTCGCGCAGGTCGACGGCATAGATGCCGGGGCGGTCCGTGCGAACACCGACCGCTACCTCGCCGAGCTCGACCAGCTGGACCGGTGGATGACCGACCGCTTCGCGGCGATACCGGCCGAACGCAGGCAACTGGTCACCGATCATCACGTCTTCGGCTATCTCGCACAGCGATTCGGCTTCCGCGTCATCGGGGCGGTGATCCCCAGCGGCACCACCCTGGCCTCACCCAGCGCCGCCGATCTCGACGAGCTCGCCGGCGCGATCCGGGCAGCGGGCGTCGGCGCGATCTTCGCCGATTCCGCACAGCCCGACCGGCTCTCGCGCGTCCTGGCCGAGCACACCGGTGTGCCGGTGCAGGTGATCGGCCTGCACACCGAATCGCTCACGGCAGCCGGCGGCGGCGCGGCCACCTATCTGGAGATGGCGCGCGCCAACACCGAGGCCATCGCCCGTGGCTTGTCCGGGCCGACAACGTAGTTCACGCAGGAGAAATGGAGCAGCACATGCACAGTCGGTCACGGATCACCATGATGGTGGCCATGTCCGGGGCCCTCGCCTCGGTGGTCGCGCTGAGTGGTTGTGGCGCGGACGATGCCGCGCACGACCATGAGCACACCCCGGGCGCGGAGCCGATCGCCCTCACCTTCGACGGCGGCATCTACGTCCTCGACGGCGCCACGCTGGCCCAGCAGGGCGAGGTGAAGCTCGACGGGTTCAACCGGCTCAATCCGGCAGGCGACGACGATCACCTCATGGTGTCGACCAAGGACGGGTTCCGTGTCTTCGACGCCTACGCCAAGGAATTCACCGGCACCGAATTCCCCGCGATCAAACCGGGGCACGTCGTGCGGCACGCGGGCAAGACCGTGCTGTTCGCCGACGGATCCGGCGAGGTCACCCTCTTCGACTCGGCGCAGCTCGCGCACGGTACGCCGAAGACCGAGGTCTACCAGGCGGCCGCGCCGCACCACGGTGTCGCCATCGAACTGAGCAACGAGCAGCTGGTACTCACCCTCGGCACCGAGGACAAGCGTGTCGGCGCCGTCGCACTCGACGGAAACCGCAAGGAGCTCAGCCGGAACGAGGACTGCCCCGGCGTGCACGGTGAAGCGACCGCCCAAGGCGAAGCGGTGGTGATCGGCTGCCAGACCGGCGCGCTCGTCTACCGCGACGGGAAGTTCACCAAGGTCGCCAGCCCGGACCCCTACGGCCGGATCGGCAACATGTCCGGCAGCGAGGTCTCGCCGATCGTGCTCGGCGACTACAAGGTCGACAAGGACGCCGAACTCGAACGGCCACAGCGGATCTCACTGGTGAACACCACCGACGGCACCCTGCGCCTGATCGATATCGGCACCAGCTACACCTTCCGCTCGCTGGGACGCGGCCCGGCCGGTGAGGCCTTGGTGCTCGGCACCGACGGCAAGATCCACGTCATCGACCCGGTCGCGGGCACGGTCACCCGGACCATCCCGGTGATCAGGACCTGGCAGGAACCACTCGACTGGCAGGACGCGCGGCCTGCGCTGTTCGTACGCGGCGGGGTCGCCTACGTGTCGGACCCGACGACCAAACAGGTGCACCGGGTGGACCTGGCCGACGGAAAGATCACCGCCACAGCCACATTGACGTCGGCGCCGAACGAGATCAGCGGCGTCGCCGGACACTGATCGAGCTAGGAGCCGACAGCGCGCATCGGTGGGTCTGCCCGCCGATGCGCGCTGCGGCGCTGTCCGCTCGTTCGTGACGCCGCCCGCCGCCCGTCGGCCGGATTGCGCGGGATATCAGCCGACGCAGCGCAGGACGGCGTCGCGCAGGTTGCGGCTGCGGACGTCGTCGAGGATCGCCATGCCGAGACGGTTCATGCTGTAGCCGAAGCCGAGGCCCGTCGTGGGATCGGCGAAGCCGAACGATCCACCCAATCCCGTTGTGCCGTAGGCGCGTTTGTCCGAGCCGAAGCGGAAACTGCCGCGCGACTTGCGGAATCCCAGGTGGTAGCGGCTCTTGGTGTGCAGTACCAGGTCGCCGGCGGGCACGTCGTCCGCGGTATCGGCGGCGGCCAGCAGATCGAGCACGTCGTCGCCGATCGGCAGCGCACCGGTGCGACCGGCCGCCGCACCGTAGACGCGGGCCAGCGCGCGGGCATTGCCGACGCCGTTCATGCCGGGCCACTCGATTTCCAGGAACTCCCGGCGGGCGGCGCGGGCAGGCGCACCGGGGCGCGGATTGGTCAGCGCCGCATAGGAAAGCCCCCGCTTGGCGTAGACCTCGGCGCCGATCCGCACCGGGATGTCGGCCAGTTCGTAGCGCAGGATGTCGAGGCCCTTCGTCGCCGACAGCTGGGCGACCCGCTCCATCGGCTCGGACTCGGGGAGCCCGATGTACATATCCGCGTCGACCGGGGCGGCGATCTCCTCGGCGAAGAACCGGCCGAGGCTGCGGCCCGCCGGATCGACCCGGCGCAGGAGTTCGCTCTGATACAGACCGAGGGTGAGCGCGTGGTAGCCGTGCCGTGTGCCGGGTTTCCACGCCGGTTTCTGCGCGGCCAGCAGCGCGCCGAGAGCGTCACGGTCGGTCAGCTCGCGCAGTTTCACGATCCGGTCCAGCCCGGACAGCCCCGCCTGGTGATCGATCAGCTGGCGGACGGTGATCTGTTCTTTGCCGTTCGCGGCGAACTCCGGCCAGTATTTCGCCACCGGCTGCTCGTAGTCGAGCAGCCCGCGCGAGACGGCCGTGGCGATCGTGAACGCCGCCATGCCCTTCGAGGAGGAGAACACCGGCACGATCGTGTCGCGCTCCCACGGCACCTCGCGCCGACGATCGCGATGCCCTGCCCACAGGTCGACCAGTGGCTGTTCACCTGCGTAGACGGCGACGGCGGCGCCGATCTCGCCGTGGTCGGTGAAGTTGCGGCGCAGGGCGTCGGCGACGGGGCCGAAACCGGCCGCCACGTCGCCGTGGATCGATGGTGCGGGACTCATGGTGACTCGATCGTAGCGGCGTCTCGTACGCTGCCGATATGCGTTCGTTCGAGCAGGTACAGCACTGGCCGGTCGCCAACGCCGCCGCCGCGGTCGTCACAGCAGGCGGTGCGTCGACCACCGGCGACACCGAGCGGGTCTTCCGGCTCGCCTCGGTCACCAAACCGCTGGTCGCCTACGCCACGCTGGTAGCGATCGAGGAGGGCGCCGTCGAACTGGACCAGCCGGCCGGTCCGCCCGGGTCGACTGTCCGCCATCTGCTCGCCCACACCTCCGGCGTCGCCTTCGCCACCCCCGATGTCATCGCCGCCCCCGGCGCCCGCCGCATCTATTCCAGTGCGGGCTTCGAACTACTGGCCGACTTTCTCACCACGAGCACCGGCATCGCGTTTCCGCGGTATCTGCACGAGGCCGTGTTCGAACCGCTCGGCATGCGCGGTGCGGTCCTCGACGGCCCCGCCGGGCACGCGGCCGAAGCCTCGGTGGACGACCTCGTCCGGTTCGCCACCGAGTTGCTGACACCCGAATTGATATCTCAGCAAACCCTCGACGACGCGACCTCGGTGCAATTCCCCGGCCGCGATGGCATCCTGCCCGGATTCGGTTCCCAGCGACCCAACGACTGGGGATTGGGTTTCGAAATCCGCGACGGGAAATCCCCGCATTGGACGGGTTCCGCCAATTCCGGACGGACCTACGGACACTTCGGGCAGTCCGGCACGTTCCTCTGGGTCGACCCCGAAATAGGGGTGGCGACGATCGCGCTGAGCGACGAGAATTTCGGCGACTGGGCTCGAACAGCGTGGCCGAAATTCAGCGATTCCGTGATCGCAGAGACACACAACACGCTGTGAAGTAACACCCGCAACACCGAACACTTCAGTACACTCGGGCCACGCCAGTCCGCGACGGGTCGTTGGGGAAGACGCTCCTTGTCGAGGCTGGAGGTGTTGGTAGTGCGCGCATCGAGTCAGTTCGCTGATGCGACGGCGGGTGTGGTCTACATCCACTCATCGCCCGCCGCGTTGTGCCCGCACGTCGAATGGGCACTGTCCACCGCGCTCTCGTCCCCCGCGAAATTGCGCTGGACCGCGCAACCGGCCGACGGACAACTGCGCGCCAGCAGCGATTGGATCGGCCCCGTCGGCACCGCATCGCGGATTGCCCAATCATTGCGCGCCTGGCCGGTTCTGCGCTTCGAGGTGACCGAGGATCCCAGCGAAGGCGTCGACGGCGAACGCTACAGCTTCGTTCCCGCGCTCGGTCTCTGGCACGGATCCACCGGCGCCAACGGCGATGTGATGCTGGGCGAGATGCGATTACGTGCCTTACTGCAAGCCGCCAGTGAACTCGGCGGTCACGGAGCGTTCGACCTGTCCGCGGAGATCGACCGGGCGCTGGGGACGCCGTGGGACGAGGATCTCGAGACCTACCGGCAGGGAATCGATTGCGTCGGCGCCGAAGTCACCTGGCTGCGGCGCGACGTGGGCTGACGGAGATTTCCTTGACCCAGCACATCCCGTGGCCCGAATCGCCCGGCGTCTTCCGCGGCCGCGGGGCGATGCGCTCGAGCCGGTAGCCGAGTCGGCGGGGAACGGCGGCGCTGCGGATATTCTTGGCGTCGCACCGGATTTCGATGCGAGTGATGCCGGGGAGTGCCAGCGCGATCGTGGTCAGCGCCCCGGCCGCCCTGGTGATCACGCCGCGGCCGACATGATCGACATGGCACCAGTAGCCGATCTCCACAGTCGCCGGACCGACCCGGTCGTGGAGCCCGACCACGCCGAGCAGATGTCCGTCGCTGCCGAAGATGCCGTAGTTGAAGCCGCCGTCCGGTGTGGGCCAGTGCGTTGTCACCGTCTCGTGCGCCGCCCGCATCTCGTCGAAGACCGGCGGTCGCGCCGCCCAGTCCATCCAATGATGCAACTGCTCGAACGAGGCGGTGACCGCCGCGAACTTGGCTGCCAGATCCTCGGGTTGCCACCGGCGAATCACGAGATCGCCGACCACCACCCGGTCGGGCGGCACGATCCCCGGTCCCAGCGCCGACGGCTGTTCGGTGTCCATCCTTCGATCGTGATCGACCGGTCTGTGCGCGTCCAATGAGATTTCGCCACGTCGGCCGCCACCCCGGACCGGATGATTCGGAGGGTCAGTCGGCGAGGAACCGGCCGGCGTTGTCGGCTGCCCAGCGGGCGAAGGTGGTCGCCGGGCGGCCGGTGATGTCCTCGACGCTGGTGATGGGCAGGGTGGCGGGGTCGGGGGTGTAGTCGGTCAGGACGTTGTCGACATACCAGGTCGTGTTGTCGCCCATGGTGGGAGTGAGAGCGGCGATGGTTTCGTCGCGGGAGGACCGGCGGAAGATGATGTCGCGGTCGAGGGCGGTGGCGAGGTGGCGGACCAGCTCGGTGCGGGTGAGGACTTCCGGGCCCGCCAGCGGGTAGGCGCGGCCGTGGTGGGTGTCGGAGAGCAGGGCGGTGGCGGCGACGGCGGCGATGTCGTCCATGGCGACGGGGGCGGTCGCGGTGTCGGGATAGGGCTCGCTGACGGTGCCGGTCTCGCGGATCTGCTGCGACCAGGTCAGGGTGTTCTCCATGAAGTCGGCAGGCCAGAGATGGGTCCAGGCCAAGCCGCTGTTCTCGACCGCTGTGCAGACGGTGCCCCACCAGCTCTCGGGCTCGCCGGACAGGTCGACCACATGCCGTACGCCTGCCGCGCGAGCCAGTGCAAGCACCTCGGTGACATTGTCCGGCGTCGGCGCCAGGTACATCCGCTCCACGCCGTCGAACGCCGCGGGCAGACTCTCCGGCCTGCGCAGATAGCCTACGACCACCTCCACCCCGGCCGGGAGCGCCGCCCGTCGCGGGTTGGTGGTCAGTGCGCGCACATCGGTGCTGCCCGCGGCGAGCAGATGGTCGACAACCATGCGGCCGATGTTGGCGGTGGCCCCGGTTACCAGGATGGTCATGTGTTTTTCCCTCCGGTACGGCTCGATGAAAAACCCATTCTGCCGACAAAATTCGCGACGCTGCCAGTCCGGATCCGCGGCGGCACGGCAACCGGATCGCCGCCGTTCGGAGTGATGTCGACGGCGATGGGAACCTGTCCGCGCGTTCGGCGCCGAGCGCAACCTCGCCTGAATACCGGAAAATCTGGTGATGTTTTTCCGTTATCACCGCAGGTGGGTTCCCCTCGGTCCTTAACGATGCGAAAATGTTCGCGGATCGAGATCCGGTCCAGCAGAGTATGTTCCGCCGATCTCGGCGGGCAGACTGGAGGGGCAAGATGACATTCTCGTCTCGAACAAGTTCGGGCGCACGGCGATTGGGCGCGATCGCCGTTCTCTCAGTAGGGGCTCTCGGCCTCGCGGCCACCACCGCACACGCCGGACCAGCGGCAGCGGTTCCGATCGTCCAGGGAGTCGAAGGGGGAGTGGCGTTTACGGCGAGCCCGCTCGCCGACGGCTCCGGGCTCACCGCGTCCGTCGCGGACGGCACCTTCAGCCTCGCCGGGGGCGTGGTGACCCTCACGGATCCGGCAGGCCGGGTTGTCGCCACCGTGCCGACCCACATCGTCACCGGCGCGGGCAATTTCGACCTCGCCGCGGGTATCGCCGCCGACGGCCAGTCGGTCACCCTGCGTCCCGTCGCCGCACCGGCCGTCGTCACCGACAACATGGCCGCCTTCGTCGACGAAGCCAGTGACGCCCTCGCCCGCAAGCAGTACAACGCGGGCATCGGCGCCCTGATCGGCGCTGGTATCGGCGCGGTACTCGGCTTCTTCCTGGGCGGAGTCGGCGCCCTGGTCACCATCCCGATCGGTGCGGGCATCGGCGCCCTCATCGGCTACTCGACGCCGTAGTGAACCGGTGTGGTGGGCGGCCCGCGGGGGGGGCCCCCCAAACCCCCGGCGCCGCGGGGGGGGTTGGA